>JADHXD010000124.1 GCA_016783145.1 Anaerolineae bacterium
TGTGCATAATTCGGAAGAGTTGTGTAAAATACGGGTGAGCATGGGATGACCTCCTGCTGGGACAAGTAGTTTGGCTTTTAGCCATTCTACTCAGGAAGCGTCCTGTGCTCAAGTTTCTCTTTTTTCGCCAGAGTCCAGCATGGAGGACAAAGGACCTTGAGCACAAGAGCGAGAACGATCCGCGAGCAAATGACCCCGGGTGAAAAGGCCGCGCTCTGCACGGGCGCGAACGCCTGGCAGACCGTCGCCATCGAGCGCCTGGGAGTACCGGCCCTGACCGTGACTGACGGTCCCCACGGCGTGCGTCTGGCCAGCGAGCCGGGGGCCATGATCAGCGGCAGCATGCCGGCCACCTGCTTTCCCACCGCCTGTGCCCTGGCCGCGACCTGGGACGTGGGTCTCTTGCGCGAAATGGGAAAAGCTCTGGCGGAAGAGTGCATCGCCCTGGGCGTAGACGTGCTGCTCGGGCCGGGCAACAACATAAAGCGCACCCCGCTGTGCGGCAGGAATTTCGAGTACTACTCTGAGGACCCCTTCCTCGGCGCTGAGCTGGCCGCAAGCCTGATCCAGGGGGTGCAGAGCCTGGGAGTCGGCACCTCTCTGAAGCACTTTGCCGCCAACAACCAGGAATTCCAGCGCTTTGTCATCGACGCCCAGGTGGACGAAAGAGCCCTACGCGAGATCTACCTGGCGGGCTTTGAGCGCGCCGTGACCAAGGCCCAGCCCTGGACCGTGATGTGTGCCTACAACCGGCTCAACGGCACCTACTGCTCGCAGAACGAGCGCCTGCTGACGGACATCCTGAGGGACGAGTGGGGGTTTGAGGGCATCATGGTCTCCGACTGGGGAGCCGTGCGCGACCGCGTCGCCGCCCTCCGGGCCGGCCTGGAGCTGGAGATGCCCGGCCCGCAGCCCGACCGCGTGCAGGCCCTGATCGACGCCGTCCGCAGCGGCGAGTTGGACAAAGCCGTCCTCGACAGGGCGGTGGAGCGCCTCCTCGACCTCATCCTCAAGGCCGCTGAGACCCCCAAGGGCCGGGGGGAGATCGACGTCCCCGCCCACCACGCTCTGGCACGCCGCATCGCCGCCGACGCCATCGTCCTCCTCAAGAACGAGGGTGGACTCTTGCCCTTGAGTGAGGCGGCGGAGTCACTCGCCGTGATCGGCAGGTCGGCGGTGGAGCCCTACTACCAGGGCGGCGGCAGCTCGCACATCAACGCCGCACAGGTGGACGTGCCCCTGGACGAGCTGCGAAGGCTGGCGGGGGATGCCGAGCTGCACTACGCCCCTGGCTACACGATGGAGGAAGGCTTCGATCAGGCGCTGATCGACGAGGCGGTTGCCATCGCCCGCGGTGCAGAGCTGGCCCTGCTCTACGTCGCGCTGCCCGGCTTCAAAGAATCCGAGGGCTACGACCGCGGGGATATGGACCTCACCGCGCAGCAGGTTGCCCTGATCCAGGCGGTGGCCGCGGTCCAGCCCAGGACAGTCGTCATCCTGAACAGCGGTTCCGCCGTCGCGATGAGCGAGTGGATCGACGGCGTCCCCACGGTGCTCCAGGCGTGGATGATGGGACAGGCCGGGGGCGGTGCCATCGCTGACGTCCTCTACGGGCAGGTGAACCCCTCCGGCAAGCTGGCCGAGACCTTTCCGCACCGGGTACAGGACACGCCCGCCTACCTCCACTACCCGGGTGAGAACGGCGAGGTGCGCTATGGCGAGGGGATCTACATCGGCTACCGCTACTATGACGCCAGGGAGCTGGACGTGCTCTTCCCCTTTGGCTACGGCCTGAGCTATACGACCTTTTCCTTCTCGAACCTCCGGGTACCCTCCGGTGCCCTGACCGCTGGCGAGCCTCTGACCGTCTCGGTGGACATGACCAACACCGGCGGCAGGTCAGGCAAGGAGGTGGTCCAGGTCTATGTCGGCCCTCAGCAGGCGCGGCTCGCCCGTCCACCCAAGGAGCTGAAAGGCTTTGCCAAGGTCGAACTGGATCCGGGTGAGACGGCAACTGTGGCTGTGGACCTCGACGCGCGGGCATTCGCCTACTACGACCCGGCACACCGGCAGTGGGTCACGGAGGACGGGGCCTATGACATCCTGGTCGGTCCTTCTTCGGCCGACATTCGCCTGCGAGGTACCGTTCGCATCGAGCCTGTCGAGGCCCTCCCCTGCCTGTTGGACCGGGACAGCACGGTCCACGAGTGGTTGGCCGACGCGCGCGGCGCTGCCCTGCTGGGGCCGGTGATGGGGCAGGTGGCCACCCAGATGCCGGGAGGCACGGACGGGGAAGCTCCGGCCTTGGGCGTGGGACTGATGGATCTCCTCGGCCACGTGCCCCTGCCGGTCTTCCTCCGCTTCTTTCGCCGCGCTCTATCGGCGGGCCCCGACGAGATCGTCGACGGCCTGCTAGCCAAGGTCCACGCGGCTGGAGATGGTACATCAGGAGGCGGGGAGCGGGCGTGAACGACATCGCCGCACCCTACGACCTCGACGCGCTGGAGGACGGCAAGGTCCTGGGCCTGCTCCTCCAGGAGCTGCTCGGCTGCCGGGTGACCCGCTTTGCCGAGATCGGGGCGGGGTTCTACGCCGCCGTCTATGAGGCCTGGCTCGACGGGGAGCCCGAGCACGTCGTCGTCAAGTGGCACAAATACTCCGGCTACAGTGCGCGGGAGGGCGCGCAGCTCAAGCTGCTCTCCAGGCACGCCATCCTCAGGGTGCCCGAGGTCTACGGCATTCACCGCCACACGCCAGACCTGCCTTACGAGGCCCTGGTGATGGAGCACATCCCTGGGGTCAACGCCTCCAAGATCCAGTTCCCGAGCGACCGGGTCAAGGCCCGCTTCATCGAGCAGGTCCTGGACAACCTGCTGGCCTGGCACGGGGTCGAAAGCCCGGAGGGGTACGGCGACATCGGGGGGCCCTTCTACCCCACCTGGCTCGGCTGCCTTTCCGCGCGGGTTGGCACCTACCAGGACCGGGTCCACGCCGATCGTCACCGCGACACGGTTTCCCCTTACGTGATGGGGGTCATCGATCGCTCGGCCGAGCGCCTGCCCGAGATTTTGGCCGGGGCGGACGGGCGGGCCTCGCTGGTGCACAGCGACTACAACCTGTGGAACGTGCTCTACGATCCGCGCACGTTTCAGGTCACCGGGGTCATCGATCCCATCGACGCCGAGTGGAACGACCCCGAGATCGACCTCTTTCACCTTCCCAACTGCCGCCCCGACGTAGGGCTCCTCGAGCGCTACCTGGAGCGGGTGAAGGTCAGCGAGGGCTTTTCCCTGCGATACGCGTTCTACAGGTTCTGGGACGACGTCAAGCACTACCTGCGCATGGGCTGGTACGAGGAGAAGCGGTTTCGGACCTACGCCCGCGCCCTGGAAGAGGAAATGATCGCACACGGACTCGCATAACCGTAGCGCAAGCGGCTCGCTTGTGCCGCCGTCGTAGTATGAGCGGCTCGTCCAAGATCCTCGCAGGGGGCTTGTGCCTGTGCCGCCATAGGGCACGTATCCGTACGTGCCGCCGTAGCACAAGCGGCTCGTCGAAGATCCTCGCAGGGGGCTTGTGCCTCCATCAAAGAAAGGACAACAAACGTGAACCCGATCGCAATCATGCCCTGTCTGGATATGAAGAACGGCCGCGTCGTCAAGGGCATCCACTTTGTCGACCTGCGCGACGCCGGCGACCCGGTCGAGAACGCCGCCTTCTACGAGCAAGAGGGCGCCGACGAGCTGGCCATGCTCGACATCGCGGCCACCGTGGAGAACCGCAAAACCCGCCTGGAATGGGTGCGCGCCGTCTCCTCGGCAATCACCATCCCCCTCACCGTCGGCGGCGGCATCGCTTCCCTGGAGGACATCGAGGCCGTCCTCGCGGCAGGCGCAGTCAAGGTCTCGATGAACAGCGCCGCCGTCCGCGACCCCGAGCTGGTGCGCCAGGCCGCGGAGGCCTTTGGCTCGTCGGCGATCACCGTCGCCATCGACGCCCGCCGCAACGCCGTGATGCCCTCCGGGTTCGAGCTGGTGGTCTCCGGCGGCACGCGGCCCGTGGGCCGGGATGCCGTGGCCTGGGCCCGCCAGTGCCAAGACCTGGGCGCCGGCGTCCTGCTGCCGACCAGTATGGATGGGGACGGGACGCAGGCCGGCTATGACCTGGCCTTCACGCGGGCCATCGCCGATGCCGTGGACCTGCCCATCGTCGCCTCGGGCGGGGCGGGCACGCTGGAGCACTTTTACCAGGGCGTCGTCGAGGGAGGCGCCCAGGTCTTGCTCGCGGCCTCGGTCTTTCACTTTCGCATCCTGAGCATCGGTCAGGTCAAGGCATACCTGCAGGAACGAGGCCTCCCGGTCTACGGGTAGGGCACGTATCTGTACGTGCCACCAGGGCGCATTTCCATATGCGCCGCCGTATCCCTGTGCCACCGTAGGGCGCACTTCCATATGCGCCACCGTATCCCTGTACCACCGTAGGGCGCACTTCCATATGCGCCACCGTATCCCTGTACCACCGTAGGGCACATCTCCATACGTGACGACGCAGGGCATCGTTCCGCGTGCCGCCGTAGCACGAGCGGCTCGCTTGTGCTTGTCCCGTCCTGGCCCGGACGGGGTGTCTGTGCCGCTGCCGGGCGCATTTTTTACGCGCCGTCGTACGGCACGGCTCCACCTGCCGCCGCGGAACGGATATCGCACAAGTGTCGAAACTCGGCCTGGATCAACTTTACTCTTGACAAGTCAACTCCGATAGCCTATAATCAACTTACGACGACCATTGAATCTCGCCCTACTCCACAGGACGGCTGTCCAGAAGGAGCGTTGGCTTTGGCCTTGGCAAGAGAAATACTGACCCCACAGGAAGTGGCTGAATACCTGCAGATCACCTCGGACACCGTGTACCGGTATATCAGAGAAGGCAAGCTTGTAGCCTCCAAACTCGGCCGTCATTACCGCATTCCCAAGGAGAACATTGAGCTCTTTCTCCGGGCCACCTCCACCGCTGGCGGTGCTCAGATGCGCGCTTTCTCCAGCCGAGAGGTCGCTGAGTGGCTAGAAGAAGACCAGATCGACGAGGGCACACGGTCTGTTGGAGAAAAGCTCATAGCGGGTCTCCAGAACAAGCCGTGACAAAGATCAGCCGCCAAACTACCCTCTTCTTCGACGCTTCCGTGCTGGTAGCAGGCGCCCATTCCCGAGGTGGCGGCTCGGCCCTTCTTCTTGAGGCCTGCAAGCTGGGAGGATTCACCGCCCAGACCACTTTCCTCGTCATCATGGAGGCTTTTCATGCCCTGACAAGAGGCTTTCCACAACGCTCCTTGGACCGCTTCAAAACCTGTCTTGGGGAAGTACTCTGGGAGCTCCTCCCCGTACCCCAAGAGAAAAACCTACAGAAATACGCCACACTGATCGACCCAAAGGACCTCCACGTGCTGGCAGCGGCAGTTGAGGGGGGGTGCGAGTTCTTGCTGACCTTGGACCGGAGGCACATCCTAGCCGCGACCGAGGCGGTCGCGACAGCGGGCCTTTCCATCCGCATCCTCAGGCCCGGCGACTTTATCCAACAATACTACTCTCTTCACGAGGAGTTCTCTTCCCTTCCGTCCCAAAGGAGATAGCCACCGTAGGGCACGTGTCCGTACGTGCCGGTTCTCCTGCATTCCGAATGCCCGAGGCGGACGGTGCCGTGGTGATCCCGAATATGCCTCCGGGACCCCGTCTCTCCCCCCGGAGCCCCTTGTTCCAGCACCACTTTGTGGGTGGCAACACCCTTATGCTGAACCTGTTCAGGACCTACGGCGAGGAATTGGGGCTCACCGCCAGATCGGAGCAGTTGGATGCCACCCTGGCGCGGACACTCCAGCGCCTGGAGGACAAGACCGCCCGGCTGTCGATCGGCCAGGCCCGGCTGGACGGAGACAAGCTGATCCTGTCCGTGGAGGTGAGCAGCTCGGCAGGCCACAAGTTCCCCACCGGCTTTCCCTCGCGCCGCGCGTGGCTGCACGTGACCGTCACGGACGCGGGTGTGCGAACCGTCTTTGAGTCGGGAGCCCCGCGGCCCAACGGCAGCATCGTCGGCTGCGATGCCGACGACGACGAGGGGGCCTACGAGCCGCACCACGAGCGGATCACCAACGCTGACCAGGTGCAGATCTATGAAACGGTCATGCAGAACAGCGACGGAGAGGTGACCTACACCCTCCTGCGCGGCGCGTCCTATGCCAAGGACAATCGCCTGCTTCCCGCGGGGTTTGACAAGGGTACGGCCCCCCAGGACATCGCCGTGCTGGGCGCGGCGGCCCAAGACGAGGACTTTGCCGAGGGTGCCGACCGGGTCCAGTACGAGATCGACGTCCAGGGCGCTGCCGCTCCCCTGACCGTGTCCGTCGAGCTGCTCTACCAGTCCCTGTCCTTCCGCTTTGCGACCGACCTGCGCCAGGAGGGCACAGAGCTCGTCGAGCAGTTCATCCGCTTCTACGATGACATGGAGAAAGTGCCTGTGCGGGTCGTGAGCGATCGTAAAACGGTGCGCTGACGGCGGGCGTCTCCAGCCCGTGACGCTCCATCGTCGCCTCGTCGAGCAGGAGATCGATCGTCGGGCCGTCGGCGGCCACCTGCCCGCGATCGAGGATCACCGTCCGCGGGCAGAGGTCCCACACCAGGCGCATATCGTGCGTGGCGACCAACGTGGTCTGCGGCATATCGCGCAGGAGAGCGATCAAGCTGCGCCGCGCTCGCGGGTCGAGCCCGGAGGAGGGCTCGTCGAGCACCAGGATCTCGGGATCCATGGCCAGCACCGTGGCGATGGCGATCCGCTTTCGCTCGCCCAGGCTCAGATGATGCGGCATCTGCCCCTCGTGTCCGGCCATACCAACCGCTGAAAGCGCCCGCCGCACGCGCTCTCGGACCTCGTCCTCCGGGCAGTCCAGGTGCAGCGGGCCAAACGCCACGTCCTCGAACACGGTGGTCGAAAAGAGCTGGTCATCGGGGTCTTGAAAGACCAGGCCCACCTTGGCCCGCACGGCGCGCACCGTGCGGGCCGTCACCTCCAGGCCAGCGACCTCGACTCGCCCCTTCCCATCGGCGCGCAGCGTGCCATTGAGGTGCAGCAGGAGGGTAGACTTGCCGGCCCCGTTTGGTCCGACGATGGCCACCTTTTCTCCGGGTGACACGGCCACCGAGACACCATCCAGTGCCCGGCGGCCGTCCGGGTAGGCGTAAGACAGATCGGTGATCTGGATCATGGGTTCCAGCGCACGCTCCCCTAACACGGCACCCATCCCGCGATGGCGATCGCTGCCAGCAGTGCCCCCCAACCCAATGCGGCCCACGTATCCGCCGCGCGCCAGGTCAGCTCGTCCAGGGTGCGCATCTGGCCGGAGAAACCCCGCGAAAGCATCGCCGCATAGATCCGCTCGCTGCGCTCATAGCTCCGGATAAAGAGGGAGCCGATCATTCCCCCCAGCACCCGCACCCGCCAGGCCAGGGACCCTCCCGGTCCCGCGGAGCGCGCCTCGCGCGCCGTCTGCAGGCGCGTCGCCTCCACCACGAGCACGTGCAGGTAACGGTACGTGAACGACAGGATCGTCGTCAGCGCGGAAGGGACGTGCAGGGCACGCATGGCCCTCAGCAGGCTGGGAAAGGGCGTGGTCGCCACCAGCAGCCCGCCCACCCACCCCGACAGCCACGCCCTGACCACCACCGAGGCAAAGGCCAACAGGCCCTCGTCGGTGACCGTCACAGCCCACACGAACGGGCGCCAGGCCCACACGACATCCCCCGTCCGCGTGAAAGGCAGGGAGACCGCTGCCATCCCCGCAAAGGGCAGGACGATCATCGAGCGCCTGATCGTCACGTGCACGGGGATCTCCGAGGCGAGCGCTGCACCCAGGGCCAGGACGCCCAGGGCCAGGAGAGCCCAGCAGCCGCGAGCCGGCACGCTGCTGGTGACCAGCACGTAGGCCAGGGCCGCGAGCAGTTTGAGGCGCGGATCGAGGCGGTGGACCGGGCTTGCACCCTGCCAGTAGCGCTCCAGAGAAAAGTGCCGCACGCTAACGGCCTCCACTGCGAGATGCGCGGGGAAATGTCGCGGCGAGAGGCAGGGCCCTACCCTGCTCTTTCGAACGGTCCGTGGAGAGTCGTCGCACGTGACTCAGGAGGCGGCCCGGTCCGATCGCCGCCGCACGACCCAGGCCAAGCCGTAGACCATCCCAAAGACGATCAGCGTGCCCAGCACTCCGGCGAGGATCGTCGCTGCCCCCTCGCTGTGGGGGCCGGGCAGCACATAGTCGGGGATGATCTCGTACGGCGCGTCCGCGGCCCGGTCGATGAACCCCGCCTCCTCCGCGACCCGCTCCAGTCCGTCGGGGTGAGGCGAGGCCAGCGGGGAAAAGACGGTCACCGCCAGCGCCAGCAGGAGTCCGGCCAGCCACGCGTATTTCCGGGTTCCCTTCATCCTTCACCTCACGCTTGAGACGAGGCCCGCCGCAGGGCCAGCAGGTCGGGCCGAACAGCCCGCAAGAAGGCCAGCACAGCGACCGTGATCAGGCCCTCGCCGACGCCAATGAGTGCGTGCACCGCGCCCATCGCGGGCACCACGACCGCCCACGGCGCCGCGCCCGAGAGGGCCAGTTCCGCGGCTGCCGCCAGCGAAGAGAGGACGACCGACAGCCAGGCCGCCGCAAAGCCGCCCGCCACGGTGCCCCACGCCCTGCCCCCTGACAGCCGCTTCATCCCCGCATAGACGGCCCAGGCGACGAGCACGCCAAGGACGGCCATATTCAGCACGTTGGCCCCCAAGGCCAGCAGACCGCCATCCTGGAACAGCAGCGCCTGGACGGCCAGCACGCTGGTCAGAACCAGCACGCCCGCCCACGGCCCAACCAAGATCGCCGCCAGCGCGCCGCCGAGCAGGTGACCGGAGGTCCCGCCAACCACCGTAAAGTTGATCATCTGTGCCGCAAAGATGAACGCCGCCGTGACGCCCATCAGCGGCACGTGCCGCTCCTCAAGCTCGCGGTTGACCCGGCGCAGCGCATAGCCAACCCCGCCCGCCGATGCGGCCCAGGTCGCCGCCGAGGTCGCTACGTTCAGGAATCCATCTGGGATGTGCATACGCTCTCCTCAGGGTCGTGATCCCAATATCCAGCACGTGGCTTCAGGGGGTGCCTTCCACCTGGCAATCACAGCAGAGCCCGGGGATGGTCACCTCGTCCAGCCGGGCCTCAAAGCCGTACGCCGCACGCAGGCGTGCGACAAAGGGTTCGGCCTGGTCCAGCTCCACCCCGATGATCGCGCCGCACGATCCACACGCCAGGTGAAGGTGCGGGCCGTGAGCGCCGAGAAGCTCATACCGGTACTGCTCGCCGCCCGCGTCGATGCAAGCGACCAGTTCGAGCTCGCGGAGCAGGTCTAGCGTCCGGTAGACAGTCGAGATGTCGACCGCCGAGCTGAGTGCGCGAACGCGCGCATAGATATCCTCTGCCGTTGCCGCCCCTTCGAGCTGGTGCAGCACAGAAAGGACCATCTCTCGCTGCGGTGTCAGCCGGAATCCGCTCTTTCGGAGCCGCTCCAGGAACAACTCTTCACAGGCCATGTTCACACCCCTTTGCAACTGCAATCCATTGCAAGAACAAAGTATAGCACGATTTCCCACTGAGCGCAAACGCCCCGATCACCGCTAGACCCTCGCAGGCGCGGATTCCATTCCGCGCATCCGCGGGGCGACTCTGTAGGCGCGGACTCCATTCCGCGCACCCGTGAGGCGACTCTGTAGGCGCGGATTCCATTCCGCGCATCCACGGGGCGACTCTGTAGGCGCGGATTCCATTCCGCGCACAACGTAATACCTGCGCCACCCGAGCGTCCTTATAGGGGAAAACACCGAGGAGAACCGGAATGAACAAACGCGGGGAAAAGCACACGCGGAGCCTGTCTGTCGTCCTGCCGGCCTACAACGAAGAGCCCAACGTCGAGCGCGCCGTCGAGCAGGTGTCCGCCACACTGGGGGCCAGGGGGATCGACCACGAGATCATCCTCGTCAACGATGGCAGCACCGACCGCACAGGCGAGATTGGCCGTGCGCTGGCCCGGAGGATCCCCTATCTCCGGCTGATCGAGCATCACCCGAATCGCGGCTATGGAGGGGCACTCAAGGCGGGGTTTGGGGCGGCGACGGGGGACCTGATCGCCTTCTGCCCGGCTGACAACCAGTTCCTGTTCGGCGAGATCGATCGCCTGATGGAGGCCCTCGACCAGGCCGACGTGGTGTGCGGCTATCGGGCGGACAGGCAGGACGCAGCCATCCGCAGGTTCAACGCCTGGGGCTGGAACACGCTGGTGCGGGTCCTCTTCGGCTACCTGTGCCGCGACATCGACTGCGGCTTCAAGCTGCTCCGCCGCCAGGTCCTGGACCGCGTGCATCTCGTCTCTGATGGGGCGATGATCGACACGGAGCTCCTTGCCGGCGCGCGGGCGCGGGGGTTCCGGATCGCAGAAGTGCCGGTCACCCACCTGCCGCGCACGGCAGGAGAGGCGACCGGCGCGAGCCTCGCCGTGATCGTCCGGGCTTTCCGCGACCTGGCCCGGTTCCGCCTGCGACTCAGCAGGGAACTGCGACAAGAGACGCGGCTGTAGCCCACCGGCGTATCGCGCGGCTCGGGGCAGGGGCCGCGGTAAGTGGATCCTGGCCCCGTGCCGCAGGATCAGCCTATGACAACGGTGGTCGCCGCCGCTGCGGCAGCGGCATCGCGCCGCGCCAGGGCCATCAGGTACCAGCCCAGGAGCGCGAACAGGTCGCGCTCACACGGGGGCAGAGACGACGGCCCGTACTGCACCACCGCACTGACCCTCAGAAGCCCCGACGTGTCCTCAAAGTGCACGAGGGGCTCGTTCGAGGCCGAATAGAGGACCCACTTTGTGCGCCAAAAGTCGGTCGCTGCCCAGTGGTGCCGGCGGCCGTCCGCGAATTCCAGCTTCCCATCCGTGCCCAGCCAGCTCGGCATGTACACCGCGACCAGTTCGCCAGACTGGGCCTCCCGCACCTCGACATCGCGCGACAGGAGCCGCGGCCGGTCAAAGGTCCACTCTCCCTCCGGAGACGAGCCAGAGGCAAAGGTGCTGCCCCAGCCTTCCCAGCGCAAAGCCGCCACGACCTCATCGCCGGCCACCAGTTCATCCTGGCGCTTGACCGTCCTCGATTCTCGCCATTCGCACATCTGTTCACGGGCCTTGGAGCGCTCTTCCACCGTACTCCTCCCATACCCGCAGGCCCAGCTCCGGTCTCCAGCCTACCACGCTCGAGCGCTGGGTCCTACTCCTGTCGGTACCAGACCGTGACCGTGAAAAGGCTCCACTGCGAGACAGGCAGAACGAACGTTCTGTGCACGATCATCACGCCCCGCCCCTCGGCGACTCCTCATCCAGCGTTCTCCGGATGGCGCGCACTTCGGCCAGGATCGCCGTTAGGGTGTCCGCGGAGGCAGGAACATCCGTGTCTCCCACTCCCTCGGTGGCGGTCCCTCGAAAGCGCCGCAGCTCTCGGACCACCAGCTCGTACACCTCTTGCGCGTTCTCCAGCCCGACGAGACTCTGCTCCACATTGTTCGTGCCGCTCATCCCAGCCGTCTGGATGTCCACCGTGCCCAGCCCCAGCCAGCGGTCCAGCAAGCCTCGCTTGACGGTCAGGTTGGTCACCGTGCGGTAGGGCACGAGCTTCACAGACCGTGTGACGATGCCCGCGCGCACGATCACCTCCTCTTCCCGGATCTCGTAGCTCAGACTGCGATAGTAAGGCGCGGACAACAGCATCGCCGGCACCCACCACAGCACGTCGAGGGCGCCGCAGACGATCCAGGCGATCACCGCGCCACGCATGCTCCCCGATCGCTCCAGGCTCACGATGAGCATCGGCAGAGCAGCGACGATCAGGATCAGCACGGCGACGATGGTCTCGACCAGCCACAGCTTGCTCAGGTACCTACGGTGCGGCTTATAGCTCTTCATGTCTTTCCCTCTCCTACACCATCGCTGACACACCGCCAGAGAGGGCCCTCGACACCTCCGCGACAGCTCGTCCCTTGGGGGCTTGGCCGCACTCGGAAATGGCGTCTAGCAGCCGCTCCGGCGGATCGGTCTTGCTGACAAAGGCATCGGCCCCGGCGGCCAATGCCTCCTTGCGAACTCCCACGCGTCCGCTGAGAACGATCACCTTCTGTTGAGAACAGACGCGGCGCAACGCGGATATCGAGCCCACCTCCGCCAGTCCCGGCAGTTCCCAGCTTAGCAGCACCAGGTCAGGGTGCGCCGTCTCTATCTTGGCCAGCAGGCCCTCGGCGTCCACCGCTTCCCCCACCGACTCTAGACCCGGCTGCCGATCCAGCAGTACGCGCAGTGCGAACCGCACCTTGGGTTGGCAGTCAGCGAGCAAAATATGCATAAGACTATCCTCTTGTCAAAGATGTTGCGTGATTGCGACCTTGTTGTGTCATCTCGTGATTCGGGGAAGAGACTTCCGAAGTCTGGCAGACTTCGGAAGTCTCGACCCAGTTTCGCTGAGAAGATGTACTTGTCTACATCCAGTGTCAGTATAACGCAAAAATCCCCCAGACGCATCCGCTATCTGGGGGATTCTGCACTTGGCCATGTGGCTAGTCTTATCACTGACAGTCAGAAGCGGCTGCCACGCCAGGGATGGGTCCGCTATGTGCAAGTAGAGCAAAGCCGGATAGCGTGGGCATCAGGAGAAAACGCATTCATTTGTCAGGCTACTGGGTCTAGAGTATAATCACGAGGCAACTTGTGAGTCACGGTGGATCTCCAAACTGCACCCAGTGGTTCAGCCATTCGCCGATGGACCCCGACCATGAGCTAGCCGGAAGCCGAGCTTTATGAGACATAGTGTGCTTTTCATCTCTGGACGTGAAACAGAGTACATTCGAAACCGCGTCCTGATTGCTGCCCTTGGATCTCACTTTGATGTTTCCATATTGACCCCAAATGCTCGCAGTATCCTGGGTCGCACAGTCATCGGCCTATCCCGCTTTGCCAGTAGCCGTCCGTCCCACGATGTCTGCTTGGCTGGCTTCTACGGACAACCCATCGCCATCGGATTGTCTGCCCTACAGCACCAGCCCATTGTATTTGACGCCTATGTTTCCACCTTCGATACGCTTTGCCAAGACCGTCAGTGGTTTGCCCCGCGCTCTCCTGTAGGACTGTTGTCTCGCTGGCTTGACCGTCGTAGTTGTGAGGTGGCGGCTCAGGTCCTCACGGACACGGAAGCCCAGTCTCGGTATTTTGCAGCCGAGTTTGCCGTGCCAAGCAGCAAACTGACCGCCCTGTACGTGGGGTGCGACGAATCGCTCTTTTTCCCGCGAGACGAGGCTGCGCTCGCCTCACCGGGCTTTGAGGTGTTCTACTATGGTGCCTTCCTGCCTCTACATGGCACAGAGATCATTGTGCAGGCTGCTCACCTATTGCGGGATCGACCCAAGATTCACTTTACAATTGGCGGACACGGGCCGGGCTATGTGGCCGTGCGCGATATGATCGAAAGTCTGCACCTGACCAACGTCGAGCTGGTTGGTTGGATACCTTTCGAGCAACTCCCAGAGTACACCGCCCGAGCATCCGTCTGCTTGGGGGGACACTTTTCCAAGGTGCCCAAGGCAGCGCGGGTGATTTCGACGAAAACCTTCCAGTTCGTGGCCATGCAAAAGCCCACAGTTGTCGGCGACAATCCTGCTACGCGCGAGCTCTTTACCCACGGCAGGGACGTGTACGCCGTCGCAATGGGTGATCCGGAGGCCCTGGCAGATGCCATCGGGACACTTGCTGGCGATGCCGAGCTATGTCACCGCATTGCCGCTGGCGGGCACACCGTATTCCAGCAACGGCTCACCACCCCGCGCATCGCCGATCAGCTGGCTTCCGTCATTGTGGAGGCACTGTCGTCACGCTGACGTCCCCGAGCGCGCTGAACAGGAGCCGTGGGGTTGACCCCCAAGACTGACCCAAGTCGGGACCCCCGATCTGTCGGAGGGGGATCTCGAGAGAGAAGCCAAGATATGCGCATCAGCTTCATTCTGTCCTCTTTGCAGCTATCAGGAGGGGTACAGGTAGTAGCAGAGTATGCTAACCGCCTGACCATGCGGGGACATCAGGTGACACTGATCGCACCTGGAGGGACGCTCAGCGATACGATGCTGGGCGAGTTGATACCTGGCGTGACCGTGCGGTCAAGTCGGGTGGGGTTCAAGTCACACGCGGGCCTTGTGTGGATGGCCCGCCTCGCCTGGTCACTGGCCCGAGCGGTACCTCCATCCGACGTGGTGATCTCGACCCACACCCCCACTACCGCTGTCGGTCTGCTAGCAGGACATCTGCTGAAGCGAGGACGGCTGGTCTGGTTGTACCAGGACTATCGGGAGATGTTCGTCGGTCGTCCCTTCGAAGGGTGGTTGCTGCGCCATGCTCTGCGGTGGCACGAGTGCGCTCTGACAGATTCGGACTACTGTCGCCGTGAGCTGAGCTCCTACACACCCGGCAAAGTGATCGTGGTTGGGATAGGACTGAGTCATCCTGAGCTCCTGCAACCCAGGTCGATCCAGAGCCTCCGCACCCCCGGCAACCAGAAGACCATTTTGTTCGTCGGCGATGCGCGCCCGCGCAAGGGCCTGCAGGACTTTCTGCAGGCCGCCGGCGAGGTCTATGAGCAGGCGAAAGACATCAGGCTGCAGATCGTTTCCAAAGAAGACCTCCAGCTCGACTGCCGGGTGCCATTCGAGTATGTTCACCTGCCCACACGAGCCGAACTGATGGGATTGTTCGCCGACTGTGATCTGTACGTTTCAGCCTCATGGCGCGAGGGATTCGGACTGCCGCCCCTGGAAGCGATGGGATGCGGCGCGCCGGTCGTGCTCACAGACTCTGGTGGAGTGCGCGAGTACGCTCAGCACGAGGTGAACTGCCTGATGGTCCCCACTCGCGACCCACAAGCCCTGGCTGAGGCAATGCTCCGCGTCCTGAACGACGCGGCCCTTGAGAAACGCCTGCGCACAAACGGTCCACTCACGGCCGTGGGCTTCACGTGGGACAGTGCAGTCGACCGCTTTGAGCGCGCTTTGCTCGACCTGTTCGAGAAGAAAGGAACACCGTCGAGCGGTTCTTGACGGACGGATATGTCACTCACTCCTCTCTACGTCGTAACGCTCAACTGGAATCTCAAAGGTGAGACGATTGCCTGCGTAGAATCCGTCTTGGCGGCCGGAGCAGTGCCAGAACAGGTCGTTGTTGTGGACAACGGTTCGACCGATGGCTCGGCGGGCGCGTTCAGATCTCACTTTGGCCCGGGACTGGCGTTGATCCAGAACCAACAGAACCTTGGCTTCGCGGGAGGGATGAACGCAGGGATTCAGCACGCCTTGGAGCAAGGGGCTGCTTCCGTGCTCATCCTGAACAACGACACTGTGATTGACCCCCGCATGATCGAGAGCCTGCAGACCGCGTACAACACGCTTGATCGCCCTGGAATCCTCGGCCCGGCGATCTACTACTATGACGCACCCGAGCGGCTATGGAAGCTGGGTGATGTTCGCCGTGCGTGGCTGCCTATGCCGGTACCTGTAAGGTCGATCCCGGGGATTCCCGACGCCCCCTCACCCTTCAGAGTAGACTATGTCACTGGATGTGGGATGTTGGTCCACCGTCAGGTGTTCGAACGCATCGGGCTGTTTGACACGCAGTACTTTATGTACTTTGAGGACGCAGATCTGTGCAGAAGGGCATTGGATGCCGGGTTCACCGTATGGTGCGTGCCCCAGGCCAAAATGTGGCACAAGGTGTCTCTGACAGCTCAGCGCGACCGACCCACGAATCGGTACCATCGCGCTCTTGGTCAGGTGCGATTCTACCGCAAACACCCTCACGGACCGAGCAAAGCGTTGCGGAATGCTTACATCGCGGCAAAGCTTGGGAAAACAATGCTCGCTGACGTCTGGCGCCACGAGTGGAGCTTGATCGGACCGCTGTGGAAAGGCACGATTGACGGATACAGGGAGCTGTAGACAAGGTCAGCATACAGTATGGAGACGACTGGCGGCACCGAGATCGAGCATGAATACGTCCGCTGCAACCTATGCGGCACAGATGACACAAGGACAAAGTTTGCGATCAGAACCAGAGAAGCTGCGCATTC
>JADHXD010000125.1 GCA_016783145.1 Anaerolineae bacterium
AAAGTGAGAAAGCCCGTGACCGCCCGCAGCCGCGATGAGGATCGCGGACTTGGCCTTTCGGTCATCGGGACGTTCTCCAGCTGCGGTGCTGGCTCCCTGGGCTTTGCTCATGCGTTTTCTCCTCCCGTGTCTGCTCACTCCCCCGTGGACGTCCTATTCTACTCACAGGTCGATGGCAAGGCAAACCAGCGCGCCCCGCCAAAGACGCCTTGAGAGAGGTGCGCCTTCGCCAGTAGTGCAAGCAGCTCCTTGGCTTCACGGTAGCACCCCGTCCTGGCCTGGACGGGACAGGGCAAGCAGCTCGCCTGCTCCACGGTAGCATAAGCGGCTCGCTTGTGCTCCCAACAGCAGCGCCGCCCCCCCGACTGTCCGCCCAGGACAGGCTGGCCCGGTCAGAACAGGGCCAGCAGCTCGCCTGCTCCACAGTAGCACCCCGTCCTGGCCCGGACGGGACAGGGCAAGCGGCTCACTTGTGACGCCAGCAGCCGCACAGGCGGCTCGCCGGTGAGTCCCTAGCGCTCCGCCCTTCACCTGCACCGTGGTAACACAAGCGGCTGCCCTGTGATCGCAACAGTAGCGCACGGGGCTCGTCAGAGATCCCGCTGGGGATTTGCGGTTTTGACACAGGGTCCCTCAAAGGACCGGGCCAGACAGCGGCCGCACAGCACGCTCTGCAGTCCCTTGGCATCTCTCGTGTCCTTGGCTGGGGTGTGCATCCTTTTGCCCGGGGCATGCGCAGGTGGTATACTGTGTGCCAAGAGCATGCTAGAATGGCGACTGCATTTGGACAGCACTTCAGAATCCGTCGCTGCCTTCGCAGAACACGCCAGTAGGTAGACCCTCGGAGCTGTCATCGCCACCGAAGCCAACGGAAAGAGAGTTCACAGCCGAAGGAGAAAAGGAAAATGACGCACAAGGGTGGGCCGACAGGTGCCCCGGCCACATCAGTCCCTGAGACCGCAGTCACTGCGGAGATCGGCCAGTTGCTCAACGACTACTTTGCAGCGTTCAACGACTATGACGTGGATGCCGTCCGGACCGCGATCACCGATGGCTACGTGTTGTACGAGGGAGGTTCCTGGGACTCAGACCGCGCCGTCTCAACCCCGGTGTCCCAGGCTTATGGCGCTGCGCACGTGTTCGCGTTCGTCAAGGGGTACAATAGGGAGAACAAAGTCCAATTTGAGAGACTCGGGGAACCGATCATGAGCGGTGATGGTCCCTGGCTTGTCGCCCAGGTCATACACATGACGTCAACCGATCCCACATACCCGAACGGAGTCGACGGAATATCGACCCTCACCGTCGTTGACGAGGGCGGAACTCTCAAAGTGGCTCGCGACATCTTTGTAGGCTTCGAGGTGAAAACGAATCGCTCCCAGCTATGAGGTTCTAGCTGCAACGTAACACACAGGTAGGGCTGATGCAGAGTACCTTGACTTCCTGAGAAGGACGCCTCCCCGATGCCGTACGGTGTTTGCCGTTCCGCGCGCATTTGAGGATGCTTGCTCCGCGGACTTGGTAGCAGCCGTAACACACAGGCCGCGTACCTTGACACCATGCGAACAAATGTGCTATAATCGGGCCAGATTGGAAGGTGCGACACGATGTCGAATAACGAGGTACCCAACGTGGATGCCGGGCTCGCCTCCTTTCTAGCTCCGGTCCGGGCCTGGTTCGAGGAGACCTTTGGCCAGCCCACGCCGCCCCAGGCGCAGGGTTGGCCGCCCATCCAGCGCGGCGAGCACACCCTCATCCTCGCCCCGACCGGCTCTGGCAAGACCCTGGCTGCCTTTCTCTCGGGTATCGACCAGCTCTATCGCGAGCTCGTCCAGCCTCAGGATGGCAAGGCAGCCGGCGAGGAGAGCAAGGCCGGCGGAGTGCGCCTCCTCTATGTCTCACCCTTGAAGGCCCTGAACAACGACATCTACCGCAACCTGCGCGTGCCCCTGGCCGGCATCCGCCGCGTAGCGCACGAACAGGGGCTTGACCTCCCACCTATCCGGGTGGCGGTGCGATCGGGCGACACGCCGCAGCGAGAGCGGCGGGCGATGCTTCGCCAGCCGCCACACATCCTGATCACCACCCCGGAATCCCTTTACCTGCTGCTCACCAGCCCCCGTGCCCGCGACATGTTCCGCACCGTGCGCACGGTGATCGTGGACGAGATCCACACTCTCGCCGGTAACAAGCGCGGAGTCCATCTCGCTCTCAGCCTGGAGCGCCTACAGCACTTGGCAGACCAGCCCGTGCAGCGGCTTGGCCTGTCGGCCACCATCCGGCCCCTGGACGAGGTGGCCCTCTACCTGGGTGGGTGCGAATGGCAGGAGGGTGGGGATGTGCGCTCGCTGCAGCCGCGGCCGGTGACCATCGTCGATGCCGCCTACGAAAAGGCCCTCGATCTGCAGGTCGTGACCGTGATTGAGGACTTTCGCCACCTACCAGGAGACTCCATCTGGCCCTCGCTCATTCCCCAGGTGCTACGCCTCATCGAGGGGCATCACACCACGCTTGTCTTTGCTAACAGCCGTCGCCTCGCTGAGCGCACTGCTGACCGGCTCAACGCAGAGATCGCAGCCCGCGCAGAGGGCAAGTCCTCCGGGCTGATCGAGGGAGGCGTCGTCAAGGGCGCGGGCATCATGGCCGCCGGCACCGGCACGCACGCCGGTCCCATCCGAGTTCACCACGGCAGCGTGTCCAAGGAGGTCCGCCTCGAGCTGGAGCAGCAGCTCAAGGCCGGCGAGCTGCCCGCGGTGGTGGGCACGGCCTCTCTGGAGCTGGGCATCGACATCGGCGCCGTGGACCTCGTCGTGCAGCTACAGTCCCCCAAGTCCGTTGCTCAGGGCCTGCAGCGAGTGGGACGTTCCGGCCACCTGGTGGGCCAGACCAGCGTGGGGCGCATCTACCCCACGCACCGCGAGGACGTCATTGAGGCCGCGGCGATCGCGGGGGGCATGCTGCACGGCGAGGTCGAGCCGACGCACACCCCTCAGCAGCCGCTGGACGTGTTGGCACAGCAGATCGTGGCCATGGTCTCCGTCGAAACGTGGGACGTAGAAGCGCTCTTTGACCTGGTGCGCTGTGCCTCTGCTTACACAGAGCTGACCCGGCGCGTATTCCTGACCACACTGGAGATGCTGGCTGGTCGCTACCCCAGCCAGGCCTACCGCGAACTGCGTGCCCGCCTGTCCTGGGACCGGGTGAACCAAAGGCTGGCTGCCCTGCCCGGGTCCCGGTTCCTGGCTCTGACCAACGGCGGCACCATCCCCGACACCGGCTCCTATGGCGCTTACATGCCTGACGGCAAGACCAAGCTCGGTGAGCTGGACGAGGAGTTTGTGTTCGAGACGCGCATCGGAGATACCCTGATGCTCGGCTCACAGGTGTGGCGCGTCATTGACATGACCGATGACCGGGTCATCGTGGCTGAGGCACCCGGGGCCACCCCGCGCATGCCCTTCTGGCGCGGCGAATACCCCTGGCGTCCGTACGAGCTCGGCGTGGGGGTCGGCGCGTTCCGGCGCGCGGTGGCTGAGCGCCTGGAGCAGGTCCGGCAGGAACTGGATCTCGAGGCCTACAGAAAGATCCGCGAGCAGCGCGAGAGCGCCTCCGTCCAGGATCTGCTGGCCTGGCTCGGCGAGCAGTATGCCCTGGACGCGCTCTCGGCCTGGCACACTGTGGACTACTTGGCCGGGCAGCTCGACCACGCCGGTGCCGTGTCGTCCGATCGCACGATCCTGGTCGAGGTCTTTGAGGACGCCCTGGGCGATCCGCGCCTGGTCATCCACTCCCCCTTTGGTGGCCGGGTCAACGGCCCATGGGCGCTGGCCCTGGCTGGCGCCCTGCGCGAGCGCACAGGGATCGAAGTGGAGGTGCAGACCAACGACGACGGCATCCTGCTCCGCCTCCTCGATGCAGAGGCCGAGTTCCCGCTCGACCTCGTGACCGCCCTGGGACCGACCGAGGCCCGCGAGCGCATCCTGAAGGAGCTGCCCGGATCGGCCGTGTTTGGGGCCCGCTTTCGCCAGAACGCGGCGCGTGCGCTCCTGCTGCCCGGCATGCGCGGCGGCAAGCGGACGCCCTTCTGGCTGCAGCGCCTGCGGGCCAGGGACCTGCTGCAGGTCGTTCGTCGCTTCGATGACTTTCCCATCGTTGCCGAGACCTATCGCGACTGCTTGCACGACGTGCTCGACCTGCCACACCTGGAGACTGTCCTGGAGGGCATCCAGCAGGGCGAGATCGAGGTCGTGGTGGTCGAATCGGAGACGCCCTCGCCCGTGGCACAGAGCCTGCTGTGGGATTTCATCAACGTCCACATGTACGAATGGGACGCGCCCCGGGCCGAGCAGCAGCTCCAAATGCTGGCCGTAAACCGGGATCTCTTGCAGGACCTCCTCCAGGATGTCGCCCTGGACGAGCTTCTCCGCCCCGAAGCGATAGAGGCGATCCGGAATCAACTGCAGCATACGGCGCCCACCGCCAAGGCGCGCACCGCAGAGGAGCTGGCCGTGCTCCTCCAACAGATGGGCGACCTTTCGTCCAGCGAGATCGCCCTGCGTTGCACGGTAGACCCAGCAGGCTGGATCGCCCGATTGACTGGAGAGGAACGCCTGGTCGAGCTGGCGATCCCGACCGCGCGCGGCCCTGCACACCGCTGGGTACCCGCCGAATACCGCTCGGAATACGCTGCCGCTTTTGGCCTGTCGGAGGAGGTGGCACCGGGCAACGCTGCGGCAGAGGCCAGACTCCGGATCTTGCAGCGCTTCCTGAACCAGGCCGGACCTGTGACCCTGGAGGACATTCAGGCGCGCTATGACTTGCCCGAGGACTGGCTCCAGGCTGAGCTTGACCGCCTGATCGAGGCACGCCAGCTCGCCCACGGCCGCTTTACGCCCGAGGCAGACGGCGCCGCATCGACACTCCCCTCCCCGGCCCAGTACGTGGACCGGGCGGCGCTCGAGCAGATCCACCGCCGCACCCTGCACATCCTGCGGCAGGAGGTGCAGCCGGTTCCGCTCACCGTCTATGCCGACTTCCTGGCCCGGTGGCAGCACGTCCATCCGCGGGCGAGGTTGGCCGGAGAGGGCGCCCTGGCGCAAGTGCTCCAGCAGCTTCGCGCCTTCCCGATGGTAGGCCCGGTCCTGGAGCGGGACATACTGCCGCTGCGCCTGGCCGACTATCGGCCAGCGGACCTCGACGCCCTTTCCCAGGAAGGCGAGTTGGTCTGGGTCGGTGCTGGCGGCGCCGACCCGCGGCGTGGCAGGGTGCGCTTTCTGTTTCGGGGCGAGGGGAGCGTCTACCTGGAGTCCGCCCCGGAAGACCTTTCCACCTTTGACACCCAGGCCCAGGCGGTCTATGACTTTCTTCGATCGGAGGGGGCCGTCTTTTTCGCCGACATCTGCTCGGCCTTGGAGCTGCAAGCCCCGACCGTAGAGACTGCGCTCCTCAAGTTGGTGATGGCCGGCCTGGTCACCAACGACAGCCTGGACGCTATGCGCCAGATGGTGCAAGAAGGCCGAAGCGGACCCCTCGAACGAAAACCGCTCAGTTCGCTGGAGGAGCAGCTCACTCAGCGTCGGGAGCGGCTGGATCTTGGAGCGAGGCGGGCCCGCCACAAGCCCAGCCGGGCACAGTACCAGCATGCCAAGCGCCAGGTGCGCCAGCGCCTGGAGCAGCGGAACACATCGCGCTGGGTGGGCCGCTGGACGCTGGTGCATCGCTACGGCGTGCTGGGCCGAGCCGTCGGGCTGCCGGACCAGGTTGCCCGGCAGGCACGCCAGCTCCTGGCCCGCTACGGCGTGGTTACGCGCGACTGCCTGGAGGGCGAGATCGGCTCGTGGGATTGGGGGTTGATCTACCAGCAGCTACGGCGGATGGAGATGCGCGGAGAGGTGCGGCGTGGATACTTTGTCCGCGGATTGCCGGGCGTTCAGTTCGCGTTGGCCGATGCGGTGGAACGTCTGCGCGCCCTTCGGGACAGCGAAGGGGATGACCCAGAGCTGGTAGTGATGAGCGCCTGCGATCCCGCCAACCTCTTTGGGCCTGCGATCGACGATGGCCCGTGCACCACCAAGGGAGAGCCGCTGGTCTTTGCGCGGGTGCCCTCCACCTGGCTGGTGCAGCACCGGGGGCTGCCCGTCCTGGTCGCCGGAGGCGGGGGCGCCCACCTCACCCTCACGCAGGGCATAGAGGACGGATTGATCCAGCGCGCCCTCCAGGCCCTGCTCGATCACCTCGCTCGCTTTGAGCACCACGTTACCGTCGAAACCTGGAACGGGGACCCGGTCCTGGACGGCGGGGACCGCTCCCTCCTGGAGGCCGTCGGCTTTCGGCGCGACTACCCGGCGATGACCTGGGAAAGACCCCCACTGAGCATCCACACGCCATAGGGTCAGGGTTGCTGCAAAGTCAGCGGAGTGACACATGTGTCCCCTGATGCGAGCGGCGTCGCCAAGTGCTGTTCCGCATCGGATGCTCCACTCCTCAGAAGCTGTCAAGGTACTTTGCAGCAGCCCTACCATAGGGTGTGCTCAGTCCCCGGAGCTCACACGCCTATGAGACCCCTCACGCCCATCCTGCCCTGCAACGCAGGTCTCCCCAGAGGGGGGCCTGCGCACCGAGTGGGGTCACGCCATTCCGGCGCTCATCGAGGGCGGCGCGTGCTCAGGACGGCTGTCCCTCTCCTCGTTGGGCGCGTCACCGTGGACCGATCTGAGCGTACCGCCTCTCACCGGGTCTCGGCGGGAAAAACACAGTCTGTCCAGGGGTCCGGCATTCACGCTGGCCTATTGGATGTAGAGGCTCTCCGGCGAGGCCCTCCCGACCTCGATGCCGATCAGCGGGTTGACCCACTCTACGGGACGCACCATCGTCGAGATCACCGGACGACCGGTGCCAGGAAATGCAGGGCGCTGAATCGCTCAAACGCTCCCCGGTAGTCCTCGGCCGCGAAGCGAATCGTCCTCCCATCCACGCGCGTCACAAAGTCCATATGCTCCACGGTGTCCGCATAGGACGGATCGACGAATACCACCTCGACCCAGACGGGCCCGTCGAACGTGAACGGCGTCAAGGTCTCCGCCTGCCGGACCGCATCGGCGGCAGCCGTCTCGATCATCTCGCGCGCTCGGGCCACCGGCAGGCAGCGTGCCGCCGAGCGACTCAGCCCTTCTTTCACCGCCACAGTCCGCACGCCGCCCAGGATCGACCGCGCCTCCTCGCACGCGGCGCGGTCGCCGGCCACGAGGCCCACCGGCACGCCGTACGAGCCGCACAGGGCGGCATCGGCGCCGATCTCGCCCACCTCGACGCCGTTGAACGAGAGGGAAAAGACGCTGCCCGCAAAGGTGTGGGCCATCACGCCGTGCAGGGTGCCCGCCTTGGAGTGGTAGCCAACGAACAGGGCGAGGTCGAACGAGCTGTCCACACCTGCCATGTGGTTCATAGGCTTTGGCTGCCCGGAAAGAAAGCTTGCCCTGGGATCGAGCGCGTCGGGCAGCAGGTTGCGCATGTTTCCGTGGCTCTCTCCGGCAAGGACCTCGGTCGCGCCCCCGGCGAAGGCGCCCCGCACGGCGGCATTCACCTCCTCCGTCATCAGTCGTCTCTCGAGATCCCTCTGCGCACCGTCCCACTGGACAAGCCCCGCGATCCCTTCCATATCTACGGCCACGAACACCTTCATCTCGTCTTCTCCCAAACTCCCAGCTACGGCTCGACGGTCAGGACGACGACGGTGTCGATCGCATCCGGGGCCTCCGCTGGACCGGCCACGACGAGAACGTCCCCCTCGTAGCGGACGGCCAGCGGCTGACCCGCCGTATCGCCGAGCAGGCACGCTCCCGTGACCCCTCCCAGGCCGGTGACCCTGATCTGTCCTCCCTCGGGCCAGTCGAACACGTGCAGGTAGACCTTGCCCGGCTTGGCCGTGCTCCGGCACCAGTCCACCCCCTGGATCGGCCCCGGCACAGTGCCATAGACCGCCTCGCCATTGACCTGGAGCCACTCCCCCATTCCCAGCAGGCGGTCCACGCTGGGCTGCGGGATGAGGCCCTCCGCGGTCGGGCCCACGTTGAGCAGGTAGTTGCCCCCTTTGCTGACGATGTCGACGAGTTTGCGGACCAGGTCCTCCGTCGACTTCCAGTTGTGATCATAGTACTTCCAGCCCCACGTGTCGTTGATCGTCGCCGGCGTCTCCCAGTCGATGTTCACCGCGCGATCCGGGATGCGGTTATCCCCTGCGGAGGCATAGTCGCCCATGCTGTTCCCCACGCGCCCGCTGACCAGGCAGTCGGGCTGGAGCTCGTGCACCAGCTCGAGCAGCGACTGGCTCTGTTCGGCGGTCATGTGCTTGGGCGTGTCAAACCAGATCAGACCAATGGGCCCATAGTGGGTCAGCAGCTCGCGCACCTGGGCCTTGACGTACGTCTCGACATACCCGGCAAAGTCCTTTGTCGCTTCGTCATAGTCCCAGTCGTTGCCGTCACCGTTGGGATGGTGCCAGTCCTGCGTCTGAGAGTAGTAGAAGCAGAGCTTGATCCCTTGCTTGGCACATTCCTCGGCCAACTCGGCGATCACGTCCCGGCCAAAGGGGGTCGCGTCCACCATGTTATAGTCGCCGGCCTCCGACTTGAACAGGCAGAACCCGTCGTGGTGCTTGGAGGTGATGACCACGTACTTTTGGCCGGCCCTCTTGGCGATGGAAACCCACTCGGCGGCGTTGAACTTGACCGGATTGAACTGCGCCGCAAGCTGTTCGTATTCTGCGACCGGGATCTGGGCACGCTTCATGATCCACTCTCCGATGCCCGGGATGCGCTTGCCCTTCCATTCGCCGGCCGGGATGGCGTACAGCCCCCAGTGGATAAACATGCCAAACCGGGCCTCCCGCCACCAATCCAGGCGCGGATCGGCGCGTGCCTCCTCCCTCTGCCCCCGCTCCTCGTCGATGGCCGGCCGCGACCTCCCCCACTCCAGCGCGCGGCCCAGGACAAAGTTCACCAGGTCCGACATCTCTACGCCCTGTGCTTGGGCCATTTCCCGGAACCGCTTTGCCAGCGCCTCGTCCAGTATGATCGTCCTATCCTTTTCTGTCATCGTCCTTTCCTTTCTTGGGCTCAAATGTCTGCGAGGTCCCGGTCGATCTTGTCCAGTACCTCCTGGGTCAGAACGCTAGGTGCAAACGGTGCGATCTGCTTTAGCGAAAAGCCCATCGCCATCTCCATCCGCGGATCATCCAGCATCTCCCCCAGGTGTCTCTCGAGGACTGCCTTGCCCGCCTCGTCCTGAAGGAGGTCCGACAGCTTGCTGCCAGTGCTCAGCGACGCGTGCCCGGCGGCGAGCAAGCCCGCGGACTGGGGCACGGGCGTGATCTTGAGTGCGTAGGCCGGGGAGGGGGACAGATCTCCCGGCAGGGCCACGACCAGCATCTCGCCCCGCTGCTCCCAGGCCAACGGCTCGTCGCGTCCCAGCAGAGCGACCGTGCTGTTCTCGGCGGCTTGCAGGCCCTCGATGACCACGGGCGTCTCTCGGGGAGCATCCATCAGGATCGCGTACAGGTCTCGCCACTCTGTGTAAAGCGTACGCCGATGCCCTCCGTCGTGCGCCCCTCGGCCCTTACCCAGGGGCGCGTGCCGAAAATGGCCTCGCCGTTGACCGCCAGCCACTGCCCCAGGCCCAGCAAGCGCTCGCGCTGCAGCTCGGGGATGGTGCCATCGGCCATTGGGCCAACGTTGAGCAAGAGGTTGCCGTTCTTGCTGACGATGTCGACAAAGGAACGCACCAACTCCTCGACCGAGAGGTAGTTCTCGGGGCCTTCGTTGCGGTTGTAGCCGAACGAGTAGCCAATGCCCCGCGTGGCCTCCCACTTGAAATCGGTAGTCTCGTCAAAGGAGGCGTACTCGGGCGTGCGAAAGTCGGCGTGCTGGCTTCCCCCAATCTGCCCCTCGCTAAAGCTAAACCGTTGGGTGAAGTGAACCACACGTCCCAGTCCACCTTGCCCAGTTCGCCCGTGAGCGGCGCCCAGGCAGGAACCGAGTACAGCCCCCAGTGGATAAAAATACCCAGCTTGGCATCGTGGAACCAGTCCGGCACCTTATGCTGCCCGATCGATTCAGACGTCGGCTCGAATCTCAACTTCTTTCCTCCTTGTATCAGCGACGGATTACCCGGCCCCTGGTCGGGCTTGAGCCCCGACCGACCGCGACCGCAGACTCCACAGGAGGCCGAGGGCCAGGACCTGCAGGGCTATCCCCAGCAGAAAGGGGCTCCGTGGACGGTAGGTGTACAGCGCTCCAGCCAGGGGGCCAGCCAACAAGCTGACCAGGGACACGAAAGCGAACCCCGCGGAGAACACTTGCGCGCGCTCACGATCGCTGACGACGTTCGCCCAGTAGTTTCGCTCCGCCGGGGCGAACAGGGCCGTGCTCACCGCGCCCACCACGGCCCAGGCGACAGCATACCACAAGGTCCCTGGCGGGGAGGCGACGAAACACACCGCGGCGGTCAGCCACAGGACCTGCCCCAGCAAGAGGTTGTCCAGGGCGCGCGTGAGCCGAATGCGTTCAGCAGACAGGACGAGCATCGCCATCGTCGTGAGCGCGGAAAGCAAAGGCAGCAGCGAGATCAGCGACTTGGGCAAGGCCACGCCCTGTGCATCGGTCAGATAGATCACCGCGTAGGTGGTCCACATCGTGGTCACAAAGGCCACCAGGCCGCGCACAAGGAGAAACGTCCGCACCCCATGCCCGCGGACCATCGCCGCCGCGATCCCCAGGTACTCCTGGATCAGAGCCCGAGGCGGGACGCCGACGGTGGAACCCATCCGCTCCTGGCCCATCGTGGTCTCACGCATGGTAAAGTGCCGGACGACGGCGATCGTGATCGAAGAGACCATGCACGTGGCCGTAATCAGACGGCCGGCTCGCACGATACCCAGCCAGGCCACCAACCCACCGGCCACCGGGGCCAGCAGGCGGGCGCCAGAGGTCAGGAACTGCAGCGTGCCGAACACGCCCGCCCGCCGGTCGACGGGAACGTCCTCGATGAACAGGCACTCAAAGCTGGGCAGCACGAGGTACACACAGCCGTTGATCAGCCGTCCCACGACAAAGTACCAGGGGTTCTGGGCCACGGCGTACAGCAGCATGGGTATCCCCCAGCACACGATGTCCACCGAAACCAGCATCCGCTTGCGCCCGAACCGATCGGCCGCGTACCCACCGAGCAGTGTGCTGACGGTCTTTGTCAGGACGACCGCGCCGGCCAACATCCCGACCTGAGCTTTGCTAACTCCCAGAGCAAGCATATACAGCGGCATGTACGAACCGTACCACTGGAAAGAGACCGCGGCCACGCCTTCGGTGACCACGATCACCCGCGCGTTTCCCTCCAGGCTTGAGAACAGCCTGCCCATCTGCCGTGCCTGGCGGAGCAGCAATCGTGTCACTCCTGCGGTTCGGGAGCTGCGGTCCGCTGCGCGTGCCGCGGTTCCCGGACCCACAGGGCAAGCAGGATGCCGCCCAGCACAGAGAAGGACGCCGCCACGGCAAACATCCCTCGATAGCTGAACCACGTGGCCAGTGCACCACCCAGGATCGGCGCCAGCGTCCGCGCTGGCGCGAGCAGGGTGTTGGTCAGCCCGATGTAGGTCGGGCGGTCCTCAGGCGCACAGAACTCGAGGATGATGTTCATCTGCGATACCGAGTCGGCGGACATGGCGATCCCCAGCAGGGCGAACGTGGCCCACAACCAGGCCGGAGAGGAGGCAAACCAGGCAATCACGGCGGTGAGCGCCATCGAGGCGGCGGCCCCGCAGAGCACGACCTTGTGCCCTTTCCGGTCGCCCAGCAGGCCCCAGGCGAGGTTCATCACCGCCTGCGTGCCCACCAAGATCGCCGTCAGCGTGCCCACCTGCGCCAGCGCCCCCTCGATGTTCTCCTTGCCGTAGACCATAAAGAACCCACCAGCCATAGCCCCCATGTTGGCCACCGACCGGCTCACCAAAAAGTGCACATAGTTCCGGTCCCGGCGTAGGACGGCGGGCAGCCGCCGGAGGTAGTTTCCCAGGCTGGTGCGCGGCTTGACCGTGGGGCTCTCTGGCTCGCGATTAGCCGCCAGCCCAAGCCAGGAGATGGCCGCAAAGGCAAAGGCCACCAGGAAGGAATAGCCATAGTTCTGCGGGAAGGGCCAGTTGGCCAGCAGCCGGCCCGAGAAGGCCCCCCCGGCAATGCCCAGCAGCGCCCCCAGGCTGCGTGCCAGCCCCGACCACAGGCCGCGCCGGTGCACCGGGAGGACCTTGGCGATCATCGAAAACCAGGCCGGCGTGGCCATCCCGTTGGATGCGGCCGAGGTCGCCAGGAGCAGGAAAAAGAGGGTCAGGGTCGCAGCCGGCGCCGGCCGGGCCAGCCAGAGCACAACCAAGCCGATGAACAGGTAGGGCCCGCGCTCCCCTGGGCCGCCCAGGAGCATCACGAAAGGCTTGTTGACGCGCAGCCTCTCGGCAAAGTTGGCCGTCAGCAACTGCGGCAGCAAAAAGCCCAGGCTGTAGACGGCCGGGATCAAGCCGATGGCGACCTTGGAGGCCGTCAGTTCGCTCACCAGCAGAGGCATGATCGTCGTCTGTGAGACGAGGTTTAGCCCAAAGGTGATAAAGGCGATGTCCCAGAGGTTCGCCGCAAAGTTCCAGCGAAAGTTGGCCTCTACCTGGCGCTCAAAGCTCTGTGGATCGGCCATGTGCGATGATGCCCTCCTGCGGTGCTGCTGCTTTGTGCGCTCCCCGGCCTAGTGCTGCTGCATTGTCGCTTGACTTGACTGAGGAGTACCGCATCCCCCGATGCGGTACGGTGCGCCAGTAAGCCGAGCGCATCGGGGGATGCGCCCTCCTCGGACTTTGACAGCCGACTTGACTGAGGAGTACCGCATCCCCCGATGCGGCACGGTACGCCAGTAAGCCGGGCGCATCGGGGGATGCGCCCTCCTCGGACTTTGACAGCCCTACTCCCCGGTCAGGTCCGCCGCTGCGGTTCATCGCGGACGGTAGGTGCTTCCCTGTGCTTCGGTTGTCGCCGATGGTGGACCCTCAGGCCCTCTCCGGCTCACTCCAGTACGACGCACCCTGCACCGAGCACCTGGCGCGGCGGGCCGTCGCATTCCAGCGCGATCACCGTCACCCCGGCGATCTCGTCGGGGTTCATCGCCGGCAGGCCCTTGAGCACCAGGCGATTCTCGGTCTGCTCAAAGCTCACCGGCTCCCCTGTGGCCAAGATCGAGGCCTTGAGCACCTTGACCCGCAGGCCACCGATCGCCAGTTCTGGACCGGGCCAGCGGGTGCACCAGTAGTACGCTGTGTTGCCCTTGATCGTCCAACCCCCGGTGGGCATCCACTCCATCCGATCGCGGTCGGCACGGTCCACGGCCCCGTACATCGCCTCGCCGTTCCTCTCCACCCACTTGCCGACCGCGGTGAGCCGCTCCACTGCCTCCGGAGGCACCGATCCGTCAGGTGCCGGGCCGATGTTCAGCAGCAGGTTGCCTTGCCCCGCCGCGGCGGTGCGCAGCATACCGATCACCTCTCGCACCGTGCGCCAGTCGGGCGAGCTGGGCATATAGCCCCACGAACCATTGAACGTCATGCACGCTTCCCATGCTCGCCCCTCTTCCGCGGCGGTGACGTGCTCCTCTGGCGTGCCAAAGTCCTCGGCCAGCTTCGAGCGGTTGTTGATCAGGATGCCAGGCTGAAGCTCGCGGATCATGGCGTTCATCTTGTAGCTCTCCCACGCTTCCGGTGTGGGGAGAGGCCAGGAGACATCGTGCCAAAAGATGTCGATCTGGCCATAGTTGGTGCACAGCTCGCGCGCGCATCCCTGGGTGTAGTCCAGGAACCGCCGCCGGGCCGCCTCGTCGTAGGCGCAGCGCGCGCCGTCGGGATGGTGCCAGTCCATGAGCGAGTGGTAAAAGCCGATCTTGAGGCCGTACTCGCGGCAGGCCTCCACGTATTCGCGTACCAGGTCACGGCCCGGGCCGTGCCGGACCGCGCTATAGTCCGTCTGCTCGGTGTCCCAGAGACAAAAGCCCTCGTGGTGTTTGGTCGTCATCACCACGTACTTCATGCCCGCCCGGGCGGCCAAACGCGCCCACTCGCGAGCGGGGCGCTCTTTGGGCTTCCACGTGTCGGCCAGTGCCTCGTACTCTGCCACCGGGATACGCTCGCGGTTCATCACCCACTCGTGCCGGCCCAGTTGGGCATAGAGGCCCCAGTGGACAAACATGCCAAACCGCGCCTCCTGCCACCAGCGGATGCGCTCGGGCCTGGTGGCATCGACCTGACTGAGATATGCTTCTTGATCCATTCTTGCCTCCTGGAGTTTGACGCTAGAGCTCGCGGAGCTCAGCGTGGCGGATCGGAATGCCGAGCGCGGCAGCCTGTTCATAGATGTAGTCACGCGCCCAGCCCTGCTGTCGTGGCGTGCAGTGCTCGATCATCAGGGGCACATCGCGATCGAGACCGACGAGCTCGGACAGATAGGTCGCATAGTCGAGGCTGCCATTGCCGGCAAAGGTCTCCTCAAAGTGCACCTGGGTGCCGCGCACCATCTGGATGTCCTTGGCGTGGCAGCTTGCGATGTACGGGCCCAGCTTGCGAAAGCAGTCGCGAACAAAGTCCCCGCTAAAGTAAAAGCGTCTGGGGCTCGAGGTGATGTTGACCGGGTCCAGGTGCACTGCGAACCCGGGCCGATCCACGGCACGGATCATCTCCAGATACAGGTCCGGGCTGTCCGGCAGGATCCGCGACTCTGTCTCCAGGACCAGCACGGTGGTCTCTGGTTTGACTGCATCGAGGATACGCTGGACAGCGTCCACCGTGCGATCGATGTTCGCCTGGCTAAAGTTCTCCGGGTTGTGCTGCCACATCTGAGGGGTGTTGGGCGTGCCCCCGTGGGCCACGCAACACCGAGCGCCAACCCTCTCTGCTCGCTCCAGCCGGTGACAGATGCGAGAGATGTTCCTCTCTCGGAGCTCATCGTCCGGGTCCGCCACGTTGATGCCGAATGCCGTCGTCTCGGCGATCGCGATGTCGGCCTCTCTGAACGCGGCCACGATCTCACCCATGTGCACCCGGTCCTCTACGTTAGGGTCGAACGCGGCAGAGAACCCGTTCCTGAGATGGTAGCTCACCAGGGACTCGGGATCCTTCCCGGCGAAGCACATCCCTCCCAGCCTGAGCCTGTTGTCCACAACCGGTAGTGACACGCTAACTCCCTCCTCCACTCGATGGTCGGCCGGCCTACAGGCGTACCTTGAAGGTCTCCAGCATCCCGTCCTCCGGGTCAAATGGAAGGTCGATCGGCTTGGCGCCGAGCGCGCTGGCATAGCCAGCCAGGACGACGCTGAACTGCTGCAGATTGCGCTCCAGGCGAGTGGGATGCAGCGCGCTTTCGTCGGCCGCCCACTCGAACGCGGCGTCGGTCAGGGCGGCCTGCGCGCGCACGTCCTGCTCGCGGTAGTCGCTGGGGCCGCCGGCGTACCCATCCTCCGGCGAAAAGCGCTCCCAGCCCGACATCTTCCACTGCACGAACCCCCGCGTGCCATAGACAGCGATGCGCTTGTGGGCATAGATGGATTCGTTGTCATTGGCCCGGGGCGCGATAGCGCCGCAGACCATCTGCGCCCACACGCCGTTCTCAAACTCGATGGCCGCCTCAGCCAGGTCCGGTGCGGGCTGCCGGCTGAACAGGTTCTCGCGGCCGGACACCTGGCCGAACACGCGGACCGGCGCGGCGAAACCGTTGTACGAGTGGGCCAGCTCCATCACGTGCACGCCCTGGTCGAGCATCGTCGAACGCGCGCTGACGTCGATAAAGCGCACCTCGCCGATGCGTCCTTCGGCCACGTAGCGCTTGAGTTCCAGGTTGCGCGGGTGAAAGTGAAGCTGCGTGTTGACGACAAAGTGAGTCCGCGACCGCTCGTTGAGCGCCGCGATCTGGCGATAGTCCTCCCCCTGGATGGCGATCGGCTTCTCCACGATCGCCACTGGCACGCCGTACTCGGCGGCGGTCGTCATCAGGCCAACGCGCAAGGTGGGCAGGGTGACGATGTGCAGCAGGTCGGGCTTTTCGACCTCCAGCATCTGGCGATAGTCGGTGTAAC
>JADHXD010000016.1 GCA_016783145.1 Anaerolineae bacterium
GATGCGGAAGACGAGAACCCGGAGGACAACTGGGCTGAGAGTGTCCAGGTGGACGCAGAGGTCGAGCGGATCGACGTGCAGGTGGGTGAGAACCACCTCTGGGGATGGGTGCCCAATGACCCGGTGACGGTCACCACGTGGTACACGCAGGTGACGTTCTCCTGGGGCGGGGGCGGGGACTTTGACTGGTGGTCTGAGTATCGTTTCGAGCCGGGCGACGTGATCACCGTCGAGGCGGGGGTGGGCAACCAGCCGCTGGTCATCGAGGTGCCGGTGCCCTTTGACGCCGATGCGTCTTCGATCACCGACGAGGTCTGGGGTCAGGTAGACCACCTGGACAGCGAGTGGGTCGAGGTGAGCCTGGACGGCGGCCCAACGCTGGCCGCGCAGACCGACGTCTCAGGCTACTTTACAGCGACCTTCCCCGACGTCCCGCGGGGCGGGCGGGGCGAGGTACGCTACCGCACGGAGGTGGACTATACGGCCGTCACCTTCCACCGGAGCTTCCAGAGCCCGGACTTGATCCTGGAGGTGAACTATGCCAACGACGGGGTGGACGGCAGCTACCCACCCGATCACACGGTGTGGATCACGGTCACCGACGGCGATGGCGAGCTCAAGGCAAGCAACGTGGTGACCACGGCCGCGTGGCCGTGGTGGGGCGGGAATACCGGTTTTTCGACGCACCACTCTTCCTGGTCGCCCGAGCGGCCGGACATCGAGCCCGGCGACTGGGTCTATGGCGAGGTGGACAACGGATACACGAGCACGGTGCACGTGGGCGAGATTACGGGCTATGTGGTCGCTGCGGACGACCGGATCACGGGGACGATCGACGCGGATTGGATCGGCCAAGAGGTACAGGTACAGTGCGATCCGTGGGTGCAGGATCTGCAAGGCGTATCCAGCCAGCACGACGTGGTCTACCCGGACGGCGCGGACGTCTACACCTGCGCGTGGGATCCGGGCGAGTGGGACGTGCTGCCCGGCCAAGAGATCGGGGTGCGATACTGGGAGCCCGATGGTGACCAGGTGATGACCGGATTCCACGAGCCAGCGCCGTACCTGCGGATCAGCAAGTGGGGTGACGGGGTACCCGGCGAGGGCGGGCGGTTCGTCTTTGTCATCGAGTACCAGAACCAGGGAGACGCCGGGGCCGCGGACGTGGTGATCACGGACACGCTGCTGGGGCCGATGACGTACTTCAGCGACACCTCTGGCTTCACGGCGGAGGTGGATGGGGGCACGATCGTCTGGGAGCTGGGGGCGGTAGAGCCGGGAGAGCCGATTCGGTTCGGGGTGATCGTCGAGATCACAGGGACTGAGGGTGAGTGGATCACGAACACGGCCGAGATCGCGACCAGCAACCCGTACGACCAGGGGGGCGAGGACGAAAAGAGGGCCAGTTGGCCGGGCCAGATCAAGCCCAACGACACCTACCTGACGGTGGGCAAGTGGCCCTGGACGGGCGACCCGGCCCCCGGCTACGAGTTCACGTGGGTGGTCAACGTGTGCAACGAGGGCGGCACGGGCAGCAGCGAGGTCACCCTGACCGACACCCTGCCCATCTCGACGGCGCTGCAAGAGATCTCTTACCAGCATCCCGGCTGGTCGGAGGTGGTCAACGACGGCACGTGGCTGGTCCTCTCGCGGCCCGATCTGGCCTCCGGATGGTGCAGCGAGGTCTATCTGCGCTTCCTGCTGGACGAGGGCGCAGAGTCCGGGATGGGGATCTCGAACACGGTGACCGTGACCTCCTCGAACAACCTGGAGAGCGAGCGCAACACGACGGACAACTGGGTGACAGTCGGCGATCCGCACACTAACCTGGGCATCGATAAGGGCTTTGGCGGTGGACAGCTTGTGCCGGGTGGGGAGATCCGCTACTGGGTCAACTACTGGAACAACGGCAACGTGCCGGTCACGGGGACCGTTACCCTCACCGACACACTGCCGGAGCATACGACGTTCCGCGGCGCCTGGACCCACGACGAGTACGGGCAGCATCCATTCGTGCCGGTCTACTCTGACACAGAGCGCGCGATCTGGGCGTTCGACGGGCTGGACAACGGCAGCGGCGGAGGCTTTGAGGTCGTGCTGGACGTAGACGGCGATGCCGAGCCCGGGACCGTGCTGACCAACACCATCGACATCAGCCCCCAGCCCAGCGAGGACGGCTACGAGGACAACCGCAGCACGTGGGTGGAGGCGCTCAACGAGAGCGGCCTCAACCTGCGCGTGCGCAAGGGCGGCGACTGGCACGACTGGGGGACGGAAACCCGCCGGGTTTCCTACTGGATCAACGTCGAGAACATCGGCGACGTGCGGGTGGAGCACGTGGCGATCACCGATGCCTACCCGGTCTCGATGACCGTCCTTAATGTGGATATGGAGTGGTGGCGCCATGAAGGGTGGGGCGAGGACGAGGCAGGCTCGACCCTGACGGCCACGTTCCAATACCTGGAGCCGGGGGAGAGCACGTGGTTCAACTTTGACGCCCAGGTGCCGGGCGAGGGCCCGCTGCCCTTTGGCCTGGTGCTGACCAACACGGTCTGGGTCACGCTCGACCCGGACGACGTGGACGAGGCCGACAACCGGGCGGACCGGGTGCTGACCACGGGTCCCGATCTGTGGGTCAAGAAGGACCTGGTGGCGGGCGAGCTGCTGCCCGGCGAGACGATCACCTTTGTGCTGCCCTTTGGCAACGACCGCCCGGGACACGAGTGGTGGTGGGGCATGCAGGGCATCGCATGGCTGACCGACACGCTGCCTGAGGGGACGGAGTACGTGACCTCGACCATGCACTGGTGCGGCGAGACAGAGTGGTGCGACGCCGACCCGTTCACGGTCACGAACGAGTACGTCGTGTGGCAGATATGGCCGCTGGGGACGGGCGAGTGGCACGAGATCTATTTGACCGTGCGCATCACCGACACGGCCGATGGCGACGACGTGTGGACCAACTGGGTCGAGATCGGCAGCAGTGAGCCGATCAGCGACACCGAGCCCTACAAAGACAACAACACGGACAGCTATGAGCTGGCGATCCAACTGCCCAAGTTCGAGGTGAGCAAGGTCTACGAGAGCAGCGGCGTGGCGGGCACGGCGATCACCTTCACGCTGACCGTGACCAACGCCGGCAACGTGGAGGGGACCAACGTGGCCCTCAGCGACACGCTGCCTCCAGGCGTGAGTTACACCAGCAGCGACGGCGCGTACGACGGGACCGGCACCGTGACCTGGACTTTCCCGAGCCTCGCGCCCGGTGGCGGGACGGCGACGGCCTGGGTCGCGGCAAGCCTGCCGTGCACGGGCACCGCGGTCAACGAGGACTATCGCGTGGTGAGCAGCGACCAGGGCGTAGGCAGCCCGGCGGGCCCGCCGGCTAGCCTGGAGGTGGCCGCGCCGACGATCCACGCCGAGATCACGCACACGGTGGGTACCCTCGTGGTCGGCGATACGGTGTACCTGACGGCGACGGCGAGTACGGACGGCGCGGGACCGTTGACGTTCTCCTGGGACCTGGGCGATGGCTCGGCGGCCTCTGGCCTGACGGCCTCGCACGTCTACACCGCCGATGGGGACTACCCGGTCGCCTTCACGGTCACCGATGGGTGCAGCTACACGGCTGTCCGCATGGTTACGGTGACGGTGAACGCGCCGGATCTGGTTGCAGCCTACGATCAGAGCGCGGCGACGGTTGTGGTGAGCACGACGGTCGTCTACACCGATCGGTCGACGACGGACGGGCCGCCGATCGCCTCCTGGAGATGGAGCTTTGGCGACGGGGAGGGCACGAGCGCTGAGCAGCACCCGAGCCACACGTACTTGATGCCTGGGACCTACACGGTGACGCTCCAGGTGACGGACACGCTGGGGTACAGCGACCAAGGGACGTCGACGGTGACGGTAAACGCACCGGACCTGGACGCGGCGTTCGATCAGAGCGCGGCGGCGGTGGTGGTGAGCACGACGGTGGTCTTTGCCGACCGATCAACCACGGACGGGCCGCCGATCGCCTCCTGGGGATGGAGCTTTGGCAACGGGGAGGGCACGAGCAGCGAGCAGCACCCGAGCCACACGTACTCGACGCCTGGGACTTACACGGTGACGCTCCAGGTGACGGACACGCTGGGGTACAGCGACCAACAGACGTCGGTAGTCGTGGTGAACGCACCGGACCTGGTTGCAGCCTTTGACCAGAGCGCGGCGACGGTAGTCGAAGGAAACCCGATCGACTTTACCGACCAGTCCACCACGAACGGGCCGCCGATCGTGTCCTGGCAGTGGAACTTTGGCGATGGGGTGGGCACGAGCACCGAGCAGCACCCGGTCTACACCTATACGACGCCGGGGACCTACGCGGTGACGCTCGGTGTGACCGACGCGCTGGGGTACAGCGACCAGGTGGTGGTGCCGAACGCGGTGGTCGTAGAATCGGCCTGCACGCCGCTGACGGGGGTCACCTTCCTCTATGCGCCTGTGGGGCCGGGTGTGCTAGTGCCGGTGGTCTTTACGGCCACGCACACACCTTCAGGAGCGACGGCGCCGATCACCTACTCCTGGGACCTGGACGGCAAGACGGCCAGCGGACCGTCGCCGGTAGAGTCCTATGCCTACCCCGCGCCCGGTACCTACACAGTGTCGGTCACGGCCTACAACGCCTGCACCGAGGTGGGCGCGGTGACCCACGAGAGGACGGTCGTCGTCGAGCCCTACCGCATCTTCTTGCCGCTCGTCTTGAGCCAGTGATCCAACGAGCCGCGGTCGTCCCCGACCGCGGCTCAGCAAAGCACCATCCGGGTACCAGGTACTCACCTCTGCAGCAGGCCCACAGGCCCTTGAGGGAGGGCAGGCCGGCGAGCAGGCCTCAAGTGCCTGGTACCTTTATGCCATGTGGACGACGTCGCGCTCAAAGGGGTAGGTTTGGCCGCAGGCAGGGCAGCCCAGGTGCCCGCTCCGCTCCTCCAGGGGAGCGTGCCCGCAGCGAGGACAGCGCAAGATCTCTCCCACCTCTCGCGTTCCGTACCCCAGCCGCGATGGGACGCCCCCTCTGCGCGCCCAGATCAGGTCATAGTATACCTGCCAGGGGCGGAACTCGACCTGCGCCATGCCGATCTCGCCGAGCATGGCGCGCAGTTGGTCAGCGGTGAACGCCTTGCCGGGCATCAACTTGCCTTCCCAGTTGATGCGGTTGGTGATCACCATCACGCCGCCCGGGCGCAGCACACGGACCATCTCGTCCAGCACTCGCCCCGGCGAGGGCATAAACTCGAGCGCCTCCAGGCAGCACACGGCGTCAAAGGTCCCGTCGGGAAAGGGTAGGTGCTGCGCGTCGCGCCAGAGCAGCGCGTACCGCCCGGCGTGGGCGAGCATCTTACCCCGTGCCTGGTGGAGCATCTTTCGCGACAGATCCAGCCCGATGACGGTCCCCCGGAACGAAGGACGATCCAGCAGCGCCAGGGGCAGCCGCCCCGTGCCGGTCGCTACATCCAGCACCAGGGGGCAGTCCACGTCACGCAGCGCTCTCAGCAGAGGACCGGCGAGCAGCCAGGCGTCGTCCTGCGGGTTGAACTGCTTGATGTCGTCATATCGCCGCGCCGTCAGGTCGTATGTCCAGGCGACGGTCCGCGCCCCCAAGTACGCTCCCTCGGTGATGATCAGCGCCCAGTAGAGGAAGGCCCCGAGCAGCAGGAAAGCCAATCCGGCGAGCAGCCAGAGCCACATCGTGCCTACACCGCCCACGCGGCGATGACCATCGCCGCCAGCGCAAAGGGCGCGGCCCGGCGTACATACCACGCGCGCCATCCGTCGGCCTGGGACCTGGATAGGAGGAGGAGCTGCGGTGCGAGGAGGATGCCCACCGCCGCCGCCCCCCACGTGGCGTGGCCGAGCAGGAGCAGGACCAGGGCCGCGCCTTGCCCGCCGTAGAGCAGGCCGAGCGACCAGGGACGGCGCTCGTCGTCCAGCGAGAGGAGGCCCTGGTAGGCCAGGGCGTAGCAGCAGGCCAGGACAAAGGAGGCCCAGGTCAGCGGCCCAAAGGCGGCGTGTCCGGCCAACCAGCTCAACCCGATCTCCATCCCGGCGCGGAGGGCGAGGGTGGCTTGCCCTCGCCGGGCAAAGCGCCACTCGACCAGCGAGAGGGAGAGGGCAGCAAGGGAGAGGACGAGCATCTGCCAGCCGACCAGGGCAGATAGGAGCAGGATCAGAGGGGGCAGGATGGGGAGGGTGAGCAGTGCGCCCCGTCGCTCGACGGGCAGCTCCTCGCGCATCCAGCGGCGCAGCCTTCCCCACCCATTGAGCAGCCGCCCCAGGGGCGACCAGGGCGTGGTATAGGGCAGCCCGGGCGGGGACGCACCCCGGGGAGGCAGCGGGTGCGCGGCGATGTACGCTCCCCACTGCATATCGACCAGGTGCGCCCTCCACGTGCCCCACAGGACCTCGGCGATGAACACCGCCCATCCCAGGGACAGCAGGGCGTCGCTCTCCCAACGCCAACCGGCAGCGCAGGCCCCGCAGAGCACAGCCCCCACCGGTCCGAAGGCGATTGCCGAGCCGGTGGGGACCAGCAGCAGGGTCACGGTGGGGCCAACGGCTTGCGAAGGGCGCGTCGGGTTGGTTGGTGGGTGATGCACTTGTCCTCCGCTCGTTTTCCCCTTTGCCGCACGCGGGCGGGGATACGCACAGAGCGCGCACGATCCGGTCTGAGGCAGCGCCAGAATTGTACTCGATCCTTGCCGCGGGCGCAAGGAGGTCGTTCTGAAGGTGCCAGGCACTTGCCTGGCACCTCAAATGAGGGCGGCACACTTGCGCATGGTGGGGAATCGAGTACAATGGGGCGAGAATGGTTCCGCCTTTAGTTTCCGGGTCATCTACCAAGCAGAGGCAGACTATGCGCGGCAGGGCGCCTAAAGGGAGCGCGCCGTGGGCACTGATCTTGATCTTGGCGGCCTTTTGTACACTGGGTGCGATTCACAGCGTGGTGATCCCTCTCTTTGAGGCCCCTGACGAGATCTGGCACTTTTCCTTCGTCCACGTCTTGGCGACCCAACGCGCTCTGCCCGTTCAGTCCAGCGAGGTCAAGGATGTCTGGCTGCGTGAGGCCGGACAGCCTCCCCTGTACCATCTCACGGCAGCGCTCCTCGTCGCGCCGCTCGATATGTCGGATTTTCCCGGTTTTGTGCGCTTTAACATCGCTCACCCGGCCATAGACGCACGTTCTGAGAGCGAATCTCCCAACGTCTTTATCCATACCCCACACGAGGCCTTCCCGTACCGGGGGGCGGTGCTGGCGGTTCACCTGGTCCGTCTCTGCAGCGTGCTTTGGGGTGCAGGGGCGATCGTCGGTGCCTACCTGGTGGCCCGTGAGCTGGCGCCGGACCGGACCGGCCTGGCGCCCGTGAGCGCAGCCGTGGCCGCGCTGAACCCGCATTTCGTGTTTATCAGCAGTGTGGTCAACAACGACGCGGCCTTTGCCTGCCTGTGCACGCTGGTCCTTTGGCTTTCTATCAGGCTGGCACGAGGAACAGGTCGCCCCGAAGCGGAGGGGGTCCGCCAGCGCCCGGGTTCTGTCCTTGCCCTGGGAGTTCTGTTGGGACTGGCCCTGCTGAGCAAACTGAGCGCACTGGCGCTGGTGCCCCTGGTCGCGTTGGCCCTGGCGCTGACATGGTGGAGAGAGCGGGACACCCGGTCCCTGCTGGCGAGGGGGTGCGCGGTCTACGGGCTGGCCGCGCTGGTGGCTGGGTGGTGGTACGTGCGGAATTGGGCCCTCTATGGGGACCCACTCGGCTGGAGCGTCTGGATACTAGACCTCCCCGAGCACCGCGTCGGCCTCGTCGAGCTCGCGCGGCAGTTGGGTCACGTGGGGATGACGTTCTGGTCGCCGGTGGACGATCTGTTCCCCCCGCCGGTTTTCTGGGGGTTTGGCCTGCTGCTGGCGATGGCGGTCGCCGGCTGGTGCAGGTGGATCGTCCGGATCGGCCGTGGCGAGTACGAATGCGCGGACGGGCTACTGCTGGCCGGCACCTGGTTCGTTTTGCTGCTGGCCAGCCTGGTGCGCTATATGACGATCACGCCCTCCGCCGAAGGCCGGTTCCTTCTTCCTGCGATCGCATCGACCTCGCTGCTCCTCGTGCTGGGGTGGGAGGCTGTGGTGCCCGAGCGATGGGCAAAGGGGGCGGCGAGTGCCTTGGGGGTAGGGCTACTCGCGCTCTGTGCCGCCAGTCCATTCTTTGCGATCGCCCCGCGGTATCCACTGCCGCTGATCGATTCGATCCAGGACATCCAGGCGATGGTTCCCTTTGAGGGCGGTCCCCTGGGGGATGTGCGCTTGCTCGGAGTGGGGGTAGAACCCAGGGATGCCCAAGCTGGGGAGCGGGTCCACGTGACGCTGTACTGGGAGGCGGTGGGCGCGCCCCCGGCCGACCTGCGTTCTGTGGTGCGTTTGTGGACCGCAGGCGGGCGTCTGATCGGCCAGCGGGACAGTGTGCTTGCAGGCGAGGTCTATCCACCCGACCTGTGGCGCGCAGGGGACATCGTGCGCGATGTGTACCGGTTTGAGATGCCGGGGTCCGGCCCTGCGCTCTACCGCGTCTCGGTCAGCGTGTCGAGTGGGGATGAGTCTTTGGGCAGCCGGTCTTCAGCGAACGCGTTCAAGCTGGTGCCGCCCCCGCTGTCCGGGGAGATCACCCGCCCACTGGCCTACAACCTGGACGACAAGGTTGCCTTGATCGGGGTCCACGTGGCTGATGATCCGGGGTCACCCGGGGGTGCGCTGGTCGCCACGTTCTATTGGCGCGCGTTGGGGGAGATGAGCGAAGCCTACACGGTTTTCGTGCACCTGGTTGACGCCCATGGTGTTCTGTTGGGGCAAGGCGATGGTCCCCCCCTTGGCGGGGACTATCCGACGCCTGGCTGGTCACCGGGTGAGGAATTGGCCGACACACACGTCGTGCCGGCCGGAGCGGGTCTGCCCGCGGGCGCCCGGCTGTCCGTTGGGCTCTACCGGGTGGAGGACGGCACGCGCCTGCCGGTCTATGCGTCCACGGGCGCGCGCATCCCAGGCGATGCGATCTCGCTCGATCTGGAGGGCATGTTGTCTGCCCCCGTTCAGCCCTAAAGTGGGGGGCGCACGTCTGTTCGGTGGCCGACGGCGACTCGCCGCGCGCGAGGGATGGAGGACAGCGGACGAACCCTTGACCCTTGAAGGAGGTCTGGGCATGAGTGAGGCGGAACGCCTCTCAGAGAGAACCGAACGTATCCTGGTTACCGGTGCTGCCGGTTTTGTGGGCACCTGTCTGGTGAACGTGCTGCTGAGGGAAGGATACGATGTGCATGCTTTTGTACACCAGAAGCAAGCGCTCGGGTTCTCTCAGAGCGACAAGCTGCGGGTCTTTTACGGCGACGTGCGAGACGTGGGTTCGATCCTTCAGGCGCTCGATGAGGTGGATGCCGTCGTGCACCTGGCGGCTGCCAAGTCGGACGAGCGATGGAGCTACCAGGTGAACGTGGAGGGCACCCAAAACCTGGTGGCGGCATGTAAGAGCCGGTCTGTGCGCAGGGTCATCGAGTTGACCACACAAGCCAGCCCTGAGGGAGTCTACGGGCGCACCAAGCGGCAAGCGACGCAGGTCCTGAGGACTTGTGACCTGGACGTGACCATCCTGGCGGCCAATCTCATCTACGGTGACGATCAGGATGGGGCGTTCGGCCGGGTGATCCACTATGTGAAGCTGCTGCCCGTGGTGCCGATCACGGGGCCAGGGAAGACAAGGCTCTGGCCCATCCACGTGGACGATGTGTGCCGAGCGATGGTGGCTTGCCTCAGGCTTGACCGGACCATCGGTGAGACCTATGTCCTGGCTGGGCGGGATGGGGTGACCCTGGATGAGTTTGTGGACCTGGCCTCAGAGCGGCTGGGGGTGCGACGGCTCAAGCTGCACATTCCCCTCTCTCTGAGCCTGCTGGCGGCCCGGATCATGGTGGCCGTGTTTCCCCGGCCCCCGATCAGTGTGAGCAATGTCCTGGGGGTCAATCAAGAGACCGAGGTGGAACACGACATCGAGGCGATGGTGGACGAGCTCGGCGTTGAGCCGATCCCGCTGGATGAGGGGCTGACCGCAGCCCTGGGGGGACAAGGCTGATGCCAGTGGATGAGACCAGGTTGATCAGGATCGGGATCGTTGGCCTGGGAAGGATGGGCCTTTCACACGCGGCTATTTTGAAGCACGTGCCGCGGGCCGAGGTGGTCGCCCTGGTGGACGGGGACGCCTCCCTGGGCAAGACGGTTAGGAGCATGGGTCTGCAGCTTCCCTTTTACCGTTCGACGGAGGAGATGCTCGAGGCGGAGGAGCTGGATGCGGCGTTTGTGTGCACCCCCACACACACGCACCTGCCGATTGCCAGGACGCTGGTAGAGGCAGAGATCGACGTCTTTGTCGAGAAGCCTCTCGCCCATTCGGCCTTCGCGTCCCGACAGCTCGCAGCATTGGCCCGACGTCACGGAGTCGTGAATGGTGTCGGATATACCCTGAGCCACAATCGAGCCTTCGGAAAGGCAAAGGCCCTGCTGCAGGCTGGAGCCATCGGGTCGATCAGGGACTACCAGGCCACAGTGTTCCACAGCGAGGTGCTGAGGCCCAGACGAGGATGGCTCTTTGACCCCGCCCGGTCTGGCGGGGGAGTGGTGATGAATATCGTGTCTCACATGGTGTACTGGACGTGCGATTGCTTTGGCCTGCCGCGGGCCCTCTCCGCCCAGACCAAGAGCCTCCATTCCGCGCTGGTCGAGGATGAGGCAACGATCTCGCTGCATCATCGCTCTGGCATCGATGGTCAGATCGAGGCTTCCTGGAGCGTGCCCGGCAGACCCATCCTGGAGCTTGAGCTGTGTGTGCGCGGAGAGTCGGGGACGCTCGCCGTCACCCGCCGGCAGGTCGATCTGCACCTGGGCAGGGCCTGGGAGGCGTATTCAGCCGGAGACCACCGCCTCCACGCGAGCAGCATCCCCTCCTCTGCGCTGTACGACTTTAGTCCCGAGTACGACGGCGAAGCGTACTATGCCGAGGACCTGGACTTTTGCCAGTGCTGTCTCTCCAGAGCGCCATACACCGTCTCCTTTGAGACCTCCCTGCAGGCTGAGGAGGTCATCGCCGCGATCTATGCGTCGTCGAGGTCTCGGGCAGAGGTCGAGCTGCCGATGGGGGAAGGACAGTGAAAAGCCCAAGGTCTGAGGTCGAGCGATGGCTGTGGATTCCGTCCCTCCAACAGGCACCGGACCTGTACGCAGGGGAAGCACGGTTCACCGCGGGTGGGGAGCGCGGCCTGCTGTGGGTGTACGAGAGAGCGGGACAGCAGCTTGTGGACAGCATCCATCGCGGTACGGGATCGAGCACCTGTCCGGTCGTGCCGAACATGGCAAGCTATGCTCGGGACACCCGAGATCGCAGCCCGATCGTCGCGATGCTGCAGAGGTACCTCCGGTTGAACCCGATCGAAATGGGCCGCGTTGCGCGCAGCAACCTGCCCAAGCTGCCAGATATCCTGGGCAAGGACTTTAGCACCGGGGTGCTGATCCTCGCCGAAATGGAGATCCTCAAGTGCCGGCGGTACCAGCCCGAGATCGTCTACCTCAACAACCAGATCGTCGATCTGGCGATGGCGTTTGACAACCAGAAGCTGTTCGTGGAGTTCGAGAGGCTGGTCCGCAGGCGGTACGGACTTGGCGTGGGTCTGGTGACCTATAACTATAGTTGGTTGGCTCCCAAACTTGCCCAGTGGGGCATCGGGGTCGAGCGCATCATCGCCCCGTTCAACGAGAGAGGATACCTGATGCACCGCAGCCAGGAGGAGTGCGAGCGGCTCGTCCCCGCGTATCGTGCGGCGATCATCGCCAGCGAGTTCGACGCGGGAGGCACGCTCTCTGAGGCTGAGGCCCTGGCCTATGTGCAGGGATTGGGGATCCAGGCTGTGGCAAGTCGCTGGTCCGACGGCAGACGGGCCACGCCAGGCATCCGGAGTTGAGGTGCCAGGCACTTGCTTAAGTGCCTGGCACCTAGAGCACTCGAGGCACAGGTCTATGTCTGAGCAAGAACCCACGATCGCCGTTCTGATCCCCTGCCTAAACGAAGCAGTTTCTATCCGCAAAGTGATCACGGATTTCAGATCAGAGCTGCCCGATGCGGACATCTATGTCTTTGACAACAATTCGACCGATGATACCGTTCGCATCGCTCAAGAAGCAGGGGCGATCGTGTGCCAGGAGTCCAGGAGGGGAAAGGGGTACGTGCTCCAATCGATGTTCCAGGGGGTTGAGGCCGACTTGTACGTCCTCGTGGACGGCGACGATACGTACCCCTCTCAGGCCGTTCACTGCCTCCTTGCTCCGGTCCGCGCCCATGAGGCCGACATGGTGGTGGGATCTCGCCTGCACAAGGGGACGCAGAGCCAGTGGAGCCCGCTCAACCGGCTTGGCAACTGGTTCTTTGCCCTAACCCTGAACAGGTTCTTTGGCGCCCATTTGACGGACATTCTGTCCGGGTATCGCGCCTTCAGCCGGCGGTTCGTCAAAGGGATCTCTCTTTTCAGCGGGGGGTTTGAGATCGAGACCGAGCTGACGATCAAGGCCATCCAGCGTGGCTACCGGATCCTCGAGGTCCCGGTCGATCTGAGAAGGCGCTCTGAAGGAAGTGAATCCAAGATTCACCTGGCGAGAGATGGGATCTTGATCCTGGCGATGATCATGTCCCTGTTTCGTGACTATAAGCCTCTGACGTTCTTTGGTATCGTCGGGTTGGCCCTGTCCTTTGTCGGGTTGGTCTCGCTCTTGTTCGCCAGCACAACGGGCAACTGGACGGGGGAACCGGGTCTCTGGCTTGCCTGGATGATCACGTCCATTCTCGTGATCCTGGCAGGTTTCCTGGCGGTCTCCATTGGCATGGTCTTGCACACGATCGACCGCAGGTTCCAGGAGTTCGAGTCTCAGATCTGGTCGATCGCCCGCACCCGCCCGAACTTAGAAGAGGAGTGAACGCCCGGCTGACCTCTCTCTGGTACCGGTCCGCCTGGCGCTGGCGTATGGGTAGTCTCCCGCTGAGCGTTGGTGCCTTTTCTGCCACAGTCCTTCCGCTGCGCTGTAGGGTGCTGCGCAAAGGACATGGAGAACACTGAGAGAAACGCATCAAGCCCCTTGCTCTCGGCATTCAGATATGCTATAATGAGATCGTCACTCAACATCGCTGCGTGGAGCCCTTCATAGCTTCATCGAGAATCGACAGGCAACTCTGAGTAGTCGAGACCCGCCATACTCAGGAAGGGAGAGCCATGCCTTCGAAAGAGCAAGCCCGTGGTAGGGACAAAACCACTGTAAACCGACGGACCTCTAGGTCACACGTCCAGGATTTCGAACCTCCTGCCCAGCAGACCCACCCCGCTGTGATCCTTCAACGAGCCAGGCTGGCCCCCGTCTCGCTCACCCCGGGTGACGCATTGCACATGCAGCGCCCGTGCGGCAACCGGGCCGTCATCCAGATGCTGGCTATGGGCAAGCAGGGAGCTGTCCCTCGACGGTCAGGAATGCCCATTCAGGCCAAGCTCACAGTAGGGCCGGTGGCCGATGTGTACGAGCGGGCGGCTGACCAAGCTGCAGACCAGGTGGTCAGGCGCATCAACGCCCCGGCGTCCCTGCAGCCGGCCACGGGTCAGCTCGCTCAACGCCAAGAGGAAGAGGACGCGGAAGCGGTCCAGACGATGCCTCTCCTGCAACGCCAGGCTGAGGAGGACGAGGAGCTCCAGATGCAGCCTGCCGACGGCGTGCAGCGCCAGGAGGAGGAAGAGCTTCAGGCTACGCCTGCTCCAGGCATCCAGCGCCTGTCGGGCGGCGGTGGGATGGCTGCAACACCGGAATTGGAGAGTGCGGTCCAGCAGGCGCGGGGTCGAGGGCAGGCCCTCTCGGACGATGTCCGAGGGCCTATGGAGCAGGCCTTTGGCGCCGATTTTGGCGGGGTGAGGGTGCACGCCGATCAGGGGGCTAATGCTCTGAGTCGATCCTTGCAGGCCACGGCCTTTACCACAGGGCAAGACATCTTTTTCCAAAGAGGTGAGTACAGTCCCGGCAGTTCCAGGGGGCAGAGGTTGATCGCCCACGAGCTGGCGCACACCATGCAGCAGGGAGCCTCCACCCGGATCTCGAGATGGGGGGGGGTCAAAAGCGGCGTAACCCTCCACAAGGACGTCACAGACGACGCATTCACCAAGTTGGAGGGACCCGCAAAGCAGTTCTATGAACTGCCCGGTGTCCAGGATCAGGTCGGCAGGTTCTCTGAAGACATGGACGCCCGCGAGGCGACCAAGTTTCAGTTGTTCACCCCTAGAGGCTTGAGGGAGATCATCGAGACCTTTGCAGAATGGAAGCCATTCAGGAGCTGGAAGCCGGGCAAGAAGCTGAAAAAGGTGAGGAGTCCTAAAGGCTGGGGCAAGTTCAAGCCGCTCGCGGGGCTGAGGCCGTTGGGGCAGACCGGCTACAAGTACAAGAGGACGATATTGGGTGCTAGGAGCCACTTTGGCAAGTGGTTGCTGACAAAGAAGCAGAGGGCCAAAGCCAGAGAACGATGGCTGAAAATTGAGGCGTACGCGAACGCCAAGGACGTCACGGAGCAGGAAAACCACGCCGAGGGAGGTATGTATGAATGGCCCCTTGGGCGTTCGGGGGCGGTTGGCAAACACAAGGCGCGCATCGAGAACTGGTACCGCTTTGCGGAGGACTATGCCAAGAAGCGGGACTGGGCGCACGCCTTTATGTTCCTCGGTCTGGCACTGCACACTGCAGAGGACCAAGGGGCTCACGGTCACGGAGTCCCCGGCTTGGGGCACGATCCCCGCCGCCAGATCCCCATCCCGAAGAAATGGGGATGGCCGGAAACGACCATATACGAACAGGACTACCGAAAGGGGTGGCAATTCCACTGGTGCGACACCAGGGACCAGAACCCAACGGGCTACGATATATCTGTCCGGGTCGCCGCCGCTATGTTGAGACGCTTCGCGCAGTTCAATGCAGCACAACCCCCGACCAAGGATGAGCTTCGCCAATGGGAGAAGGAAGGCCTGGAACCGACGCTTGAGTGGAAGTACTTTTACTACCCAGAGAAGATTGGCAACGCGATGAAAATGGTATACACGGGCAGCAAGAAGGGAAAACGGGCGGCGAGGAGGGAAGGGGATCGTAGATGGCAGGCGAGGCAGAAGGTAGAGAAGTTCAGAGAGGAAAGGGAGGAAAAAGAGGCTTACGAGAGAGACATGGATCTGCTTCTTAACCCCCAAGGGAAATAGCAAGAAGGGACCACCGTCGAGTGGATGAAGGACAAAACCCGCTTTCCTCCGGCTCACAGGCCGGGAAAGCGGGTTTTGGGTAGAGCGCTGGCCCGCAGGGGCGCCTAGACTTTGTCCATGCGCGGGTCGTACCCCTTGCCCTTGCCAACGGGGATCCGGGGCGCGGGCTCGTCATAGGCACGCGTGCCGAACAGCGAGTAGACCACTGCACCCAGGCCCCAGGTGGCAACGAGCAGGACGATGACCCATCCCACGCAAGGGAGGAAAGAAAGCAGGGACAGGAACAAGATCCCGACCGCAACCGCCGCGACGTGGTTCGGTTCTTTGTGCGTCAGCGCGCGCAGCACCTTGACCCCCAGCAAGAGCCCGGCAGCGATCCAGCCCAGCAAGAGGGCGACGCCCGCAACCAGGAAGGGCAGGAGGAGGAGCAGCCCAACCGGTGCCAGGCAGATCGTGATCACCAGCAATCCGGAGACGATAGACAGGACGACCAGGGCCACCGCCCCGACGACCATGGCCACGATCCCGCTGACAAAGCTCTCTACGGGCACCTTGACCATCGTCTCGGCCACCGTTTCCGTGTGGCGCGGCAGAAAGACGACGACCAGCACGCCCAGCACGACCATCAGCAGGATGCCGAAGGCGCTCCGGAACGCATTTCCAACCTGGTGCAACACGTCGCTTCCCCAGGGACGATCCACCGTGACGCGCGAGATCCGAGGCGGGATGGGGGGCTTGGGCACCACAGGCGGACGGAAGGGAAACCCTTCGATCTCGTCCCCGCGCACGTCGGCGCCCTCCTCGCGGTGTACTTGGCCTCCGATCGACACGACTTGCCCACGGATGGTGGCGGTCGCCCCAATATCCACATTTCCTCCCCATACGGTCACGCCGCCGGCCACTTCTCCCAAGATGCTCAGGTTTCCCCCGAACACGGTGACGTCTCCATCGACCTGCGATTCGTCCTGCAGATCGACGTTTCCACCGTAGACGAGCAAGTTTCCCTTGATCCGTTCCCCTGAGGCAAGGGTGTAGTTGTCTCCCCAGATGACGACGTCGCCCTCGGGATCATCGGCCAGAACCGGGATCGCCAGGGAGGCGAACACGATGATCAGGATGAACAGAAACCCAACTTTTCTCATTGCGAAACCTCACTTTCAGTCCGTTTGTACGACATCCAGCTTGCCCAAGCCCAGGTCGAGATCGATGTCGAGCGTGATGTCCGACTCGCCGTAGAGTGGGTTGACGTAGCAGCCCTCTTGCTCTGCCAGCCCGTCATAGTCTCCGTCCTGCAGGTCGCCCGCGCACACGCGCACGCCGATGTGGGATGGCACGCGCAAGGAGATGCGGCTGGCTCCGGCCTGGATTTCGACCCGTGCGGAGTGCCGCCATTCGCCGCCAAAGTCCAGGATGTACGCGCCCAATCCGCCGTCGAACGTCAGCTCTTCCAGGTTGGCGTTGCCCAGGTCCCTCAATTCCAGTTTCGCCGCGCCGCTGCGGATGTGCATCGATGCGAGGCGCTCCGGGTTCGGCTGGTCAAAGCGCACGCGCAGTTCGGCGGCACCGCTGACGAGATTCAGATCCGTGAGCCGCAGGCCGCCCAGGTCCAGCTCGCCTCTGCTGGCCCCGACGTCCACGTCCAGGGTCAGCGGCACGCGATCGGTCAGGCGCAGCACCCACTCGTTGCGCACCTCGGTGGTCGCACGGTCCCAGCGGATGACGTCCTCCTTGTGCTGGATCCGCAGCTTGCCTCGTCCGTCCGCGACATCGTATGCGATCTCTGGCTCCAGGTCCGCCAGGTTGTAGGTGAACTCGCCGTCCAGCAGCCCGTCACTGCCGCTTTCGATGGTCAGCTCTCCGCCGCCGAATTGCACGGTCACGTCGACGCCCTCTGCGCCCTCCAGGTTGATGCGCCGTTCATCTCGCCGTACAGACCCGGTGTTGACGCGCTGCTGGAGCATCTGAGGCGAGACCCTCCGGCTGAGAGAGCAGCAGCAGCAACCGATCAGGCTGAGCACGGCGAGCGAGAGGACGACGATCCACCAGACTCTCTTTGACATCTCTGTTCCGTACCTCCAGAACCCAATCACCCGCGATTGGGAACCGCCTAACCCTAGCTCACACGCTCGGTGGCCATGCGGTGGACGACGAGGCGAGTCCAGGCGACCATCAGCAGTCCGGCGACAACGGCCGAGCAGATGCACGCGATTCCGGCGGGCGTAGTGACAAAGTGCCGGATCAAGACCGCTGCCGCATCCATCAGGGCGCTGAAGACGATGTAGGCCCAGTCGAACAGCCCCTGCAGGTAGGCGATGACACCATAGGGCAGGACCATGCGGCCCGTGAGACTGAGGACGGGGATCAGCGAGGGGAGAGCCAGGATCCCCAGCGCGATCACGCCGATCCCCAACAAGAGCCAGACCATGCCCTGCCGGCGCTGCTCCTTGCGGTAGGCCAACCGGGCCTCAAAACGAGTCACGAACCCTGGCCCCGGTGAGACCATAGGTGCGGCGTGGAACAACCGTGAGACTGCGGCCATTGCCTCCCACTGTGCCCGGCAAGGCGCGCACGACGCGAGGTGTGCGTGCAGCAGGTGAGACTGGGTGCTGTTCAGCATCCCATCCTGTGCCAGGGACATCCATTCTGCGTGGTGTTCACACGGCTGTTTGTGCATAAACTCGGTCCTCATCGGCATTCTGCAATGTGTTCTGTGCCTCACGGGCCAGCTTGGCTCGTGCCCGGTGGAGGCGGGTCTTGACCGTGCTCTCGGTCACGCCCATCAACTCGGCGATTTCCCTGTAGGACATGTCGTACCAGTAGCGCAGGACTACCGGCGTGCGGTAGGCCGGGTCCAGCGACTCTAGCATTCGCTGCACGTCGCTGGCTGCCTGTCCCTGGATGACGATCTGCTCCGGCTGGGTTGCCCGGGGCATCGAGAGCTCTACCATGGGCGGCAGGTCGTCCACCGAGATCAGGTTCATTCGCCTCCGGCGCAGCAGGTCGATGCAGTAGTGCGAGGCAATGGACAGAAGCCACGACGAGAACTTGCGCCCCGGGTCATAGCTCTCCAGGTGCAGGTAGGCGCGGATGAAGGTCTCTTGGGCCGCGTCCTCGGCTTCCACCGAGTTGCCCAGCAGCCGGTACGCCAGGTTGTAGACCGGGTTCTGGTACGCTTCTACCAGCCGGGTGAAGGCGGCCTGGTCCCCGGCTACGGCTTGCTGTATCCAGCTTTTCTCTGAATCTTCCATCCTGTCCCTTGCCTGTCCTCACTATACAGTACGCAGATCCGCTTTCCTGGTTTCACCAAATCCGGCCCTCTCGGCCGGTTTCCAGACCCAGATGCAATGCCCGCCCCACAGAGCGGAGATGCCCACCAGGCTGGCCTAATCTCTGAGGCAGACGATGCCCTCGGGTTCCAACGTCAGCGCGACGGGTTCGCCAGGGGCGGGCACCGCGGTGCTGGCTGGCAGATCAAAGGCCAGCTCCAGATCGCGCGCGCACTGCACCGTGGCGTGGATCAGCGCGCCGCGAAAGGAGCGGCTGGTCACGGTGCCGTGGATCGCCGTACCTCTGTCTGTCTGGCCGATGGCTGCTGCTTCGGGACGGATGAGGACCGTGACCGGCCCTTCCGCGCAGCTATCAGCCCCTGCGCTCGTTCGAAGGCAGCCCACGTCGGTGCGCACAAGGCCCGGGGCGATGCACTCTCCGGCAAGCAAGTTGCTCATGCCGAGAAAGCGCGCTGCCCACGAGTTCACCGGCTGGTGATAGACGGCTTCTGGCGTGCCGGTCTGGACAACGCGCCCCTGGGACATCAGGATCACCCGGTCGGCGATGGCAAAAGCCTCGCTCTGATCGTGGGTGACATAGAGGACCGTCACGCCGACTCGCTTGAGGATCTGCCGCAGTTCGTCCAGCAAGCGATCGCGAAGCGTCCGGTCCAGGGCCCCGATGGGCTCGTCCAGCATGAGCAGGCGGGGGTGGGGAGCCAGCGAGCGGGCTAAAGCCACGCGCTGCTGTTCGCCGCCCGAAAGCTGATGGACATCCCGGTGCGCCATGTGCGCCAGGTTGACCAGGCCAAGGGCGGCCTGCGCTCGGCGCTCGACCTCCTCTCGCGGCAGGCCCTGCATCTTGAGGCCGAAGGCCACGTTCGCGGCGACGTCCTTGTGAGGAAAGAGGGCATAGTCCTGGAACATCAGCCCGAATCCGCGCAGGTGCACGGGCACCGGCAGCATGTCCTGGCCCTCAAAGATCACCTGCCCACCGTCGGGGGTCTCCAGCCCGGCGACGACCCGCAGCAGGGTCGTCTTGCCGCATCCCGACGGCCCCAGCAGGCAGGCGATCTCTCCACCCTCGACGTCCAGGTCCACCCCCTGGAGCACGCCGACTGAATCTTCAAACCGCTTGTGGATGTTCCGAACGCTCAAGAGCGACACGCGACCACCCCCGTGATCCGTCCCCATATCCCTGATCGCGCCGGGGGGCTGCGGGAGATCGAAACCGGCGCCAGGGTACCGAACACAGTGTATCACATCCAGCCGGTGAATACATCGGCCAATCAGGCAATTTCGCGCCTGGTCAGGTGGCCAATTGCTTTGGTCCAAAGGGGCCGAGGACCCGTCAAAACGAACCCAGTTCTCCTACCTGGAATCGCTCGATGAGCACAAAGCTGGCGGCGCAGATGCCCATCAGCAGAGTGCTCATGGCCAGGGCCTGACCGATATTCATCACCCCAGGCTGTGACAGGTAACGATAGATCGCCACCGGGATGGTGGCGTACTCCCGGCGGGCGATCAGCAGCGTGGCCCCAAACTCGCCGATCGACATGGTAAAGGCAAAGACGGCGCCCACGGCCAGCGATCGGGCGATCAGGGGCAGGTCGATCGACCACCAGACCCGGATGGGCGTGGAGCCCAGTGCGGATGCGGCCTCGCGGACGCTGGGCCGAATGCCGCGCAAGGCGGGGAGGACGCTGCGCAGCACAAAGGGAAAGGCGATCAACGCGTGGGCCACCGGCACCAGAAAAGGAGAGGTAATCAGATTCAGGGGGGGGCGATTGAAGGCGATGAGGTATCCAAAGCCAAGGGTGACCGCCGACGTGCCCAAGGGCAGCACGAGAAGCGGATCGAGCCAGGCGACAGTGCGCCGCATCCGCCTGCCCTGGCTTGTGAGCAGGTAGGCGCCCAGGGTGCCCAGGGCCAGGGAGAGGGCGACCGTGGCCCCCGCAAAGAGCAGCGAATTGCGGATGGCGACAGCCGGCGCGGTGTAAAAGTAGGAGCGCCCGGGGTCCTCTGAGAGCGCGCGATAGTAGCGCAGGGTGGGCTCTCCTTCCAGGGTGAGCGAGCGCCAGACCAGCGCGCCCAGCGGGGCGAGCAGCAGGACGGTCATCCAGGACGCGTTGGCGGCGATCCACAGGCGGGCGCGCCACGTACGTGCCGTCGTTTGCACGACTCGGCGCGAGCGATAGTCGAGGGGGCGGGCGGTGCGGCGCTGCACCCTGGTGTAGACGCTCATCACACCAAAAGAAAAGGCCAACTGGATCGCGGACAGGAGGGCCGCTACGGGCAGGTTGAGCAGGTGCGCGGCCTGGCGATAGATCTCGACCTCGATCGTGGCAAAGCGCGGCCCACCGAGGATGACGATGACCCCAAAACTGGTAAAGCAGAACTGAAAGACGAGCAGCGCGGCCGCAGCGATCGCTGGCATCAACCGGGGCAGGGTCACCTCCCACCAGGCACGCCAGCGTCCGGCGCCCAGCGTTCGCGCAGCCTCCTCCAGGCGCGGGTCCAGGCTGCCCCAGAAAGTGCCCACGACGCGCAGCACCACGCTGTAGTTGTAGAACACGTGGGCCAGGAGGATGATCCAGATCGAGTGCTGGAGGTCCAGCGGGGGATCGGCCAGGTGGAACGCGCGCATCAGGGCGGAGTTGAGCACGCCGTTGGGGCCGATCAGGGCCAGGAAAGCCGTGGCGACGATCAGCGTGGGCATCACAAAGGGGATCGTCGTCAGGGCCTGCAGCAGCGACCGTCCGGGGAAGCGATAGCGGGCAAAGAGGTGCGCGCCGGGCAGCCCCAGGGCCAGCGTGAGCAGCGTCGATAGGGCAGCTTGCCAGGTGGTGAACCAGAGCAGCCGGGCCAGGTAGCGCCACTGGACAGGGGTCGCGCCCAGACTCGCGCTGCGGCTCAGGATCGCGCCCAGGGGATAGAGGTAGAAGACCAGGAGAAAGACGAGCGGCAGGGAAAGGATGGTGTAGCGTGCAATGTCCCGGTATCTCTTTGTCACGTGCCGCATGGGTTCCATCCCCGTCGATCTGGCTCAGGGCGCCTGCCGCTCTCCCTGTGGCGCTCTGAACATGGAGAGCAGCCATCCCTGGTCTTCTGTCAGGTGCCAGTGAAACACGTTCAGCTTGTGCAGGGCCATCAGGTCGAGCAGTCGCTTGACGACGCCCTTGCCAATAAAGTACCGCCCCTCGTCGAGCATGAATCCGCGCCAGGGGAAGCGAGGAGCGTCCTCGATCTGCAGGCAGGGAACCGACCACTCGGCACCGGACACCGGAGACCGGCGCTCTATCTCTGCCGGCAGGAGCTGCCGGAGGGTCTGGGTGCCGTAGAAGGCGCCGCCAGTCGCCGATGACGAGACGGTGAGGTGGGTCTCCGCCGCCTGCAGCACGTAGCCTTCATCGCCGAGACCCGCCCGATCTGTCGCCGTGGCGATCGCGATCGCCCCTGTCTCGTCTTCGTGGTCGGCGATGTCTTTGAGAGGGAGGGGGAATCCCGTTGGGGGAGCGAGCAGGTCGCGCAGGAGACGGGCGACAGGGCGCGCGCGGGCGTCGGACACGATGGCCGTCTGGGCGGTCAGCGTGAAGCGCCCCGGGCGACGCTCCCACCGCGCTGGCTCTGGGATGACCGAAATCCCATTCGACGATGCAGAGTGTGCGTTCATCGAACCCCTTCCCTCGGTGTGAGCCGGTCGAGAACGAGATGCGGTTGGCAGCTCCATTCTCGGGCCGTCTCCAAACCTGCTATGACTGTGCCTGCTCCAGCCGTCCTTGCGATACGTGGTACACCGCCGCTCCCTCCAGTACCTCGGGGGTCAGGGCGCGCAGGTCGGTCGTGGTGACCAGGGCCTGCTCGGCCTGCTGGATCTGCTCGCACAGGTAGCGGCGGCGATCCGCATCCAGTTCAGACATCACCTCGTCCAGGAGGAGGATCGGGTGCTCTCCCGTCGTCTGGGTCATCAGGCGTACCTCCGCCAGCTTGAGGGCGAGCACGGCGGTGCGCTGCTGTCCTCGCGATCCATAGATGTGCAGGTCGATCTGGCCGTCAAAGAAGCGTACATCGTCCCGGTGCGGGCCGATCAGTGTCATTCCCCGCTGGATCTGTTCCGCTCGGGAGGCGTGCAGCGCAGCCAGGAATGCCTGTTGAATGGCCGCGGCATCCATTGGGATGGAAATCGGCGGAGGCAGGTTGAGATCGAAGCGTAGCTGGTGCTCGTCCCCGTTCGATTGGCGCGGATCAAAGCTCGGCACGTAGCGCAGGCGCAGGCGCTCATGATCTCCGCTCAGCCGGCGGTGGATCGGCTGGGCAAGCGTCTCCAGCTCGAGGATCGTCTCCTGCCGGCGGGAAATGATCTCTGCGCCGCCCCGCGCCAACCCTTCATCCCAAAAGTCCATCTGACCACGGTCTCCGCCACGCTCGCGCAGCCCGCGCAGCAGATGGTTGCGCCGCTCCAACACGCGATTGTACCGGGTCAGCGCGCGGCAGTAGTGAGAGTCGATCTGGCACAACGTGGCATCCAGGTACCGGCGCCGCTTTGCGGGCGCGCCGTCGACCAGGGTCATATCCTGGGGCACGAACAGCACCGTATTGGCCTGTCCGAGCAGGTCCATGACTCGCTTGGGAAGGCCGTTGATGCGAACGTGCTTTCGATACGCGTCCTGCCGCTCGGCACTGCGGGTCAGGGTGATCTCGATGCGCGTGTTTGCGTTTTTGCGGACCAGTTCCGCTTCCACGCGGGCGTGCGGCAGGTCGTCGTCCTTGGCCAGCCAGTTGACCAACTGGGTGTCGCTGTTTGCGTACGGCGACCTGGCAGCGGACAGGTAGTAGATAGCCTCCAAAAAGTTGGTCTTGCCCTGCGCGTTCGCCCCTTGCAGGATGGTGGTGTGCCGGGGCAGTTCGAGGGACAACCGCGTATAGTTGCGGAAATTGGTCAGGGAGAGTTGTCTCAGGTACATAGTTCAGAGTTTAGCACAGGTTGTCCGGGAGAGCAAGCGATCGCCGTTGTAGATCAAGTCGCTTGCCCAAATCGACCAACGATGGTAAACTAGGCTACCGAGATCGAGGAGGAAGTGATGGCCGGTCAGGTCCTATACCTCAAGTGGCGCCCCCAGCGATTTGAAGACGTCGTGGGTCAGGATCACGTGACGCAGACCCTAAAGAACGCGCTGCGAGCAGGGCGGATCGCGCATGCGTACCTGTTCGCGGGGCCTCGGGGCACGGGCAAGACGACGATGGCGCGTCTGCTGGCAAAGGCTGTCAACTGCCTGGACGAGGATGTGAACAGACGGCCATGCAACGAATGTCACATCTGCCGCGCGATCGGGGAGGGTCGTTTGCTCGACCTGATCGAGATGGACGCCGCCTCTCACACGGGCGTGGACAATGTGCGGGAGGCGATCCGGGACAAGGTGGGCTTTCGTCCGAGCGAGGCGCGATACAAGGTCTATGTCATCGACGAGGTCCACATGCTGTCCACGTCTGCGTTCAACGCGCTGCTCAAGACGCTGGAGGAGCCGCCCGCGCACGTGATCTTTTGCCTGGCTACGACCGAACCGCACAAGATCCTGCCCACGATTCTCTCCCGGTGCCAGCGATTCGACTTTCGGCGCATCCCGCTCTCCGCGCTGGTGGCGCGCCTGCAGCACATCGCCGGCGACGAGGGCATTCGCATCGACAAGGAGGCGCTGCAATTCATCGCCCGCACGGCGACCGGGTGTGCCCGGGATGCGATCAGCTTGCTGGATCAGCTCGCCGCGTACGGCGATGAAGTGATCACCGTCGAACGCGTGCGTTCTGTGCTCGGCTTGAGCGACGTGCGCATGGTGCACGATCTGGCCAGCCACCTGGCGGCGCGTGACATCGGCGGCGGCCTGGCTGTGATCAGCCGGGCCGTCGATCAGGGAGGAGACACGCGCCAGTTCACTCAACAGGTGGTCGATTACCTGCGTTCGATCCTGCTGCTCCGCGTGGGTGGAGACGCGATCGCTCCCGACATGGACGCTCAGACCTGGGCAGCGGTGGGCGACCTGGCCGGGGAGTTCTCAACGCGGGGCCTGCTGCGGGCGATCAAGCTCTTTAACGAGGCTCAGCTCGAACTGCGCGCCAGCGATCAGGGCCAGCTCGCTTTGGAGCTCGCCTTTGTCGAGGCGGCGATGACGGACGAAGGTGGCACGCTGCCTGCTGCCCCTTCCGTTCCGGCGCAGCGCGCGCCACCTCGCGCCGAACCGCCCCGCAGCTCACCTGCAGCCGCACTGCAGGTCCAGGTACCGTCGGTACCGACTGCGGCGCCGCCGCGTTCTGCGAAAGCGGTGCCAGAAAGCGCCCCGCCAGCGCGGGAGATGGCAAAGCCCCTCCCGATCGAGGCCCCGGCAGGTGCCGTGACCCTGGAGGAGGTGGATCAGGTTTGGAGCACAGAGGTCAGGCAGGTGTTCCGCGACGAGAGTTGGGCTAACCTGTTCTCTTTGCTCGATTCAGCCGCCACCCGACGGATCAAGGACGGGAACCAGATCGTGTTCGAGTTCACCACCGAGGTGGTCGCGAGCAAGCTGACGGACGAAAAGTCGCGCATTGCCGAGGGCCTGATCCGCTCTGTGCTGGGCAAACCGTGCCGCGTGCGCGGCGTTGCCCAGGCGGCCTCCCCAACGCCGGCAGGCGCCCGTCCATCCGACCCTAGATCCACGCCGCGGGCAGGCCAGGCGTCGCCTGGGCCGGGAAGCAGCAGCGCGGGTACACCCAGCGCACAGAGCGAACAGGGGGGTGCCCGAGACCCTTACCTTGAAGCGCGCTCCGACCCGATCGTTCAGGATCTGATCAAACGGGGCGGTCAGGTAACGGACGTGCAAGTACTGCCAGAGGAGTAGACAGGAGACATCGACATGGCGAAGCAGAGACCGAGGAATAAGGGCCCGCGCCCTCCGCGTCCCCCACGACAACGCACGGTGAGCCCGCAGGGCATGCAGCAGCAGGTCATGCAGTTGCAGGAACAGATGGTGCAGACACAGGACGCTTTGAAGGATGAGGAAGTGGCGGCTACCTCGGGCGGTGGAGTGGTCACCGTGGTCGCCAACGGCCACCAGGAGATCCTGTCCATCGTCATCGACCCTGAAGTGGTCGATCCAGAGGATGTGGAGATGCTCCAGGACCTGATCCTGGCGGCGGTGAACGAGGCACTCGAGAGTTCCAGGAACCTGGCTTCCGAGCGCATGAGCGCGCTGACGGGCGGGCTGAATATCCCCGGCCTGCTCTAGCGGGCAAGGCCAATAGATCCCGAGGGGCAAGAGGATGGTAGCGACTCCAGAAGCTGTCACGCGGCTTGTAGACGAATTCTCGCGACTGCCAGGGATCGGTCCCAAGACCGCGTCCCGACTGACGTACTATTTGCTGCGGGCGCCGCGCGAGCAGGTCCAGGCCCTGGGAGAGGCCATTGTGCAGCTACGCGAGCGGATCGTGTTCTGCTCGCGATGCTTCAACATCACCGAATCGGACCCATGCCCAGTGTGCTTGGACGAGCGTCGAGAGCGGCACGTCCTCTGTGTCGTCGAGGAGCCGCTGGACGTGTTGGCGATCGAACGTACGGGCGAGTACCGCGGGCTGTATCACGTGCTGCACGGCGCGATCTCGCCGGTGGAAGGGGTCGGTCCAGATGAGCTGCGCATCCGGGAGTTGGTGGCGCGGGTCGCAGCGGAACCGATCCGCGAGGTGATCCTGGCGACGAACCCGAGCCTGGAGGGCGAGGCGACGGCCATGTACGTGCAGCGGCAGTTGCTGCGCCACGGGGTGCGCGTCACGCGCCTGGCGCGCGGGCTGCCGGTGGGTGGTGACCTAGAGTACGCAGATGCGGTTACCCTGGCTCGGGCGTTGGAAGGCCGGCAGGAAATGTGAGAGGCGTTCCCTCCGGCTGCGGGGCTGCTCCCTGCGCGCGGCCAGCGAGGGAGGATCGCTGAAAAGTGTGACTTGACAAGGTATGCGGTCTGTGGTAGAATGGCGATCTGTTGTCGGGTAGCCGGGCGTGGGCAGCGACGAGAAACCGGATTTGACAACGGGAAGATAGTGTGGTATACTTATTGTTCGCTGGGCAAGTGATAGTTTAAAAAAGTTCGATACTCTCTTGACAAGCCTTCTGGGTTTGTGGTATACTATACTTGTGATGGGCAAACTTTCCTCTACTGTAACAAGCGATAGGGAGAAGGGAGTAGACCACCTGAGCTAACTCTGTTGAAGACAATGCCAGGAGGTTTTCTCCGCCGATGCCTGAGGAATAGGTATCGGCTTTTTTGCCCGAGTTTGACAAGATAGGCGGACAGTGGTATACTCTTTCGTCCGTGAGAGCGGCACTTTAACAACTGAAGAGTGATAGGAAAGTAAGGGGAACTAGCTCTCGAAGATTCCGATAACAATTTTATGGAGAGTTTGATCCTGGCTCAGGATGAACGCTGGCGGCGTGCGTAACGCATGTAAGTCGAACGGTGAACTGCGCTATTCGTAGTGCGGGGAACAGTGGCGAACTGGTGAGTAACACGTAAGTGACCTGCCCCAAAGAGGGGAATAACCTTTCGAAAGGGAGGCTAATACCCCGTGTGGTCGCGCATTCGTTTGTGCGATTAAAGGCTCCGGCGCTTTGGGAGGGGCTTGCGGCCCATCAGCTAGTTGGTAGGGTAACGGCCTACCAAGGCGAAGACGGGTAGCTGGTCTGAGAGGACGATCAGCCACAATGGCACTGAAACACGGGCCATACTCCTACGGGAGGCAGCAGCGAGGAATATTGCACAATCGACGCAAGTCGGATGCAGCAACGCCGCGTGGACGATGAAGGCCTTCGGGTTGTAAAGTCCTTTTAAGAGGGAAGAGGAAGGACGGTACCTCTTGAACAAGTCTCGGCTAACTACGTGCCAGCAGCCGCGGTAACACGTAGGAGGCAAGCGTTATCCGGATTTATTGGGCGTAAAGCGCGCGCAGGTGGTTGTGTAAGTCGGGTGTGAAAGCCCCAGGCTCAATCTGGGGAGGTCATTCGATACTGCACGGCTTGAGAGCGGGAGAGGGAAGTGGAATTCCGGGTGTAGTGGTGATATGCGTAGATATCCGGAGGAACACCAGTGGCGAAGGCGGCTTCCTGGCCCGTTTCTGACACTAAGGCGCGAAAGCGTGGGGAGCGAACGGACTTAGATACTCCGGTAGTCCACGCTGTAAACGATGGGTACTAGGTGTGGGGAGTACTGACTCTCTCTGTGCCAAAGCTAACGCATTAAGTACCCCGCCTGGGGACTACGGCCGCAAGGCTAAAACTCAAAGGAATTGACGGGGGCCCGCACAAGCAGCGGAGCGTGTGGTTCAATTCGAAGTTACACGAAGAACCTTACCTGGGCTTGACATGTGGGTAGTAGTGAAGCGAAAGCGGAACGATCCTTCGGGAAGCCTACACAGGTGCTGCATGGCTGTCGTCAGCTCGTGCCGTGAGGTGTTGGGTTAAGTCCTGTAACGAGCGCAACCCTCGCTGCCAGTTACAAGTGTCTGGCGGGACTGCCGGTGATAAACTGGAGGAAGGTGGGGATGATGTCAAGTCAGCATGGCCTTTATGTCCAGGGCTACACACACGCTACAATGGTCGGTACAATGGGTTGCCAAGCCGTGAGGCGGAGCTAATCCTTAAAACCGGTCTCAGTTCGGATTGCAGGCTGCAACTCGCCTGCATGAAGTTGGAGTTGCTAGTAAACGCGCGTCAGCAATAGTGCGTTGAATACGTTCCCGGGCCTTGTACACACCGCCCGTCACGTCATGGGAGTTGGTAACACCTGAAGTCGGTGGGCTAACCCGCAAGGGGGGCAGCTGTCGAAGGTGGGATCGGCGACTGGGACGAAGTCGTAACAAGGTAGCCGTAGCGGAAGCTGCGGCTGGATCACCTCCTTTCTAGGGAGAATCTTTCTGCTCGGGAGAGTGGGAAGGAGACTCTAGTCAGTCGCGGACGAGAGTTCGCGCGCAAGGAGGGAGCAAGGGACCTGGATTTCCTATCACTTTTCAGTTGTTAAGGGGAGAGGGCCACTAGCTCAGTTGGTTAGAGCATTCCTCTGATAAGGGAAAGGTCAATGGTTCGAGTCCATTGTGGCCCATGGAAGTAGGGGGATGTAGCTCAGTGGGAGAGCGCCTTCCTTGCACGGAGGAAGCCAGGGGTTCGAATCCCCTCATCTCCACAGGGAGAGGGGAAGAGAAAGGGCGAGGTTTGAGAGAAGAGAGAAGGGAAGAGGCAAGGGGATAGGAAGGTGGCGTGTATCGAGAGGTCGTGAGAGCGGCTCTGGGTAGACGGGCCGTTTTTTTGTGCGAGATGGATGGCGGGTTGCTGGGATCGACGGGTAGTGGATAGCAGCGACTGGCGAGACATCAAGCCAGGATTTGGCACCTTAACAGCTGAATAGAATGCGAAAAGAAACAATTTCGAGGTTTCACGTGAATCAAGCTACTAAGGGCATACGGTGGATGCCTTGGCGCTAGAAGCCGACGAAGGGCGTGGCACACTGCGAAAAGCTCTGGGGAGCCCGTGTGCAGGCGACATATCCAGAGATACCCGAATGGGGGAACCCGCGCAGGAGAACCTTGCGCACCGCTGGCTGAACACATAGGCCAGCAGGAGGGAACCGGGGGAACTGAAACATCTTAGTACCCCGAGGAAAAGAGAGCATTCCCTGAGTAGTGGCGAGCGAAAGGGGAGGAGCCCAAACCGATATCGTTGAGTGGACTGCGATCCTAAACGATATGGGGGTTGTAAGGCCTGACGGACGAGGTTGCAGACTCGTCGAGGAGTAAGAAACCTTTTCTCTAGTGGAAGGACATGGGATGGTCCGCCAGAGGGGGTGATAGCCCCGTACACGAAAGGGAAGAGGCTCCTGTTGGGACCTTGAGTACCACGGGACACGATACTCTTGTGGGAAGCTGGGCAGACCACTGTCCAAGGCTAAACACTTCTAGCGACCGATAGCGAACAAGTACCGTGAGGGAAAGGTGAAAAGTCCCCCTGTTAGGGGAGTGAAAGAGAACCTGAAACCGTATGCCTACAAGCAGTCAAAGGGCTATGTCCCTTCGGGGAAATGCCTAATGGCGTGCCTTTTGGAGTATGATCCGGCGAGTTAATCTCTGTCGCCAGGTTAAGGCAGTGACAGCCGAAGCCGAAGCGAAAGCGAGTCTGAATAGGGCGTGTAGTGGCAGGGATTAGACACGAAACCGGGTGAGCTACCCATGGCCAGGTTGAAGCGGGAGTAATGTCCCGTGGAGGACCGAACCCGTTAGTCTTGCAAAACTATGGGATGAGCTGTGGGTAGAGGTGATATGCCAAACGAACCCGGAGATAGCTTGTTCTCCCCGAAATAGCTTTAGGGCTAGCCTCAGAGGTTTAGTGATGGAGGTAGAGCACTGGATGGGCAAGGGGGCTTATCGCTTACCGACCCCAACCAAACTCCGAATGCCGTCACTTTAGACTCTGGGAGTCGGCTCATGGGAGATAAGTTCCATGAACGAGAGGGAAACAACCCGGACCGCCAGCTAAGGTCCCGAAATCCAGGTTAAGTGGGAAACGATGTGAGAATACTTAGACAGCCAGGAGGTTAGCCTAGAAGCAGCTATCCTTTAAAGAGTGCGTAATAGCTCACTGGTCAAGTGATCTTGCGCGGAAAATTTAACGGGGCTCAAACCTGGTACCGAAGCTGCGGAGTTCGTCGAGAGACGGGCTGGTAGGGGAGCGTTCTGTAGGAGAGACAAGGCGTACCGTAAGGAGCGCTGCGGCCTACAGAAGTGAGAATGCCGGAATGAGTAGCGTGAAACATGTGAGAACCATGTTCGCCGTAAGTCTAAGGTTTCCGACGGAAGGTCAATCCGCGTCGGGTTAGGCGGTCCTAAGCCGAGGCCGAGAGGCGTAGGCGATGGACAGCAGGTTAACATTCCTGCCCCGCTACAGAGGAGCGAAGGGGGGACGCAGCATGGTAGGCCAGCCCTGTGAATGGATTCGGGTACGTGCCTGATAGGGAAGTGAGGAGGACGGGAAATACGTTCTCTGATCCTGAGAGTCACGTCGGGGCCTTGAGCCGTAAGTGAGCTGAGCCAAGCTGCCAAGAAAAGCCTCTAAGTGAAGAGACTGTAGCGACCGTACCGCAAACCGACACTGGTAGACGGGTAGAGTATACCAAGGCGAACGAGAGAACCCTCGTTAAGGAACTCGGCAAACTAACCCCGTAACTTCGGGAGAAGGGGTGCCCTTTGGCGTGAGCGGGATAACTGTGAGCGCTGAGGGGTCGCAGTGAAATGGCTCTAGTGACTGGTTAACAAAACCACAGGTCTCTGCGAACTCGTAAGAGGAAGTATAGGGGCTGACGCCTGCCCAGTGCCGGAAGGTTAAAGGGAGGGGTTAGCGAAAGCGAAGCTCTGAACTGAAGCCCCGGTGAACGGCGGCCGTAACTATAACGGTCCTAAGGTAGCGAAATTCCTTGTCGGGTAAGTTCCGACCCGCACGAATGGCGTAACAACTGGAGCGCTGTCTCAACGAGGGACTCGGCGAAATTGAAATACGGGTAAAGATGCCCGTTACCCGCAGCAGGACAAAAAGACCCCGTGGAGCTTTACTGTATCTTGGTATTGAGTTAGGGCTTAGTTTGTGTAGGATAGCTGGGAGACGGAGAAACTGGGGCGCCAGCCTCGGTGGAGTCGACCTTGAAATACCAGCCTGACTAAGTTTTGGCCCTAACCTGCGACCGTGACCCGGCGTGGGGACAGTGCCAGGTGGGCAGTTTGACTGGGGCGGTCACCTCCGAAAAGGTAACGGAGGTGCGCAAAGGTTCCCTCAAGGTGAATGGAAACCACCTGAAGAGTGTAAAGGCATAAGGGAGCTTGACTGCAAGGCCAACAAGCCGAGCAGAGACGAAAGTCGGCCTTAGTGATCCTACGGCTCTGAGTGGAAAGGCCGTGGCTTAACGGACAAAAGCTACCCCGGGGATAACAGAGTGGTGAGGCCCAAGAGTCCACATCTACGGCCTCGCTCGCTACCTCGATGTCGGCTCGTCGCATCCTGGGGCTGAATCAGGTCCCAAGGGTTGGGCTGTTCGCCCATTAAAGCGGCACGCGAGCTGGGTTCAGACCGTCGTGAGACAGGTCGGTCTCTATCCGCTGTGGGCGCAGGGGATTTGCGGGGAGCTGCCCTTAGTATGAGAAGACCGGGGTGGACAGACCGCTGGTGTGCCAGTTGTACCGCCAGGTGCATAGCTGGGTAGCCAAGTCTGGCAGAGATAACCGCTGAAAGCATCTAAGTGGGAAACTCGCCCCAAGATTAGATCCCCCACTCCGTAAGGAGGTAAGACCGCTGGAAGACTACCAGTAGATAGGCCGCAGGTGTAAGCACAGCAATGTGTTAAGCTAAGCGGTACTAATGGTCGAGGGCTTGATTCGAACACGTGAGACGGCGGAGTTGTTTGTGAGTAGCATTCTATTCAGCTTTTAGGTGCCAAATCAGGCGTCGCAAGACGTCGAGGTACGGGACCTGCGTCGAGGGAGATGCGGGGGAGCGTACCGAGTTAAAAAGGGAAATGAAGGTTCTCTTGGTGATAGGAGCGACGTGGACCCACCCGGTTCCATTCCGAACCCGGTCGTTAAACGCGTCAGCGCCGATGGTACTGGGGGGGAAGCCCCTTGGGAGAGTAGGTCACCGCCTGGAGAACCTTTTTTTCGTTTTCATGGCCTGTATGCAGCGCATCGGACCTACTACGGTTCGTTGTCCTGGTTCTCTGAAGGCATCTTGAGGATGTAGTAGGTTGCCCGCTTGCGCCCGATGCGCAGCAAGACGTCCTTGTGGACCAGGTCGGACAGGTCGCGGCGGATGGTCTCGGCGCTGACGTCGGGACACAGCTTCTGATACTCGCGGTTGGTGATGCGGTCGTATTCGGTGACGTACTGCAGGGCCAGTTCTTGCCGAGGATTGAGGTCCAGTTGTGCCCAGCGCGAGCGACGTGTCGGGGGTGGCGCATGCCGCGCATAGATGGTCACCTGGAATCCGGCCGTCGTTTCCTCAAAGACCGGGGCGGGGTGTCCCTCATCCTGCAGCAGGCGGAGCATCCGGTCGATGCCATATCCCAGGCGCTCGATGAATCCCATATCGGCGAGCACCTGGACGATGACCGGGTTGCGTGAGAAGCGTTCCTCTACGATGTTTTCGACCGTGACGTGTCCCGGCAGCCGTCCCGGACTGTACACCTGGATCCGGTCGCCAAAGATCAGGATGCGGATGCCCTCCCCCTGGATCGTGTAGTCGCGGTGTGCAGCCGCGTTGACGATCACCTCGCGCAGCACGTCTCCCGGGTAGGCGGGACGTTCCTCGCGCGTCAGTCCTTCCAGAGCTACCTCTTGCAGCGTGTTGGCCTGCGCAAAGGCCTCGGCTTTGCGAATCTGGTCGGGCAGAGGCCCGTCGATGTCCTCGCGAATGAACTGATCGCTCATCTCCCGCCCTGCATAGCGGACGGCGGTGATCTCGGCGCTATGGACCCACTGCGATGGGCTGTGCCCAAAGAGCAGCAGTCCGGCGAGCGTGGGGTACAGATCGCCGTCTACCTCTGCCAGGCAGGCTCGACGCACCAGCACGTCTTGAGGAGCCAGGTGCCCCAACTGCTCCAGCCTGTTTGCGTACTGCCGCACCCGATCCCAGTCCAGGTCATCGAGCGTCGATCCCGGGGGAGGCTGCGTCTCAAAGTGGATCACGCCGCGCTGCATCATCAGGCGGTGGATCTCGGCAGGCCGCAGCGGGCGGTTGCGAGGCCCTTCGCGGATCAGGAACTGCCCGTCCAGGGCGTATGCGCTGGGCAGGCCGGGGGGGATGCGCACCGCGACCACTGTGCGCTCGCGCACCTGCGCCTGTTCGGGCATAGGCAGGACGAGGGGCGGCACGATCGACAGCGCCGCCAAGAGGATCCGATCGCACAGGGCATCTGGCTCACGCACTCCCCGAACCGATCCGGCGCGCGTCACGCCGACGAGCAGCGTCCCTCCCTCTGTGTTGGCGAGCGCGACCAGCGTCTCCGCCAGCGCCTGGGCGGCGCTCTTTTCGGGGACAAATGCCACCTCGGTGCCACTTCCGTTGTCAAGTAGGGTCCTGACTTGTGACGCGTCCACAGTTTGCCTTGAGACTCGTGCCCTTTCAAAGTGGTTTCGATAAGTTGAGACCTGTGCCTATATCGCGGTTTCGTATATCAGAAATGGCTTGAATGGGTACTCGTGCCCTAACGGGTACTCGCGGCGTGAGAGCTAGCTCTGCCCGTGCGAGTTGGCGTGTGATCGCGGGCCAGGGGGCTCATCTCAGGATCGGCGAGCGGATGACCGGGGCGATGCCGTGCTTGTCGCTCGCCGGTCCTCTGCGCACAGCGCTCGATCGCCGATCCTGGATCGCCTGCACGTGCTGGCCCGGTCTAGACGAACGCCTTCAGGCCCGGGGCGTCGAGCATGGCCGTCTCGATGAATTCGACGATTTGCTCCCGGTAAACCGCACCCAAGACGATCAGGCAGCAGCAGCAGAGCAGGAGCAGCGCCACGACGACGATGACGATGATGAGCGTGGTCTTTTTCTTTCTGTCCTCATTCGAAACAGGCGGGGGTGGTGGCGGAGGCGGTGCAGGAGGAACGTACCCCGCGTCTTCGATGGGCGGAGGCATGAACTCTGGCTGTTCCACCGGCGGTGGAACCAGCGGTGGAACCAGCGGTGGAACCAGCGGTGGAGGGGGCGGAGGCGGGAATTCGGGTTCCTCCGGCTCGCTGGCAGGCAGCAGTGGCGCTTCGGTCAAGATGGTCTGCGCTCCGGCTGGTACTTTTGCCTCCTCAGGCGGTGGTTCTGTGCTCACCAGAGGAGCACCACAGCTTCCGCAGAATTTCTCGTCTGCGCCGATTTCGGTACCACATTCATGACATTTCATCGCTCTGTTTTCCTTTCCACTCTACTCTGATTGAGTGTTCGCTGGTTGAGAGACAACCTGGTCGATGCGCCAGACTCCGTCCACCTGGACGAGTCCCCACGCTGCCCACATCTGGCTAGTCTGTTCGTGCAGCCTGTATTCGACGCGCGTGGTCACCCATACGGGCGGGCTGGCCTGTGGTCCGTTTGGAGTAGGGGGGCACGTGCACTCGGGTTCGGGGCAGGCGGTCATCGTGCTGGCTGCCTCGAAGGTCGCCCGGGCGATGTGCGTTGCCTGGACCTGTGCGATCATCGCTTTCTGCGCCTGTGCCTCGGCACCCGGATTGTAGTTCAGCTCTTTGACGCACGCGCTGGTGACGGACGTAAAGGGCCACGGAGCGATGTACGCCCACTCATTGGCTCCTGTGCGCAGCTTTTGGGCCGCCTCCTTGGTCATCAGGTCATATGCCTGTTCCGTGCCAAAGTTCCAGTAAAAGGCCATCAGCACCTTCTCCGGATAGGGAGAGGATCCCACCTCTTGCGGCTGCCCGTACGCAAAGTCCAGGCATGTCTCTACCGGCGGAGCCAGCTCCGTGCCGTCCACGTAGCTGCCCTGTCGCGGGAGATAGGTCTTGCGGATGGCCAATTGGCTTCGCTCTTGCGTGTGCTCCCACACCGTGGCCTTGTTCAATTCGAGCTTGATGCCCGCATCGCCGTAGAACTGGCCAACGCAGCGATACCACTGCCCGATCCCGGGGTCTGCCGTGGGGGGCAGCAGCTTGTCGGGCTCGTGATCTTCCCAGTGAAAGAGGGCAACGCGTGTCGTGATGCCGCTGCCATTGACGCTCTGGAACACGACCTCCGAGCCGCTGAGGTCCGAGAGGAGGTCCTCAAGCCGCACGCTCGACTTGCCCTCGCCCAGGCGGCTCCATCCCGGGGCGATCAAGGGGTATGGAAAGATGATCGGCGGTTTTCCGCGGTCGGCGTGGTAGATGACGCCGCCCACGGGCGTAAAGTCCTGGTTCGTCTTCTGGTCATAGGTATATAGGATCGCCCACTCGTCGATCCCGTCTGCGTTCGTGTCAAACCGGTAGGTCTCATAGGGCGTCCATTCGCTGGGCAGGAGCATGCCAAAGTCCAGTTCCTTTTCTTGAGGGGCGCATCCAGGGAGCAGCAGCGTGCCGTAGATGAGCAGGAGCGCCAAGGCTCGCCCGTGTCGCATGGATAGAGACCTCTTCACGTCCCCCCCTCTCCTTGCGTGAAACCGGCTATTCTTCGGCTGTCGCCATCAATGCCCGGTCCAACACCTCGTCCATGGATTCCACAAACACAAACGCCATATCCCGTCGCACCTTGGAGGGGATGTCCACCATATCCTTCTGGTTCCGCTTGGGCAGCAAAAAGATCTTGATGCCGGCCCGGTGAGCAGACATGGCCTTTTCCTTCAGGCCGCCAATGGCCAGCACCCGGCCCCGCAGCGTAATCTCGCCGGTCATCGCCGTGTCTCTGCGCACCGGGCGTTCGGTGAGCGCAGAGATCAGTGCTGTGGCGATGGTGATCCCTGCGGATGGGCCGTCCTTGGGAATCGCGCCTTCAGGCATGTGGATGTGTATGTCTATCTTGTCAAAGTCTAGGGGCTCGGAGGTGCTCTGCAAGGCGCTCAAGTAGGAGCGCGTATAGCTCAGCGCCGCCTGTGCCGACTCTTGCATCACCTCCCCGAGCTGCCCGGTCAGGGTGAGGCTCCCCTTGCCCTCGAGCAGGGTGACTTCGATGGGCATCAGGTCGCCGCCGGCCTCGGTCCATGCCACGCCGGTGGCAACGCCGACCTCGTCCTTTTGCAGGCCTTTCCAGTCATCGAATCGCGGTGGGCCAAGGTAGCGGTGCAGTGACTTGGCCGTGACGTGCTGGGCGATGGGCCGGCCTTCCGCAACGCGCCGGGCGAGCTTGCGGCAGATCTTGGCGATCTCGCGCTCCAGGTTGCGAACGCCGGCCTCGTAAGTGTACTCGCGGATGATGGCTCGAATGGCGCCGTGCGAGAAAGAGATCTCGCTTTCGGTCAGGCCGTGTTCGAGGAGCTGCTTCGGGATCAGGAACCGGTGAGCGATCTCGAGCTTTTCTTCTTCGATGTAGCCAGAGAATTCGATCACTTCCATCCGGTCGTGCAGCGCCGGCGGGACGGGATCGAGGATGTTGGCCGTGGTGATGAACATCACTTTGGACAGATCGTAGGGCACCTCCAGGTAGTGATCGGAGAACGCACTGTTCTGTTCTGGATCCAGCGCTTCGAGCAGCGCGGCGCTGGGATCTCCACGAAAGTCGGCGCCCAGCTTGTCGATCTCGTCCAGCATGAACAGGGGGTTGATGGCCTTGGCCTGCTTCATCGTCTGGATGATCCGTCCTGGCATCGCGCCGATGTAGGTTCGACGATGGCCCCGGATCTCGGCCTCATCCCGAATGCCTCCCAGGCTGACGCGCACAAAGTTGCGTCCCAGGGCGCGGGCGATGGACTTGCCCAGCGAGGTCTTGCCCGTGCCAGGCGGGCCAACGAAACACAGGATGGGACTGCGCATTTTGTCAGCCGCCAGCTTGCGCACGGCCATGTGCTCAAGGATGCGCTCCTTTGCGGTCTTCAGCCCATAGTGGCTGGATTCGAGTTCTGTCTCTGCCTCCCCGATGTCCAGCTTGTCCTCTGTGGCTTTGCTCCACGGCAGGTCTACCAGCCAGTCGAGGTAGGTGCGGATGATCCCTGTCTCTGGCGCCATAGCTGGCATCAAGCTCAGGCGTTCCACTTCGTGTAGGGCCTTGTCGCGCACTTCCTCTGGCAGGTCAGACTCGAGGATCTGCTGTTTGAGACTGCTGACCTCTTGGGCATAGATATCGCCCTCACCCAGCTCGTTCTGGATGACGCGCATCTGCTCACGCAAAAAGTACTCGCGCTGGGAGCGATCCACCTCTTGCTGCACCTGGGAATGGATCCGGTCTTCCAGCTCCAGGACATCGAGTTCGCGGGCAAGGAGGATGCTCAGGTGCTTCAGCCGTGTTTCCGGGCTGATTTCCTCAAGCAGCGCCTGCTGTTCTTCGTACTTGAGGTCGAGTGAAGAGGCAACCAGGTCTGCCAGCCAACCGGGCTCGTCCACGTTCATCGCAAAGACGTAGGTTTCCTCGGGCATCGTACGGCTGAGACGCACGCACTTTTCAAACAGCGCCAGTACTGCGCGCATCAGTGCTTCGACGCTGGGCCCGTGCGCTCTCGGCTCGGCGAGAGGCGTTACCCTGACCACCGGGTAGGGCTCGACCTGCAAGACCTCTTCGAGAATGACCCGCCTGCGCCCCTGGACCAACGCGCTGGTCGTGCCGTCAGGCAGCCGCAGCACGCGGATGATCTCGACCTCGGTGCCGACGAGGTACATGTCTTCGCTCTGTCCGACCTGAAGCTTGGGACCCTGCTGCCCGGCGGTGACCATGATCCGGTCTCGGGCAAAAGCGGTCTCGACTGCCTTGACCGACTGGTCTCGATCGATGAACAGTGGGGTGACGACGCGCGGAAAGATCACCTGGCTCTGTAGGGGAAGGTATGGATACTCGCCGGTCGTCCCCGGTTCGTGCGTATCTGCGGACCGGCCCCCGTCTATTTGATGCAGCAAATCGATAAAGTTCTCGTCAAAGTCTCGTGTCATATAGGTATGCTCGCCTTACGTGAGAGATTGGTTACACTATACCATATTTTCGGGATTATGGCTACTCTGCATCGGAGGGGGGCAGGGGCTGGCCGGTGTGCCTGAACCACGCGGCTCTGAGCTCTGCAACCAGGTTGAGCGATCCGGTCGCGCAGATCAGATCGTCGTTGCCGGCCACGGAGAGCGCCTCGTCCAAGGCCTGGTCGAGCGAGACCGCGCGCGCCTGCCCCCCACGGGCCGCGATCTGTTCAACGATCGAGTCTGCCTGGGCGGCGCGCGGGTGATGGGACTGGGTGACCAGCACGCGGGCGGCGGCGGGAAGGATGGCATCGAGCATCGAGCTGACGTCCTTGTCGGCGAAGATGCCAAAGATCAGGATCAACTCTTTGTACGCAAACAGCTCGTCGATCGTTGCGCGCAGCTTGAGCATAGAGTCGCCGTTGTGCGCTCCGTCCACGATCACCCAGGGGTGGCGGCCAAGTATCTCCAGCCTGCCAGGCCAGCGGACGGACTCGAGCCCGTCGAGCGTGGCCTGGACAGGGATGTCTACGCCTGCCACCCGCAGTTGATCGACGGCCGCCAGCGCCACCGTGGCGTTGACCTGCTGGTGTCGTCCGAGAAGGGGCAGGGAGTACAGAGTGCGTGCGGAGCGGTCTGCGGTGGGGCAAGCCCAGAACCGCTGCCCCTGCGTCGAAACGTGCGCGCTCTCCCACTGCCAATCACGGCCAACAAGGGTCAGCGGGGCCTCCTTTTCGGCGCACACCTGCTGGATGACCTGCAGGGCCTCCTCTGGCTGTGGCGCGCTGACGACCGGCACGCCGGGCTTGATGATCCCTGCCTTTTCCCCGGCGATCTCGGCGAGCGTGTCCCCCAGATACAGCATGTGGTCGTAGCTGATCGAGGTGATCACCGAGACCTCGGGGGTCACGACGTTTGTGGCATCCAGCCGCCCGCCCATCCCCACCTCCAACACGGCCCACTCTGCAGGGCAAGGCGCCTCACGCCGGGAGCTGGAAGCGGTGCCCGCGCAGCGAGCAAAGTGGTCAAAAGCCAGGGCGGTGATCAGCTCGAACGTCGTGATCTCGGGTACCTGGGGGGCGACGGCGCGCAAGCGCTCTACCCCGGCGATCACCTCCTTTCTGGAGATGCATTCGCCGTCGATCTGTATGCGCTCTCGAAAGGTGTGGAGATGTGGCGACGAATAAAAGCCGGTGTGGTATCCGGCGTGACGCAGTATCGAGGCAATCATGGCCGAGGTGGAGCCTTTGCCCTTGGTGCCAGCGACGTGAACGGCCCGGAATGACCGCTGGGGGTGATCGAGCAAGGCCAGCAGCCGCTCCACGCGCGCCAGGTCAAAGCGATCTGGGCTGTACACGTAGCCGCTCTGTACCTCATAGTCGGTAAAGTGATAGAGGTAGTCAATCGCACTCTGGTATTCGCCGTTCATATGGGTCTGCTCCTGGCCCGCGTCGTGGTTGGGCAGTTCGTTCCGCCGGTCCTTGGACTGCCAGCCCTCATTGTATATCAGGAGCGAACAATTGTCCAGATACCACGGTCCATTTTCTTGCCTGATGCCTGGTTGTGTGGTATGATATTCCCCTGGCTCAGTTCGGGCGGTCGCCGTGGAGGGTCTTGTGCGACGGTCCTCACGTGGAGGGCGCTTGTTGAGACGGTTACGCGTATTGATGTGGGTGGGACTGTTCGTCGTCCTGACCTGTGGCGCGGGCTCTTGTGCGTTTCGCCCGCTGCTCTACGATGTCCAGGTGTCCCATACGACGATCTCACCCAATGCGGATGGCGACACCGACATCGCGCGCATCGAGTACCGGCTGGCGCGCAACGCCACGCTGTCGATCTATCTGCTGGATGGCGCGGGGGACAGGCATTACTTTCGCCGCGAACGCCCGCGCTCACGGACCTTGGGAGGGCGCACGTACCGGGTGGACTTTGGAGGGGTCATCCCCCGCGAGGTGGATGGCTTGCGGCAGGACCGCGTGCTGCCTGACGGAGCCTATACGCTCGTCCTCGAGGCGGTTGACGAGGGTGGGCGGACGATGGCCGTAGACCGGGCGATCCAGATCGTCGATGCCGATACCGAGCCTCCCGACCTGCAGGGCTTTAGCCTCGACCGACACGTCTTTGCTCCCAACCGCGACGGCGTGGACGATCGCATCAAGATGAGCTACTACTTGACCAAAGACGCAGAGACGTCGGTGTACCTGCTCGACGAGGCTGGGGTCCGCCATCCCATCGAGCGGGATGACAGCAACAGCGCGACCAAGGATGGCGAGGCCGGACCGTACTACTATGACTATGAGGGCGGGGTGGACAAAGGCGCCGAACCGCCACCCGACGGCATCTATACCGTGGTCGTCTATGCCGAGGACAAGGTGGGCAACAAGGTGACGGTCACCGACACCCTGGAGATCCGGGATGGTGGGGTGCCCCGAGGGACGATCGTCGGGTTGGAGTGGGAGGTCTCTGACACCACGGTGCCCATCGGCGGCGTACTCTATTTCACCGCCACCGTCGAGAACTATGGTACGACGCCGATCCGCACGACCGGGCCCGAGCCGGGGACACAGTACACCACCGACTGGAACGCGGCGACGTTGGGCCACTATACAAGCTCCGGTGCATTTCGGTTTGGGATCGGCTTTGACAACTGCCCGGTGGGTGACTACCCCTGGCGATGGAGCGTGGGGCGCTACAGCGAGCTGACTGCCGTCCAGCGGGGCGATGAGACGCTGTACTACCTGGAGCCCGGACAGCGTGCGCAGGTCACGGGCAGCATCCGCATCCTCAGCGCGCCTCCTCGCAATCCCACACCCTTTTGGGCGGGATTGATCCACGAGGACGTCGAGATTGTGAATCCGCGGGTCGATCCCCAGTGGATCACCGTAGACGTAGAGCCGACCGGGGCGTGGGGCGATGTGGCCACGCCGACGCCGGTCGTCAGAGTAGAGTAGGTAGGAGTCTAGAGTGAAGCAGTACGATTTGAAGGAAAAGCTGGATCGGCTCAAGGCGCGGATCGCAGAGCTGGACAGCGTGGTCGTGGCCTTTTCGGGCGGTGTGGACAGTTCCCTGGTGCTGGCGATCTGCCTCGACGTGTTGGGGCCCGATCGTGTGCTGGCGGTGACGGTCGAGTCGGCGATTCATCCCTCGGTGGAAAGAGGACGCGCGGGGGCATTGGCCGCGGAATTGGGTGCGCGTCATCGCGTGGTCAGTTCGGACATCCTCTCTGATCCCGATTTCAATGCCAATTCGCCTGAGCGCTGCTACTTTTGCAAGCGCGGTGTGATGCGCACGATGCGCGCGATCGCCGATGAGGCCGGGCTGGCGCACATCGTGCACGGAGCCAACGTGGATGACCAGGGGGACTTTCGACCCGGGAGTCGGGCTGCGGCGGAGGCCGGCGCCCGCGCGCCCCTGCTAGAAGCCGGCCTGACCAAGGCGGACATTCGCGCGCTGTCCAGGGAGAGAGGGCTGTCGACGTGGGATATGCCTTCGATGGCCTGCCTGGCCTCGCGGTTTCCCTATGGCGTCTCGCTTTTTGAGCAGGGCCTGCAGCGCGTCGATGCGGCCGAGAACTACTTGCGAGAGGAGTTCGGCCTGCGCCAGTTGCGGGTGCGCGATCACATGCCCGTGGCCCGCATCGAGGTGCCAGCGCTCGATCTGCCCGCACTGGTCTCACCCGGTGCCCGAGAGCGGATCGTGGACAGGCTCAAGGAACTGGGGTATACCTATGTCACGCTGGACCTGGCAGGGTTTCGCAGTGGCAGCTTGAACGAGGTGCTGGGGAAGAAGGATGGGGCAAGTGGGTGACGGTACGGCAGACGCACAGGACGTGGTGAACCCCGATCTGCACCGGGCCAAGCGCAAGGGGGTTCCGGAGGTGATCCTGGCCGAGGGCAAGACGGTGGAGCACGCGCTGACCGTGACGCGGGTGTTCCTGCAGCGCAACGGGAGGGCCATCATCAGCCGCGTATCGCCCGAGTTGGAGGCGCGATTGCGGGAAGAGTTCGACGACGGCGTGAGGTTCGAGTGGTACGCTGCCTCGCGTGCCGCAGTGCTGTCTAGACCGGGGACAGAGTCTCCGTGCACTGGCGGCATCGTGGGCATCCTCACAGCCGGGACTTCGGACGTGCCCGCTGCCGAAGAAGCGGCGCTGCTGTGCCGGGAGATGGGCTGCGAGGTGTACACTACCTTTGACGTGGGCGTGGCAGGGCTGCATCGTTTGTTCGGGCCGCTCCGCCAGATGCTCGACGAGCACCGGGTCGATGTGTTGATCGTCGCCGCCGGGATGGATGGTGCTCTGCCCTCTGTGGTCTCGGGGCTGGCCGATGTGCCGGTGATCGGGCTGCCGACCGCGGTCGGGTACGGCCTGGGTGGACAAGGGATCGCGGCGCTCTATTCGATGCTGCAGACCTGCGCGCCAGGAATGGCCGTGGTCAATATCGGCAACGGCATTGGGGCAGGAGCGATGGCTGGCCTGATCGCGAATCGCGTCGCCGCGGCAAGAAAGGGAACGACATGACGCACACGCACCCCCATCACGACGAGCAGGACGTCTCCGCTCATCCCCATCCCCATCACAGCGGGGGGGGTGCCGCCCGTGTCCCTCAGGCGCACGAGGGGCCATCCCTTCCGGATGCCCGGGACGCAGCCCCGGATGCCCGGGACGCAGCCCCGGATGCCCGGGACGCGGCCCGCATCGCCTACCTGGACTGTTTCGCCGGGGCCAGTGGGGATATGCTCCTCGGCGCGCTGCTGGATGTGGGGCTCTCGCTGGATTCGCTGAAAGCGGAACTGGCCAAGTTGGACCTGGATGGCTATGAGCTGGAGGCCGAGCGCAAGCGCGATCACGGACTGACCGGCACCAAGCTGCACGTCCGCGACACGCTGCAGGCCTACCCGGCGCGCCATCTGCACGACATCCGCCAGATCATCGAGGGGAGCACGCTGTCGGATCGAGTCAAGACACGGGGTATGGCCGTCATCGAGCGACTGGGGCGCGCCGAGGCAGGCATTCACGGGGTTCCCCTGGAAGAGGTCCACTTTCACGAAGTCGGTGCGGTGGACACCATCGTCGATGTGGTCGGATTTGTCGCCGGGCTGGAACTGCTGGGGGTCAGCCAGGTGTACGCTTCAGCCATTCCCCTGGGGAGTGGGACGATCCAAACTGCACACGGACGACTGCCTGTTCCCGTGCCCGCGACGCTGGCCCTGCTGGCGTCTGCGGGCGCACCCACGGTGGAGCATCCAGCGCAGACAGAGATCGTCACCCCCACCGGCGCGGCCCTGTTGGCGCAACTGGCGGTCTTTGAGCGACCGGCGATCCGCGTGCGGGCCGTGGGCTATGGGTTTGGCAGCAAGGCGTTTCCCTGGGCCAACGCCCTGCGCGTGTGGATCGGCGACCGCGAGGTCTCGCTCCACCTCCAGCACGACGAGGTGGTCAAGATAGAGTGTAACCTGGACGATGTGACGGGAGAGACGCTGGGCTATGCGATGGAGCAGCTCTTTGCCGCCGGGGCGCTGGACGTGTGGTTCACGCCGATCCAGATGAAAAAGAACCGTCCAGGCGTGATGCTGTCCGTGCTCTCGCCGGCAGACAAGGTAGAGGACCTGTCGCGGATCCTGATGCGCGAGACCTCGACCCTGGGCGTGCGGCTCTTTCCACCGGCACATCGCCTCAAGGCAGATCGCCGCATGCGCGAGGTGCAGACCCCGTGGGGCAGCGTGCACGTCAAGGAAAAGTGGCTGGGCGAGCAGCGCCTGGGGGTCTCTCCCGAGTACGAGGACTGCGCGCGCCTGGCGCGCGAATCGGGTGAATCGCTGCTTCGGGTGATGAACGTGGCCCGCCAGATCGCAGAGAGATGACCGAGCCCGATCTCGCCGTCGCCATCGTGAGCTGGAACGTGCGCGACCTGCTGCTAGAGTGCCTGCGCTCTGTCCGCGAGGCGATGGAGGGGGCAGGCCTGAGCGGTGAGATCTGGGTAGTGGACAATGCTTCGCAGGACGGCAGCGTCGAAGCGCTGCTGGAGCGATTCCCTGGCGTCCGGCTGATCGCCAGTCCCCTCAATCTGTGGTTTGGGGGCGGACAGAACCTGGCTCTGCGGGCGATGGGTTTCACAGGGGTCCCGGTGGCCCCGCCGGTCCGGGTCACGGAAGAGGGGGTCGAGATCGGCACGGCCCGGTTCGCGGTCCCCTGCATGGCCCGGCTGCCTCGCTATGTGCTGGTCTTGAATCCCGACACGCTCGTCCACCGGGATGCCCTGCGATCGATGGTGCGCTTTATGGATCGCTCTCCGGAGGCGGGTGTCTGTGGACCGCGGTTGAGCTATCCCGACGGGAGCTTTCAGCACGCCGCCTACCGCTTTCCCTCTCTGGCGCAGACCTACCTCGAGTTCTGGCCCGTCAACTGGCGACTGACCGATTCTATGCTCAACGGACGGTACGGGCGCCGGTTGTACGAGGGCGGGCAGCCCTTCCCGATCGACCATCCCCTGGGCGCGGCGATGTTTTTTCGCCGCGAGGTGATCCAGGAGACCGGCGGCTTTGACCTGGATTATGAGATGTACGTCGAAGAGATCGACTGGTGCCTGAGGGTCAAGCGCGCAGGCTGGAAGATAACCTGCTTGCCCGAGGCCGAGATAGTGCACTATGCGGGGCAGAGCACCCGGCAGGTGCGGCCACAGATGGTCGTCGCCCTGTGGCGCAGCCGGTACGTTCTCTTTGACAAGCACTACTCAGCGCTCTACCGTCTACTGGTACGGCGCATCATTCGTGCGGGGATGCGGGCCGAGATCCGGCGCGCGCGAGAGGCGTTCCAGCGCGGAGAGATAGAGGAACCCGAGGCGCGCGCCCTGGTGGATGCCTATCGGCAGGTCATAGAGATGTAGTGAGCAAGTCAACTGGGGAACGGGCCATCAGCCCGTCCGACAGTGAAGGGAGGAACGATGCAAAAGTTGATGGTGACGGGCGGGGCAGGGTTTATCGGCTCCAATTTCGTGCGCCACGTGCTGCGCACATATCCCGACGTGCACGTGCTGGTGTACGACAAGATGACCTACGCGGGCAACCTGGACAACCTCAAGGACGTCGCCGAGGACTATGCCGAGCGCTACAGCTTTGAGCGGGGAGACATCGCAGACGCGGCGCGCGTGGACGAGGTGATGCAGCAGTGCAGGATCGACACCATCGTCAATTTCGCCGCCGAGACCCACGTGGACCGCTCGTTGATGGGAGCGGACAGCTTTATCCGGACCGATGTGTTTGGCACCTACGTCCTGCTCGAGGCAGCCAAGACTTACGACATCGAGCGATACCACCAGGTCAGCACCGATGAGGTGTACGGGCAGGTGTTGGAGGGAGCGTCTTTGGAGACCGATCCCCTGCACACCCGCAGCCCCTATTCGGCCAGCAAGGCTGGCGGGGATCTGATGTGCATCGCCTACCATGAGAGCTTTGGCCTGCCGGTGACCATCACCCGGGGCAGCAACAACATTGGGCCCTACCAGTACCCGGAAAAGGTCGTGCCTCTGTTTGTGACCAACGCCATCGACGACCTTCCCCTGCCACTGTACGGAGATGGGCGCCAGATGCGCGACTACCAGTACGTGCTCGATCACTGCGAGGGCATCGACGTGGTGCTGCACAAAGGGCAGCCGGGCGAGATCTATAACGTGGGCACCGAGGTGGAGACCGAGAATATCGTCATGACCCACGCCATCCTCGACCTGCTGGGCAAACCCTATTCCCTGATCCAGCCGGTGACCGACCGTCCGGGCCACGACCGGCGCTACTCGATCCACTGTGCCAAGCTGCGCGCCCTGGGCTGGCGATCCCGGCATACCTTTGAGCAGGCCATCGAAAAGACGGTGCGCTGGTACGTGGAGAACGAGTGGTGGTGGCGCAAGATCAAGAACGGCGAGTACATCGAGTACTATCGGAAGCAGTACGCCGGAAGGGGAATATAGCGCGCGAGATTTGACAAAAGATATACGAACATCTATATTGGGCTTGGCTCAACCTATGGAGGAGTGATTGTGGGTAAAGTGACGATCTCAACCTCGTTTGATCCGTCGGTGGACTATATCCTGTTTGAGGGCGATTGCCTCGAATTGCTTGCAGAGATGCCGGATGGATTCGTCAAACTAGTGGTCACCTCTCCGCCCTACAATCTGGGCAAAGCCTACGAAACCCGCCTCGATCTGGACGAGTATGTACGCCAACAGCGCCAGGTGATTGAAGAGTGTGTTAGAGTTCTGGATGATACGGGTAGCATCTGCTGGCAAGTGGGGAACTATGTACATAATGGGGAGATCATCCCGCTTGACATTGTTCTGTACTCCATCTTTGCCTCGTTAGGATTGCATCTCCGGAACCGCATTGTGTGGCACTTTGGGCATGGGCTCCATGCGTCGAAGCGGTTCTCAGGGCGGTACGAAGTGATCCTATGGTTCACAAAGACCAACGAGTATACCTTCAACCTGGATCCTGTCCGTGTGCCGCAAAAGTATCCAATGAAGCGGCATTTCAAGGGGCCAAGGAAAGGAGAGCTTTCAGGGAACCCCCTGGGCAAGAACCCCAGCGACATCTGGGAGATTCCGAATGTCAAGGCAAACCATGTGGAAAAGACCGTGCACCCCTGCCAGTTCCCGGTTGAGCTGATCGAGCGTCTGGTGCTCTCTATGACTGAGGTGGGGGACTGGGTACTGGACCCCTTTCTGGGTGTTGGGACGGCTGGCATCGCAGCGCTGATGCACAGCCGCAGGGCCATTGGTGCCGACATCATGCCAGAGTATATTGAGACCGCCAGAGAGCGCGTTCGCCTGGCTGAAGCAGGAGAGTTGCGGATTCGGCCCATGAAGAGACCCGTATACGATCCAAATGCTCCAGACCTGAGTGTTCCTCCACAGTTGGTTCGACTGCGGGCCGGTGTCGAGCAGGGCAGACTTGTTGAGGAGTCTGAGAAGTACCTTACTGAGGAGCCGGAAGATGAAGATCGCTGAGAAGTACTCGGATATTTACCCCAAAAGTTGCACCAGTAGGTACTGTGTGAAGTTGACCTCCTCTGGCAAGTGTGCGATCATAGGAATTGCGCAGAGGAGGCAAAGATGGCAAAGCGATACTCGGCGAAATTCAAGTTCCAAGTGGTC
>JADHXD010000017.1 GCA_016783145.1 Anaerolineae bacterium
GCCCTCGTCCAGGACCTCGTCCAGTGCGCCCACCGAGGTGACCACCGTCGCCCCCCGCCTGCCCCTCCTCCAGCTCTGGCAAACCTGCTCCTCCATCACGTCGAGGATGTGCCCGGTGACGTCAAAGTAGTTCTGGCGGAAGACCTTGTGGTAGGTGATCGGCATCAGGAAGCGAAGGAGCTTGAGGTAGACGCAGTCGCCGATGATCCCTCGTTCCGGCGCATAGACGGTGGAGAGGAGCACGTCTACGCCGCCCTCTTCGAGCCTGCCAAAGTCTGCCCGCATGCTAAAGGGGTTAAAGGCGCGGTTGGCGCCAAAACGCATGGTCAGCACCCGCTTAAAGAGGAACGCCTTCAGTGAGGGATGGACGTGCATGTCTACGATCGGCGCGTCGCCGTGATGGATCTGCCACCAGATGCTGTTCTCTTGGTCCGACATCGGGATCTCCTTTCCTCGGAGCACGAACACACACCTGTCGGCACGTGGCTGGCTCACGGCGCGGCAGATGGGAATGATCGGGCTCTGAGATCACACCTTTTGACATTGTGATGCATTGTCTAGCACCGTTGATCACACACCGGCATAGTCAGGTCGCCAATTGGCAGAGGACGGCTGGAGCAAAGACAGCAAACCGGAAACAAAGCGCTGCAGACACGAACCCCAACTCAACAGCACACTCGATAGCGGGGCGGCTGCAGCGACTGATTGGCTGTTTGATGTTCAGGACAAGAACTTGTCTAGATCATAGTTGCCGCTGTTGAACTCCACAAGCCTTGCCCAGTCAATCGCGCCACTACTGTCACAGAAGCTCTCGATAAACTGCTTGGTAAACCTGTTTACGACTCTGCCGCGCTCTGTGTAGAACGTCTCGTTGTGCTCTTTGGCACGATAGCCAATCGGCTCAATGATGTCGGTGTACAGGTCTTCATTCTCGCTAATGAGATACCAGAGGTTCTGTCCGACCACCTTCAGATAACCATCCTTCACGTAGCTGGTACGAGTCTTGCCATAGCAGATGCCCAGAACAGGCTGCACCCGTAGCGCAGTTCGGGACTGCTGCACGCGGATGACAGCATCTCTCAAGTCTTGAGCAAGTTTCTTATGCTGGGAGCTGTTCCCCCAGTTTGGGCCAGATTTTATCGAGACCACATAGTGCGTGTTTCTGTTGACAAACTCCAAATCCACACCTTGAGCAGCCGACTTGTGCCCACCACACGTTTCCCCTGCAACGAAGACAGCCAGCCCTTCGAGGAAGTCACCAAAGTGTTTTTCCTCCGAGGAAGAGAGAAAAGCCTCCAGAAGACTCTCGATCAATCCTCCGGCAGTTGCGATATTCTTTGCCTTGAACAAGTACGGGTTCTTCGTGAGTAAGCGATTGAGCCTCAGTTCCTCTAGTGACGCGATTCGGCGCTGATGGAAATGCATGATGTTGGAGTTGACATACTCGCACACCTTGCTCAAGTCCAAGGGTCTCATTCTCTGACCTCCACAGCGTAGCCTGCTGGTTCCTCAAACAAGCGCGGCTGTACTTGCACGATTCTTTCTTCTGCTAGTTGGCAGTACTCCTCATTGGTATCGATGCCCACGAATCTGCGCCCAAGCTGCTTGGCAGCGACGGCTGTTGTCCCTGAACCAATAAACGGATCTAGCACGACATCGCCTTCCACCGTGAATAGCTTGACAAACCAAGTTGGCAAATCTATTGGGAAAGCCGCACTGTGACCACGATTTGAGCATTCGGTGGCCATGTGGATGACATTGTTGGGATAGACCATGTCACGACCAAGCCAATTTGAAATGTTCTTACCGAACCCGCTCTCAACTTTCGACTCGTCTCTGATCTGGTCGGTCTCGCTGAGATTAGCTAAGCGATCTTGAGCCCAATCCCCGACTGGGACCATTACGGCCTCTTGATACATGCTAAACTTCCGTTGCTTGTTGAATTGCAGCAACCTTTCCCACGAGTCCCTGAATCTGTTGGGCCATTTGCCTGGATAAGAATTCTTCTTGTGCCATACGAATTCCTCCGTCCAGAGCCATCCCTGCTCCCTCATCCTCAGTACAAGCTCCATGACATAGGTGTGCCGTTCCCCGTTCACAACTCTCTCTTTGATGTTCAGAATGAATGTTCCGGTCGGCCTGAGCACACGCAGGAACTGCTCTGCCTTTGGCAGAAACCAATCTACATATTCATCGGGGCTAACGCCTCCGTATGTTCTCTTGCGTTGGTCTGCATAGGGTGGCGAAGTAAAGATCAAGTCAACCGAATCGCCAGGGAACTCTCTCAGAACCTGTTCACAGTCCCCGAGAATGACCTTGTCCAGAAAACCCATCTTCTTCCTCCCTCCGCAACTGGAACATTTATTCTACTTCCATTATACTACGAAAACGCCCAGGCTCAAAGAGCTGGGGATAAGCACCTCTGGGAAACACCACAGGCCAGCTGATAGGCGCGACACGGCCACACCTCCCAGGGTGCGGAGAAGCCCAAAGGCACCGACGCGCCGCTGTGACCAGGTCGCCGGTGCGGCTTCTTGTTAGGCATCCCTGAGCGCTTTGCGATAGTACCTTTGCGTGTCCTTGTCGAAATGCTTTGTGGCGTTTTTCAGGCTCTCGCCGGTAAAGTGCGAAAGGTTCTCATCGATCACCCGCCGTACAAAGGCCTCATCACGTCTCGATATCTCGGGCAGGATCCACCCCACAGCGGTCTTGGCGAACCTCTCCCCTCGCCGGATCAGCGCCTGACACGACATACCGATGACAGGGTAGTAGGCGGATTCCTCGGCCACCTTGACAAAGGCCACCAAGGAGGCACGGGCCCGCCAGAGATTCTCTGCGCTCCACCATCCGGCGATACGCTCCGCGCACGCTGCTCCGTTCTTGTTGTGCCCTGTGGATCAGTCGGATGCCTGAGCCCGCGGCCGGACCATTCCTCCTCGCTTCAGCATGGTTCCCCAGTCCGACTCCCCAAAGACGTTCAACCGTGGGAATGCGACCTCCGGAATGGGCTTGCCCAGGAACCGGCAGACCTTCTCCCATCCGTCGCCAGCGCAGATGTCCATCACCAAGAGGTCCTGGGGACGGTCTGCCAAGTATTCCTTCACGTCCTCCACGTGCTTGCGGTGAGCCTCGGTGAACATCCCCCGGTCGAACGTAGCGGTGCCATACAGAGCTCTGTGTAGGACCGGTATGGTGGGAAACTGCGCCCGCCATTCGCGAAGGGCATTCCCATTGTTCTCCACCGACCGCAGCCAGCTCTCCATCTCTCGGACGGTGAGAATGAACTTGGAGCCGGGGTACTGGCGGTCCACCTGTCTGTAGATCAGAATGCACGGTTCGTCCGTCAGCGCCTCGAATTGCTCGACATCCTTCTGGCTCACGCACAGCTTGCCGCCCTCATCCAGGTAGAACTGTGGACAGTGCTTTGCGCGATAGCCGAGGATCTCGAGGGCCTTGGCGAGACTCTGAGTTGCCGTCCGGCCCAAGCCTATGCCCAGTATCTTCATCTCTGTCTCCTACATATTCTCCCGCTTGAGTGTTGGCGCCTTCTCTTGCCACAGAGTTCGCAGCCCTCAGGCAGACCCAGGGTGCTACGCAAAGATCACAGAGCTTGACGCATTTCTCTCGGTGTTCTCGGTGCCCTTTGCGCAGCATCCTAGAGCGCAGCGACAGGACCGTGGCAAGAAAGCATGGGTCATCCTCACTAACACTCTAGAGGCGGACCACCGTCTCCTACACTACGGTGACGCCGCTTCCAGCAACGACGACGGAGATGCTCAGGTCATTTTGCTCCCCTGCATCAAGCTGTGGCTGCTCCTCTATCGAGGAGGTCCAGTGCCAGCCTGCTCGCGGGTGCTGTGACCTAGCCAAGGACGTCCATCAGCTCCCGCGCCTCGTCGGTCAGGCGGTCAACCAGGCTCCCCACCTGAGCCCAATGATCGCAGACCTCTCCTACTGTACGTCCGAATATCTGCTGTGCCAAGGCGTGCTGGCTCTCGTCCAGCAGGACTGGCAGGGATCTCCAGAGGTCAGCGAACCTGTAGCGCAGACTCGCCGCCGTGTAACCCAGGCGTGCCTGCCGCGGGTCACCCCGCCAACCGGCATCCCGGAGCCCCTCGAGGTAGCCCTGGAAGACAATGTCCTCAAGCTCCCCTGCCTGGGCCAAGTCAACCTCAAGGAAGAGGACGCTGGCCAGGACAAGGGGGACGATTTCTTCCCCGATCGCCCCCCACCCAGCGTACGACCGGTCCAGGGCCACCGTCTGAAACCTGTCGCCGCCCGCCGTCTTGCGCGCGAACAGGTTGCGACGGAACAGGTCCGTATGACAAAGCGTCCGGGGCAGGCGGCCGAGGGCGTGGAGGTAGACGTCGCGCTCTTCCCAGAGGCGGAACAACCTGTCGCTGGCATCACCTGGCCAGTTGCGGCGAACCAGCGGGTGGTCCAGCGAACGGCGGATTCGAGGCATTGTGGAGGCATTCAGGCCGATGCACCCCCGCAGCCACCCCGAGCTCAGCCAAGGCCAGGAGGGGCAGGGTTGTCCCGATAGGTACGACCTGTTGAACTACCCGGCGTGACGGGCGACGACGCCATAGTGTTCCAGGGGCCAGTGCGGACCGATCTCGTCCGTGACGTCCTCCAGCCAGATCCAACACGCTCCATCCAGGTGTTCGACGATGCCATAGCTACGCGGCGCCGCCAGGCCGCCCGGCAGGTCAGCCAACCACCCCGATCGATATGCGTCCACCTCGCGCTTGTAGTAGTCACCAGCAGAGACGCATGCGCTGCCACCTTCTGGGTGCAGCACTTGGAGGATGAGGGACCACGACACCGGTCGTCCCTGGTCGCGCCCTTCCCCTGCATAACGATAGACGGCGGTTCCCGCCCCAGCACCGCCGTGGAGTTGCTCACACGCCCAGTGGGGGGACCTCGACCGTACCGCTGCCCTGCGCGCTTTGCACCAGTGGCGTCAGCGCAGCACGATCGATCCCCGCCATCCGTGCTCTCTCGGTCTCGGGTATCGATCCGAGCTCTCCATCCACCTTGCCACCTCCCCTGGGTAGCCCTGAACATCGGGCCGCGGTCCAATCAGACCGGCCACAGCTCACTCCCCCTGAAAAAACTCGGTGATCAGTGCGTTCACCCGCTCCGGTTGTTCTGCGCCCATCAGGTGCCCCGCATCCACGACCTCAACCCGGACATCGGGGATGTCTTGCACCAACGCCCGTGCCGCCTCCGGATCGCCAACCAGGTTATCCCGCTCGCCGAACACAAACAGCACCGGCATCTTCAGGCTCTGTCATCCAACCGCTCCTCCTTCCCGAGGCTCACCCGCGAGGAGTGCCGTCCACTACCGGCGAACCAATCGTGGCATATCCCCGACAGAAGGGCCTTTGAACCAAAGGCGTGCGCGCGAACGCTGAGTTGCAGCAGAGAAGAGCGGCGCCAAACCGAAAAGAAAAAGAGCGGGAGACGGGACTTGAACCCGCAACAACCAGCTTGGAAGGCTGATGCGCTACCATTGCGCTACTCCCGCAGTGAGCCCATTATATCCGGATGCCCGCCTCAGGTCAAATCGGCGTGCCCTCACCTCGGAGCGCGACCTCGGGCAGCAGGGCCGCGAGCCCTTCAACCAGCCGGTCGATATCGGACCGGGTGTTGTATCCCTGCACAGAGAGGCGGATGAAATGCCGCCCACCCCATCCGCTCGGCGGGACCTCGACCCCGTACTCGTCGTACAGCCTGGTCTTGAGCGCTGACAGGTCTGAGGGGGGAAGCGGGAGGATCGCCATTTGCGCGTACCAGGCCGGAGCATCGGGGACGACCGGCGGAACGCCTGTGAGCGCAGAGATCTCCCCGCGCGCATGGCGCACCAATTCGTGACAGGTACGCTGGACGGCGGGCCAGTCGTGCTCCTGCATAAACTGGATCGCCGCCGGCACCGACAGAAAAGCCGCCAGGTCGCGGGTCCCCTGGTATTGGTGCTCGTCGACCAGCAGCGACACCTGCGGGTCCCGGCTCAGCCTGCCTCCCACCAGCGGCTCGAGGAGGTGCTGCATCTCGCGGCGCGCATAGAGGAACCCCGATCCCTTGGGCGCCATCATCCACTTGTGACAGTTGCCCGAGTAGAAATCCGCCCCCAGCGCCTCCAGGTCCAGCGGGACCTGCCCGGGGGCGTGTGCACCGTCGATCACCGTGATGATCCCCGCCCCCCGTGCGCGGCGGACGAGTTCCTCGATGGGAAAGATGAGCGCCGTGGGCGAAGTGATGTGGCTGATGAACAGGACCCGCGTACGGTCGGTCACTCCAGACCAGATGGCCTCGACGACCTCTTCGGCGGATGTGATCGGCAGCGCCACGCCTCGATGGACATAGCGCGCGCCGCGCTTTTCGCAGACAAACTCCCACGTCCGGTTCAGGGAACCGTACTCGTGATCGGTGGTCAGCACCTCGTCTCCGGGATCGAGGGGCAGCGAGCGGGCGACGATGTTCAGCCCCATGGTCACGTTCGTGACGTACACCAGGTCGGCAGCGTCGGCGCCCACAAAGGCGCCCAGCGCCTCTCGCGCCTCATGAAGCAGGGCTCTGGACCGCCGCTGCACAAACTCGACGGGCTGGCGCTCCAGCTCGAGCTGCCAGCCCTGGTAGGCCTCAAAGACCGTGCGCGGGCAGGCGCCAAACGAGCCGTGATTGAAAAACACCACGCCTGGCCGCAGCAGAAACAGGTCGCGGAGACCGTTCGGCCCCGCATGTGTGGATGTTGTCGTCATCGTTCCCCTTTCTCGGACCTCAAGCCTGCGCACCCCCCGCGAAAACAAAAGCCTGCCTCTGCGTCACGAGGAACCACAAGGGTACCACAACGGCCCTGTTAAGTCAAAGTTGCGCTCGTGCGACCATCACTTGACAAAAGACCCCTCCTGTGCTACCATACCTTGCATTCAATCTGATTTCTGGAACTCCCATCCAGAGGGGGCGAGGGATCGGCCCGGTGACCCCCCGGCAACCAGGCTGAGGGAGCAGGTCGTAGAGTCACAGACCGCTTTCAGCCCCGGTGCCAACTCCGGCAGAGAATCGGCCTGGTGTGCGGTTCTCTGAAAGATGAGGGGCTAGCTTGGGCAAACCTCTCCGCGTGAGAGGGTTTTTTGTGCCTGGAGAGTACGATGCGCACAGTAGAATGGGACGCCGGAACCGTCAAGATGATCGACCAGCGTTTGCTCCCCACCGAGTACAAGGTGGTCACCTTTCGGGACGTGGAGGGCGTGGCGACGTCGATCCGCGAGATGGTTGTGCGGGGCGCGCCAGCCATCGGGGCCACGGCGGCCTTTGGCCTGGCCCTGGCAGCGCATACGAGCGCTGCAGCAGACGTCCACGCACTGCGCAGAGACCTGGAAGCTGCCGCCGCCCAGTTGCGCGTCACCCGTCCCACCGCCGTCAATCTCTTTTGGGCCATCGATCGCATGCTGGACCGAGCATTCAACGACGACCTGGATACCGTCGAGGCCATCCGGCACACCCTGCAAGTCGAAGCCCAAGAGATCGCCGACGAGGACGTGCGCGTGAACCGCAGGATGGGCGACATCGGGCAAGAGGTCATCCGCGACGGGGACCACATCCTCACCCACTGCAACGCCGGTGCCCTGGCGACGGTGGACTATGGCACAGTGTTGGGCGTCGTCCGCGCGGCCGTCGAACACGGCAAGAGTGTGCACGTCTGGGTCGATGAGACTCGGCCCCGGCTGCAGGGCGCGCGGCTCACCGCCTGGGAGCTGATGCGCGACCACATTCCGTGCACCCTGATCGCCGACAACGCCGCCGGACACTTGATGCGCACCGGCAAGGTTGACATCGTGCTCTATGGCGCCGATCGGGTAGCGGCCAACGGCGACGTAGCCAACAAGGTTGGCTCCTACAAACTCGCCGTGGTGGCCCGTGAGAACGGCATTCCCTGCTTTTGCGTCTCTCCGACCTCGACCATTGATATGAGCCTGGCACATGGCGACGACATTCCCATTGAGGAGCGCGATCCCGAAGAGGTCACCGTCATTCGAGGCCAGCGCATCGCGCCGGAAGGGGTACCCGTAGCCAACATCGCCTTTGATGTCACGCCCCATCGCTATCTGAGCGGGATCATCACCGAACGGGGCATCGCCTCCCCCCCCGTTGGCCTCAGCCTGAGGCGGATCATGGGCGCTGGTCCAGCGTAATTGGAGTCCGCATGCATTCCCTCTCTCCCGAGTTGAGACCGATCCCAGTCGGCAGCATACCGCACACCGACCCACACCGGGCGTGCCAACTCACGCTGGAGCACTTTACTGATCTTCCCAGTTGGCCTCAACTGCCCCGTCGCACGTTCAGAGAGAACATGTACGCCCAGTACAGCGAGCGCTTTCCGGGGATCGTCCTCGATCTCGAGGAGGAGCGCGTCTGGGTGGACCGGGCCCAAGACCTGGACCCCGCGCTGGAGGCGCTGTACATGGCAACTATCGACGACGACCTGTCCTACGGTGAGCTGTCTCCTGACTATGCCCTCGGGCTGCACACCTTTCTCGAGGCGGTGCCCCAGCTCGACCGCGAGCTGGCGTACGTCAAGGGGCAGGTCACCGGGCCGGTGAGTTGGGGATTGACCGTTGTCGACGGGGATCGCCGCCCGATCCTCTACGATGAGATCCTGGCCGACGCCGTCGCCAAGCACTTGCGCCTCCAGGCCCGCTGGCAAGAACGGATCCTGCGGGGCGTGTGCGAGCACACGATCATGTCCGTGGACGAACCCTACATGTCTTCGTACGGCTCTGCATACGTCTCCCTGGGCCGCGAGCAAGCCATCGAGTGGATGGAAGAGGTCTTTTCGGGGATCGAGGGGATTGTGATGGTGCACTGCTGCGGCAACACCGACTGGTCGCTGCTGCTGGCGACGTCGGTGGATATCCTGAGCTTTGATGCCCACGAGTACGCGATGAACCTGGCCCTCTATCCCGACGAGATCGCCGGGTTCCTCCAGCGCGGCGGCATCCTCGCCTGGGGCATCACCCCGAAAGGGCCCGCCGCGTACGGTGAGAGCGTCGACTCGCTTGTGGAAAAGCTCCTGGCAGGGATAGACCTGTTGGTGGAAAAGGGACTCCATCGAGACGACGTGATGCGGGCGTCACTGGTCAGCCCCTCGTGCGGGCTTGGCGGGCTGTCCGAGGACCTGGCCGAGCGCATCTATGCCTTGACGGCCGGAGTCTCCCAGGCTATGCGGGAGCGGTATGCATGATCCAGACAGTGATTCCGTGTGGCGGCAAGGGAACGCGTATCAGCGGTGGCAATCCGGACGTGAACAAGGGCCTGGTCGAGATCGGGGGCCGGCCCATCCTGTGGCACGTGATGCGCATCTTTGCCGCCTACGGCTACAAGGACTTTATCCTTGCCCTGGGCCACCGGGGCGACCTGATCCGGCGCTACTTTATCGAATACGAGAGAATGAACCGGGACGTGTCCTTCCGCCTGGGAGAGCCGGACAGCCCCTCCTTTATCGGCGACAACCAGGAGAGCGACTGGCAGGTCACCTTGATCGACACCGGCATAGAGCCTACCAAGGGGGAACGCCTCCGGCAGGTCGCCCCACACCTCACCGGAGAGCGGTTCTTTCTCACCTATAACGATGGCGTGGCCGACATCGACATGGATGCCCTGCTTCGCTTCCACCTTTCCCACGGCAAGCAGGTCACCGTCACCGGCTACCAGCCCGTCTACCAGTACGGCATTGTCGAGCCCGACGCGGGCGGACGCGTGACCGCGTACCACCAGTACCCGCGCATGGACCACTGGATCAATGCCGGGTTTATGGTCATCGAGCGCGCAGCGCTCGCCCAATTGGAGCCCGGCATGGACCTGGAAACAGGGTTCCTGGTCCGCATGGCGGAGCAAGGACAGTTGATGCTCTACCGGCACGACGGCTTTTGGCGCTCGATGGATACGTTCAAAGAAGCCCAAGAGCTGAACGAGTTCTGGGAGAGCGGTCGCGCGCCGTGGAAGGTTTGGTAGAAGGATAAAAGGAGAGTATTTCATGGCAGGCAGCAACGCAGCAATTGGCGGAGGCGGGTTCCATCACATCTCGATGCGCGTTCGAGATCTGGAAGCGACCCTCAAGTTCTACATCGAAGGACTGGGGTGCAGGCGCGGGTTGTCCTGGGGGAAGGGGAACCCGCAGACCGTCCTGCTGGATACGGGCGATGGCAACTACCTGGAGGTCTCCCAGGGGGAATCGGATGGGTTCAATGACAATGGGCTCATCCGCCACTTTGCGCTGCGCACCGACGACTGCGACAAGGCCATCGAGGCCGCGCGCGCGGCAGGGGCAGAGGTCACGGTGGAGGCAGGGGACGTGGTGCTACCGAGCGATCCGCCGAACCCGATCCGCCGCGCCTTTTGCAGAGGGCCCGATGGCGAGTTGATCGAATTCTTCCAGGACGATAGGACGTAGGGCAGCGAGATCCGCCGCTTGGATGGGTAAGGTGTCGGGAAACGATCTGGGGAGCACGTTCGGTGGTGCCTACGACGGCATGTCCGTCCTGGTCACCGGCCACACGGGGTTCAAGGGCTCGTGGCTGAGCATCTGGCTCAACGAGCTTGGAGCCCAGGTGTCCGGCTACAGCCTGGAGCCACCCACCGATCCCAGCAACTTCCGGGCATCGTGCCTGGCGCAGCGCATCACGGACATTCGAGGCGACGTCCGCGACCTGGATCGGCTGCGCCAGGCGATCGAGCGGGTTCAACCCCGGGTCGTTTTCCACCTGGCCGCACAGCCTCTCGTTCTGCCCTCCTATCGAGAGCCCAAAGAGACGTTTGACACCAACGTCGGCGGAACGGTGAACCTGTTGGAGGCGGTGCGGACCACCGCTTCGGTCAGGGCGCTGGTCTGCGTCACGACCGACAAGGTGTATAAGAACCGGGAGTGGCCCTGGGGCTACCGGGAAAACGATGAACTGGGCGGGCACGACCCGTACAGCACCAGCAAGGCCATGGTCGAGCTGGCGGTCTCTTCCTACCGAGGGTCGTTCTTTGCCGAGCGCGGCGTGGCAGCGGCTACGGCGCGGGCGGGCAACGTCATCGGCGGCGGGGACTGGGCAGAAGAGCGCCTCATCCCTGACCTGGTGCGGGCGCTGGCTATCGACGAGCCGATGCGCCTGCGCAATCCCAGCTTTGTCCGACCCTGGCAGATCCTGCTCGAGCCGCTCAGCGGCTATCTGTGGCTGGCAGCCCAACTGCTCGGCAAGGAGGGCGACCGCTACGCCGAGGCGTGGAACCTGGGCCCCGAGGAACGCCGGGGGGTGACGACCGAGGAAGTGATCCAGAAGGCGATCGCCCTGTACGGACGCGGCTCGTACGTCGGCGGCACGACACAGACCGAGGTCGAGACCGCGCTTCTGCGTCTCAACTGGGACAAGGCCGCAAATCGCCTCGGCTGGCGATCGGTGTATACGTGGGAAGAAGCGGTAGGCGAGACGATCGCCTGGTTCAAGACGTACGAGGACCGGCGGGCACGTTCCGAAACCGTCGACATGTATGACGTCTGTGCGGGCCAGATCCGGGCGTACACCGCTCGCGCACGCGAGTTCGGGCTTCCGTGGGCGCTGTGAGCGGCGAGCGCGTTCTCGTCACCGGAGGCAGCGGATTTATCGGTTCTGCCCTGGTCGAGGAACTCGTCCGGCGAGGGGCAGACGTAACCTGTGTGCTGCTTCCACCCGACCCGGCGGCTCACCTGGCCGAGGTGCGTCAAGAGATCCGCATCTGTCGTGCCGACCTGGCCGACTTGGAAGCGGTGCGAGATGCGGTGAAGGCCGCACGACCGGAGGCCGTCTTTCACCTGGCAGCGACGGGCGTCGCCGACGTCCAGGTAGACCCGGCCCTGGCGGTGCGCGTCAACGTCGAGGGGACGCTCAACCTGCTCAACGCGCTGCAGGGCAACTATCGTGCCTTTGTGAACACCGGCACGTGCCACGAATACGGGGGCAACGAGCCGCCCTTTCGGGAGGATCAGGACCCGCGCCCAGAACTGCCGTACGCGATCACCAAGACGGCTGCCTGGCATTTCTGCAACCGGTACCACCGGACAGCGGGCTGGCCTATCGTCACGCTGCGACCGTTCTCGGTCTATGGGCCCCGCCAGGCCCCGAATGCGTTCATCCCGGCGTGCATCCATGCTGCGCAGGTCGGGCGCGACTTTGACATGACGCTCGGCGAGCAGACGCGGGACTGTGTGTACGTGGACGACATCGTGGAGGGGTTCATTCTCGCTGCGACCGTCCCCGAGGCGATCGGCGGGACGTTCAACCTGTGCACGTCGCGCGAGGTGCCGCTCTACCGGATTGCCCAGGTCATCGTCGAGCAAATGGGGCATCCGATCGCCATTCATCGAGGCGCGCTGCCCTACCGCGGGGGTGAGATCTGGCGGTTGGTCGGCGACAACGGGCGTGCGCGGGAGATCCTGGGATGGGCGCCTCGCGTATCCCTGGGTGAGGGCCTGCGCAGGACGATCGCTGCCGCAGGGGCGCACGGGTAGGCGCTGGATCTGCCGGCGTCATGGATCCCTCGCTGCCCGGCGTGCCGATCGCGACCGGCAGGTAGCGGGATTGAGAAGACAGTGAATCGATCTGAGGAACTGAGACAAGAGATCTATGAGCGCGTAGGCGAATTCTATCGCACAGCACACTCGCCAGAGACGTTTGTCCCGGGCGAGACGCTCATCCACTACGCCGGTCGCGTGTACGACGAACGCGAACTGATCGCCCTGGTGGACGCCAGCCTCGACTTTTGGCTGACGATGGGCAAGAACGGCGCTGCGTTTGAGGAGACGTTCGCGGAATACCTGGGTGTCTCGCACGTGGTCATGGTCAATTCTGGTTCGTCGGCGAACCTGGCGGCTGTGGCGACGCTCTGTTCGCCGCAGATCGAACGCCCGCTGCGCCCCGGAGATGAGGTGATCACCCCGGCGGCTACCTTTCCGACCACGGTGGCCCCACTGGTGCAGAACGGACTGGTGCCGGTGTTCGTGGACTGCGAGCCGGGCACCTATAACGCGGACCCTGGCGAGGTAGAGAGTGCGGTCTCGGATCGCACGCGCGCCATTCTTCTGCCACACATGCTGGGCAACTCGGCGAGGATGGACAGACTGCTCGAGATCGCCGAGCAGCACGCCCTGTACGTGGTCGAGGATGCCTGCGAGGCGATGGGCTCGCGGTTCGATGGCCAGATGCTGGGCACGTTCGGACACATCAGCACGTTCAGTTTCTATCCATCGCACCACATCACCACCGGCGAAGGGGGCGCTCTGGCCACGGACGACGATGTGCTGGCGCGCGTCGCCCGCTCGATCCGTGACTGGGGGCGGGACTGCTGGTGCGATCATCGAACGCAGGGCAGAAACGGGGCGTGCGGCAGGCGGTTCAGCTACGAGGTCCCGGGCCTGCCCACCACGTACGACCACAAGTACCTGTACAGCAACATCGGCTACAACCTGCGCCCTACCGATCTGCAGGCCGCATTGGGGCTGGTCCAGATGGAAAAGTTCCCCCAGTTCGTCGAGGCCAGGAAAAGGAACTATAACGCGCTGTACAGCGGGCTGTCGGCCTTTGAGGAGTACCTCATCCTGCCGACCTCCGACCCACGGGCCGAGGTCTGCTGGTTCGCGTTTCCGATCACCGTGCGCGACAATCCGAAGTTCACGCGCAACGACCTGGTCCAGTGGTTGGAGAAGGCGAGGATCGAAACTCGCTTCCTGATGGCCGGCAACATCACCCGTCAGCCAGGATTTTCGGGCATCCGGCACCGTACCGCCGGCGATCTGGCCCATACCGACGCAGTGATGCGCGGCGCATTCCTGGTGGGTCTCTACCCGGGACTCGACCCACAGCGGTTGGACTATGTGCTGCAGCAGTTCGAGGCGTTCTTTGACCGGATCGGGTAGCGACAGACCGCCGGCTCCTGGATCCGCACACACATACGAAAGGACCGATCTTGATCCTTGACGACCTGAAGCTGTCCGTCATCATGGCAGTCTATAACGAAAAGGACACCGTGCTGCGCGTCCTGGACAAGGTGCTCGCCGTGCCGATTCGCAAGGAAGTGATCATGGTCGACAACTGCTCGACCGATGGCACGCGAGAGATCCTGAGCAGCATCCAGGCAGACGATGTCCGCGTGCTCTTTCACGAGGAGAACCGGGGTCGCGGGGCCTCGGTCCGCACGGCCCTCGCGCACTGCAGTGGAGCGTACACGATCATCCAGGATGCCGATCTGGAGTACGATCCAGACGAGTGGCACCTGCTGATCGAGAAAGCCCTGGCCAATGACCTGGATGCGGTGTTTGGCTCGCGGACTCTGGGTGGCAAGGCGGTGTACGTGTATGCCCAGAACTACTATGGCATTCTCGGCCTCAATCTCCTGATCAACCTGCTCTACGGCAGCCAGTACACCGATTCCGGCACGGCGTGCAAAATGATCCGGACGCCCGTCTTCCAGGCACTCGACCTGGGTTGCAGCGGTTTTGACCTGGATTTCGAGATCTGCACCAAGCTGGCGCTGGGGAGGTACTCCTACGGTGAAGTACCGATCAGTTACCGGCCTCGCTCCGTCGCCGAGGGAAAAAAGCTGCGCGCGGTCCGGGATGGCATCGCCGCCCTTCGCGTCATCTTGCGGGACCGGTTCCGTCCGACACACCCGCGCGGCAGTTCTTTGGGCTCATAGCTGCAGGTTCGCACACGGAGGATGACGTGAAGCTCTCAGTCCTGATCCCGGTCTACAACGAAGAGGGAACGATCGACGATCTGTTATCCGCTGTCCTGGCGGTTGAGGTGGACAAGGAGGTCATCGTCGTCGACGACTGCTCCACAGACGACTCCCTGCAGTTGCTGAGCAAGTGGCAAGACCAGGTCAGGGTGCTGCGCCACACGGTCAATCGGGGCAAGGGGGCCGCCGTGCGCACCGCGCTGGCCGCAGCGACCGGCGACGCGGTGATCATCCAGGATGCCGACCTAGAGTACGACCCTAACGACTATGGGCGATTGATGGCCCCCATCGAGCGAGGCGAGGCCAAGGTCGTGTACGGCGTGCGCTCCCTGGCCGAGCAAAAGCCGCTGATGCGCTTTGGCAACAACGTGATGACACTGGCGACCAACCTCTTGTACGGGACACGCCTGAAGGACGTGGAAACGTGCTACAAGGTGTTGACCCGCGAGGTGGTCGACCGCCTCGATCTGCAGAGCGAGCGCTTTGAGCTGGAGACCGAGCTTACGGCCCAGATCGTGCAGTTGGGCTATGAGATCCACGAAGAACCGATCAGCTACCACCCGCGCTACGGCGAGGGCAAAAAGCTGACCCCGATGGACGGCCTGCCCACCCTGTGGGCGCTGATCCGGTACCGAATCAAGCCCATACGCCGGTAGCGAGACCACTTCTGGGAAGGCAGCTCGCGGCGCGAGGAATGAGAGATCAGATGAACGAACGCATCCAGAGACAGATCGACCACATGACGATCGAGCAAAAGATCGGAGGTCGAACATGAACGTCGTCGTCACAGGGTCGGTGGCCTTTGACTATATCATGTCTTTTCCCGGCCGCTTCACCGACCACATCTTGCCGGACAAGCTGGACAGCATCAGCCTCAGCTTTCTGGTCGACGAGATGCGCAAGGTGTACGGCGGGTGCGCGCCCAACATCGCCTACACGCTGGCCTTGCTCGGCGAAAGACCGCGCATTATGGCCACTGCCGGGGCGGATGGGCTCGAGTACCGCCGCTGGCTCAGCGAGAACGGGGTAGATACCTCGCTGCTTCGCATCTGCAAAGACTGCTTCACGGCCTCGTTTTTCGTCAGCACCGACCTGGATCAGAACCAGATCGCCAGCTTTTACACCGGGGCGATGGCCCGGGCGCGCGAGCTGTCCTTCTGCGACCTCGCCGAAAAGCCCGACATGGCGATCATCTCGCCAAACGACCCCGAAGCCATGCGCAAGTACGCCCGGGAGTGCAGGGAGCTGGGCATTCCCTACATCTATGACCCCAGCCAGCAGGTCGCCCGTGTTGACGGAGATGAGCTGACCGAGGGGCTGACCGGGGCCGAGATCCTGATCTTGAATGACTACGAGTACGGCATTCTGTGCAAAAAGACCGGGCTCGATGAGCGACAGATCCTCCAACGCACGTCCACGATCGTCGTGACCCTGGGCGATCAGGGATCGCGGATCGTGACCCAAGACCAGGTCCACGAGGTCCCGGTCGCCCGGCCCGACGCCGTGCTCGAGCCAACCGGCGTCGGCGATGCCTATCGCGCCGGGTTGATCAAGGGCCTGGCCTGCGGCTATGGGTGGCCCGTCGCGGGGCGCATCGCGGCTTTGGCCGCCGCCTACGTCATCGAGCACCCAGGCCCACAGCCCAAGCCCTATACGATTGAGGAATTCACAGCCCGCTACCGGGAGAACTTTGGCCAGGCTCTCGAGCTGTAGGCCACACGCGATGCTTCGGCGTTACAGGAAAAGGTGATGGAATCTAGATGGTTGGAATGGGCGCAGCGGCTTCAGGCCATCGCCCAGAGCGGCTTGACGTATACCCAAAACCCATTCGAGATCGAGCGCTACGAGCAGGTACGCGAGATCGCAGTCGAGGTACTGGCCGCTCACGTCGATCTCCCCATCGAGCGAATCCGCGACCTCTACGCGGGCGAGACCGGATATGCGACCCCCAAGGTAGATGTCCGCGGGGTCGTCTTTCGCGACGACGCGATCCTGCTGGTCAAGGAGCGGCGGGATGGGCGGTGGACGCTGCCCGGAGGATGGGCGGATGTCAACGACTCTCCCGCCGAGGCCACGGTCCGCGAGGTCTACGAGGAGTCAGGGTACCGGACGCAAGCGACCAAGCTGCTGGCCTGCTATGACCGCAACAAGCACGGGCACCCGCCCTCCACGTTCCACATCTACAAGCTCTTCTTCCAGTGCGAGCTGCTGGGCGGCGCACCTGCGCCGAGCGTCGAGACCGAGGGGGCTACCTTTTACCGCAGAGATGAGATCCCCCCTCTCTCACTGCCCAGGGTCACGCCTGCCCAGATCGAACGATTCTTTGAGCATTCCTATCACCCAGAGTGGCCGACCGACTTTGACTGAGGCAAGGTCTGGCCTGCCGTTCGCAAGGTACGATTCAGAGGAGTAGCAATCCAATGACTGTGAGACACGACATCAAGGATATCGGGCTTGCCCCCCAGGGCAAGCTGCGTATCGAGTGGGCAGAGCAAGATATGCCCGTCCTGCGCCAGATCCGCGCGCGCTTTGAGGTCGAAAAGCCCCTGCAAGGCGTGCGTATCGCGGCCTGTTTGCACATCACCACCGAGACCGCCAACCTGGGCCGGACGCTGCAGGCCGGGGGAGCCGACCTGGTGTTCTGCGCATCCAACCCTCTGTCCACCCAGGACGACGTCACTGCGTCGCTGGTAGCGGACTATGGGATTCCCACCTTTGCCATCAAGGGTGAGGACACAGAGACCTACTATGCACACATCAAGGCCGCGCTCGACCACAACCCACAGATCACGATGGACGATGGCGCGGACCTGGTCACCGCCTTGCTCAAGACGCGACAAGACCTCATCCCCGGTATGTACGGCTCGACCGAGGAAACGACGACCGGGGTCATCCGCCTGCGGGCCATGGCTGCCGATGGCGTGATCCGTTTCCCGGTGATCGCCGTCAACGATGCCATCACCAAGCACTTTTTCGACAACCGCTATGGCACGGGCCAATCCACGATCGACGGCATCCTGCGAGCGACCAATCGCCTGATCGCAGGCAAGAACTTTGTCGTGGGTGGCTATGGATGGTGCGCACGCGGAATCGCCATGCGCGCCCAGGGCATGGGAGCCAGTGTGATCATCACCGAGGTCAATCCCTTCCGCGCGCTGGAAGCCGTGATGGACGGCCATCGCGTGATGCCCATGCACCAGGCTGCCCCGATCGCGGACTATGTCATCACCTCTACCGGTAACAAGCACGTCATTGACCGGGACGACTTTGAGGTGATGAAAGACGGCTGCATCATCGCCAACTCGGGACACTTTAACGTCGAGATCAATATCCCGGCGCTGCAAGAGATGGCCGTCAGCAGCCGCGAGATCCGCCCGTACACCCAGGAATACGTCCTGCCCGATGGCCGGCGCGTCTATCTGCTGGGCGAAGGCCGGCTGATCAACCTGACCGCTGCGGAAGGCCATCCTTCCAGCGTGATGGACATGTCCTTTGCCAATCAGGCGTTGTCGGCGGAATACCTGGTCAAGCACAGCAAAGAGCTGGACAACCAGGTGTATCCCGTTCCGGAGAACCTCGATCGCCTGGTCGCCCTCCTCAAACTGGAGGCCATGGGCGTGCAGATGGATCAGTTGACGGATGAGCAGCAGGAATACCTGACCAGTTGGGAAGCAGGCACCTGACCTCGCCACACGCGCCTCGGGCCTTGCGAGATGTGAACACGATGGCTCAATGCAACCATCACCCACAATACGAAGCGGTCGAGCAGTGCGAGCACTGTCACGTGCCGCTGTGCGGCATGTGCCTGTGGTACGCTGCGAGCGGCGAGCGCCTGTGCGAACGATGCGCAAAGCAGTGGGAAGGTGTGGGCCACGTCGTCTACAGGCCAGAAGAATACGCCGAGGGAATCCAACCCACATTGGCTCAGCCTACCCGTTCGCCAGCCCAGCACGCGCCCTATGCGGGCAACAGCGTCGATCTGACCGCGTTCGTCGCTGCCTGCCTGGGCGTGGTGCTTCTCTTTTCTTGCGTGCCGTGCGCGAACGTTCTGATCTCTATGCTCGCCCTGCCGCTGAACATCAGCTCGTATACGAACGCAAAACGCGCGGTCGACCCAAGGCGCACCCAACTGCTGTCCATCGTGGGCATAGTGAGTGGCGGGTTGGCCGTCCTGCTCATGTGCGCGTACCTTGCATTGACCGTTGGAGTGCCGGCCGTGGTGGTGCTTGTTGAGATCATCACGCAGAACCCATAGAACCAGCTAGTTTTCAGAAACAGGAGAGTAGAATGACAACTACATTTGTGTCCGCCCCCCAATTCTTCTTGACCTCCGAGTCCGTCACAGAGGGCCACCCGGACAAGATCTGCGACCAGATCTCGGATGCCATCCTGGACGAGATCATCGCCCAGGACCCCGACGCTCGCGTGGCCTGTGACTGCATGGTGACCACAGGGCTGGTCTTTGTCACCGGCGAGATCACGACGGATGCCTATGTCGAGATCGCCGACATCGCGCGCAAGACCGTTCTCGACATCGGGTACGACCGCGCCAAGTACGGTTTTGACGGAGAGACCTGCGGGGTGGTCATCTCTATCAAGGAACAGAGCGCCGACATCGCCCTCGGTGTGGACGAGGCACTTGAGGCCAAGCAAGGGACGATGGAGGCGTGCGATAACGTCGAGGTGCTTGGTGCAGGAGATCAGGGGATGATGATCGGCTTTGCGTGCACCGAGACGCCCGAGTACATGCCCCTTCCGATCTCGCTGGCGCACAAGCTCTGCCGCCGGCTGGCAGAGGTGCGCAAGAACGGCACGTTGAGCTACCTTCGTCCTGATGGCAAGAGCCAGGTGACCATCGAGTACAGGTATGGCAAGCCAGTGCGTGCCGACACCGTCTTGGTTTCGGCACAGCACCATCCGGACGTCCCGCGCTCCCAGATCGTGGCCGACATCGTCGAACACGTGATCAGAGCGGTCATCCCCGCCGAACTCCTCGACGACAAGACCAGGTACCTGGTGAACCCCACGGGCCGGTTCGTGACCGGCGGCCCCAAGGGAGACGCCGGGCTCACCGGGCGCAAGATCATCGTCGACACCTACGGGGGCGCGGCCCGGCACGGCGGCGGCGCCTTCTCGGGCAAAGACCCGACCAAGGTAGACCGCTCGGCGGCGTACATGACCCGCTACATCGCCAAGAACCTGGTTGCCGCGGGCATCGCGGAGCGGCTGGAGGTGCAGGTGAGCTATGCGATCGGCGTAGCCCACCCGATCAGCATCACCGTGGAGACCTTTGGCACCGGCGCGATCCCCGACGATCAGATCGTCGAGTTGGTCAAGAAGAATTTTGACCTGCGTCCCGGGGCGATCATCTGCGACCTAGACCTGTGGCGCCCGATCTACAAGGCCATTGCGGCCTACGGCCACCTCGGTCGCGATGACCTCGACCTGCCGTGGGAACGGCTGGACAGGGTGGAGGAACTGAAAAAGCAGGCCGGGCTGAGCTAGACAGCCTTTCTGGACAGGACAAGGGACACAGCAGCCTTCCCAAGAGTCCGTTCTGTGTCCCTTGCCTTGCTCCCGGGGCCTGTGACGTACAGCGCGGGGATTTGACGTTTTTGTGTTCCTTTGATAAAATAGGCTTTGTTCTGCCCCCATCGTCTAGAGGCCCAGGACACCGCCCTTTCAAGGCGGCGACGCGGATTCGAATTCCGCTGGGGGCATTTCCTCATTTCTCTCGCCAGCACGCAGGAAAGAGCCGGGAATGGCGCACTCTGGATCCCTATGCTGACCCCCTTTGAGCGAGGCTTTATCGCAAACCTGGTCGCTGACTGGCTGCTGCAGAACGACTGGATGGCCAGGAACAAACCAAGCCTGAGACACCCCGCATCCTGGGTGCACGCCGGCATCCACGCCGCCCTGCTCGGCCTGGCGCTGGGCTGGCAGGCCGGGTTGGTCCTGGCCGCGGTCCACCTCCTGATTGACACCCGGGTGCCGACCCGCTGGTGGCAGAACACCATCAGGCAGACGAGGGAAGGACCGATCGCTCTCTTGGTCAGGTTGGTGGTCGACCAAATCCTTCACATCGTCCCGATCGCCCTCTGGGTCGAGATCGCAGGCCGGCTGGGTTCCTCCTAGGCGTCCGAGATGACTTTTCTGAGCTCGTCTCCGTTCTTTCGCCACCACCCATAGAGGACCGAGAGGTCTGTCCCCAGGGAAAAGTGGCGAACGCCCATGTCCAGGTAGTACTTGGCCTGATCGACGCTGGCGATCTCGGCGCGCGGCTGCACGCCCATCTTGAGCGCTGTCTCAAAGACCTGGCGCGCGGCAGCCTGAACCTCAGGAGCGGTCCGCTCGCCGGGCCGGCCGATGCTCATCGAATAGTCGGATGGCCCCCACTGCACCATATCGACCCCACCTACCGACAGGATCTCCTCCAACTGCTCGACCGCGGACCGCTTCTCGATCATGATCATGACCACGACATCTCTGAGCGCCTGCACATACTCCGGCGATCCGCCGTATCCCATGTAGGCGAAGCGACGGGTCCCGACGCCGTGGATGCCGCCATCCTCGGGCGTCTCCGGGCGGACGATGCGCACGCATTGGCGCACATCCTCCGCGGAGCGACAGTCTGCGAACAGCACGCCCTGGAAACCGGCGCCGATTCCGCGCTGCGCGAGCCAGCCCCTCGGCTCTTGATCGATCTTGATGATCGCCGTCATGTCGAACAGCTCGACGGCCCGGCAAAAGTTGTCGAGCGCGTACAGGTCAAAGGGGGCGTACTCGGCCAGGAACTCGACATAGTCAAACATGCCCGTGTGTCCGATCGCCTCGGCGATGGACGGCCAGACGGTGTGCACGCGGGTGCCGATGGACGGCTGGCCAGCGTCCAACAGTTTTCGAAGTTTGTTCGCTCTCACAGTCAAACCCTCCCTGGTCTGTATGATGGGAAACTGGGCCTGCTCGTGCAGGCACCTAGCCGATGAACACCCAAAGCGCATAGAGCACGCTGAGCATCGTGAGCACCGCGCCGCTGACCGCGAGGTAGGCCAGCCGCGCCCTCGGCCCCCGCCCTTCCAACCAGTCGCCAGCGACGATGAACGCGGGGAACAGGCTTAGCACGTAGCGGGACAGGGACTGCAGTGAGGAAGCGGCAAACGTCTCCTTGCTCAACAGCAGGATCAGGTGCGCGCCCACATAGATCAGCCACTCTGGCCTGCGCCAGCGTGGGCGCACGGCCATGCTCACCGCCAGGGCAATGAACACCACCGCGCTCCCCAGATCGAGCGAGGTGTGCAGATCGCGTACGCGCGCCCATTGGACGATCGCCGCCCACAAGCCGCTGATCGGGTTGGTCAGGACCAGTCCCGAGCGCCGCGCGAGCACGTCCGAGATCGGCGCCAGGCCGTGCCAGCTCCGCCAGGCCATAAAGCCAAGCCCGCCCAGAACGGGAAGGACCAGGCCCGCGCAGACCGAGACGCCCGACCATCCGAGGAGGCCTCGTAGCTCTCCCTTCCACTGGTTCCAGGCCATCCAGGCCAGCGCAGCCGCAGTCAGCATCCCGGGCCCGCGCGTCAGGCTGGCCAGGCAGCCAAGCAGGCCCGCCAGCCACCACCGCCGGGCATAGGCAGCGGAAAACGCGCCCAGCGTCAGTGCCAGGAACAGCGACTCGGTGTAGGGTGCGATCAGGAACACGGCGGTCGGGTAGCAGGCCAGGGCGACGACGGCCCACCTCGCCGCCTGAGGCCCATAGTGGTGGTCCGCCAGCCGGTGCAGGCAGGCGAACGCAGCGCAGGCCGCGAGCGTGGATACGATCAGCCCCCCCGCCAGATAGTCGCCGCCGGCGACCGCGGCGCAGAGCCGGGTCAGCACGATGAACAGGGGATAGTAGACCGTGTGCCCCTCGGGGACGCTCAGGTAGTCGAGACGAGCCAAAGTGAGGTGGTTGATCGCGTCGTATCTAGGCCACACCCCGAGCAGCAACTGTCCCGGGACGGTGGCATAGGCCGATAGGCCGCCGTCGAGCTGGATGGCCCTGTCCGCGTCCATGTACGGGCTGGCGACGCGCCAGGCCACTCCCATCAGCAGCCCGAGCACCACGCGGAGCACGACGACGGTCGCCACGCCCCACGCACACGCTGCCGGCCAGCCTCCCCTATTCAGCGCCCTCCGTACAACCGCCATCCTGTCCCCCGACCGGTACAGCACTCGTCCGCTACGGGCGCATTGTACTTGATCCCAATCTGGGGCGCAAACTGGCCCCGATCCAGCCACAAACCAGGGCCTTTCAGAACGTCTGCCCAGGCGCACGCGTGCTTGCCCGCCGTCTCAGCTTGTACTATAATGTCCCGCAGCGTGTCCGTCCGCTCCACAACGATGAGGAGAAAGGAAGGCAGACAGATGGAAACCTACATCCTGCCCCTCTCGGACCCCGACGCCGTTCTCGCAACTGTTGGCGGAAAAGGGATGTCCCTGGCCAAGCTGGCCCTGGCGGGACTGCCCGTACCCGGCGGGTTCCACGTGACCACAGAGGCTTACCGCCGCTTTGTGAGCGAGAATGAGCTGCAGCCCGGCATTGAGGCAGCCCTCTGTTCCATCGATTCCCGTCGCCTACAAACCCTGGAGACGGCCTCCCAGGCCATCACCCAGTTGTTCGCGGCAGCCCCCATCCCCGACGAGATCGCCAGCGCCATCGCGCACGCCTACGAGGGTCTCCCCGGCAGCGACCCGCCGGTCGCCGTGCGCTCTTCCGCCACAGCCGAAGACCTGCCTGAGGCCTCTTTCGCCGGGCAGCAGGAGACCTATCTCAACGTCACTGGAGCCAGCGCCGTGCTGGAAGCCACTCGCAAGTGCTGGGCCAGCCTGTGGACAGCCCGTGCCATCGGCTACCGCGCCCGCCAGGATGTGGGCGCCGGCGATGTGGCCCTGGCGGTGGTGATACAGCATCTCGTCCCCGCGGAGGCCGCCGGGATCCTGTTCACCGCCAACCCGGTCAGCGGGCAGCGCGACCAGATGGTGATCAGTGCCTCCTGGGGGTTGGGAGAATCGGTCGTCGGCGGGTCCGTCACGCCAGACACCCTGACGCTGGAGAAATCTTCGGGCAGGGTGATCGCCCGCGAGACTGCCGAGAAGCGCGTCCAGACCGTGCGGGTCAGCGGTGGGACCGAGGAGGTCCCCGTCCCTGAGGACCTGCGCCGGGCCCCTGTGCTCAGCGATGCGCAGGCCGCGGAGCTGGGCCACATAGGCGCCGAGATCGAGGCACTCTACGGGATGCCGATGGACATCGAGTGGGCGCTGGCCGAAGGGCAGTTTGCCATCCTTCAGGCCCGGCCCATCACCGCGCTGCCAGAGCCGGAAGCGCCCGCGCCCACTGAATGGCCCATGCCCGACCCCAAAGGCCAGTACGTGCGCGCGAGCATCATCGACCTGATGCCCGACCCGGTCAGCCCCCTCTTTACCACCACGGCCTTTGGCGCCTACGACGCCGGCCTGGCGAGCGCTATGTCAGACCTCACGCGATCCAGGGCAGTGCTTCCAAAAGATCACATGGTGACGATCAATGACTATGTCTACCAGGACGCGCACATGTCTGGCCGCTACCTGTGGTGGACGGTGACCAGGCTGCTGCCGTCATTCCCGCGCATGATGCGCGACGGTGTCCCCTACTGGCGCGAACACGGGCGTACACCCTACGTCGAGACCGTCCAGCGCTGGGAAAGCCAACCGCTCTCTGACCTGAGGGCGTCGGAACTGATGGATGGCGCGCGCGAGATCGTGAGGGCGGCGATGTTCAACCTCACCGCGCAGATGACGTGGATGGGGGCGTGCGCGGGGAGTGAGCTGCTGTTCACGCGCGTGTACGACAAGCTGATCGTGCGCCCCGGAGAACCCGATGCGACGGCCTTCCTGATGGGCTATGACAGCACCCCCATCCGCGCCGAAAAGTCGCTCTATGACCTGGCTGCCTGGTATCGGGCTCGCGAGAGCCCCGACGGGCGAGATCTAGTTGCCGCCTACGTCTTGAGCACGCCCTCTGCGCAGCTTGTCGAGCAGTTGGAGAGCGATCGAACCCCGGCGCAGATAGCGGAAGAGGACTGGCGCGTGTTCCGGGAACGTTTCCGCGCGCACGTACGCCAATTCGGACACATCATTTACGACCTCGACTTTGCCAGGCCGCTGCCACTCGACAACCCCGCACCGATGCTGGAGATGGTCAAGCTGTACCTGCGCGGCGAGGGCGCCGACCCGCACGAACGGCAAGGGGCGCTCGAGGCCAGGCGCGTGGGCGCGACGGAGAGCGTGCTCTCTCGCGTCAAAGGCTTGAGGCGTTGGGCGTTCACCAAGACCCTGCGCTGGGCGCAGTCGCTGGCCGAGATCCGCGAGGATGCCCTGGCCGATATCGGTTTGGGCTACCCGGTGCTGCGGCGGATGCTGCGCGAGTTGGGACGTCGCCTGGTCCACATCGGGACTATCCAGGGGTCCGATGACGTCTTCTGGCTCCGGCAAGAGGAACTTACGCGGGCGGTCGCCGCCCTGGCACAAAACGAGCCGGTGCCGGAGATGGTTGCCCGCATAGAGGAACGCGCCGCATTCGCGCGCGCGGCCCGGCGCGTGACGCCGCCGCCCGTTCTGCCCCCGTCCAAGAAAAGGGTGATGGGCTTTAGCGTGGAAGGGATCGTCGCTGCGGACGAAAGCAGCCACAGCGGCGACACGATCAAAGGCATCGGTACGAGTGCAGGCCGGGTCACGGCACCGGCCTGTGTGCTGCGAGGCCCGGAGGACTTCTGCCAGATGCAGCCAGGCTGTGTCCTCGTCGCCGCAATCACCACTCCGGCCTGGACGCCGCTCTTTCCAATGGCATCGGCGGTCGTCACGGACATCGGCGGGCCACTCAGCCACGGCTCGATCGTGGCACGCGAGTACGGAATACCGGCGGTGATGGGCACGGGTGTGGCCACCAAGCGCATCCAGAGCGGCCAGACCATCACCGTTGATGGCGCCGCAGGCACCGTTACACTGAGTCCAGGTGGCCTGACTGGTACGGTGGGATCGCCATCGAACCTCGACCAGGAGACCGGACCTTCGGACTGATCCGGGACGGTGACCGTCACCAGGCAACATGGAAGGAGAAACGCTTGCCTTGGCGCATCTTGATTGTGATCGCGCTGCTGGGCCTATCGGCATGCAGCCAAAGCGGTGGCGTTGACTTGGACAAGCTAGTTGACATTGGCACGCACAGCCTGCACATTCGGTGCATAGGCAAAGGCCATCCCGTTGTGGTCATCGACACAGGACATGGCGATCTGCTGGACAGTTGGCAATCCATCCAGGCCCAGATCGGGCAGTACACACGCGTGTGTGCGTACGACCGAGCCGGCTATGGATCGAGTGAGCCTGGCCCGATGCCCCGTCACAGCCAGCGAATCGCAGACGAACTAGAACTGCTGCTTGACCAAGCCAGGGTCGGAGGGCCGTACGTGCTCGTGGGACACTCGTTGGGGGCAGCCAACATGCAGGTGTTCGCCAGCCGGTACCCAGACCAGGTTGCTGGTCTGATCCTGCTCGATCCCCCGCCGCTGCAGCTCATCACCGGACAGGCATTTCCTGAACTCCACCGGATGGCAGAACAGGAGGCAGCCGGGATTCACCAGATGGCCGAGGCTGCACGCCAGGCAGCGGACACGGAAGGACAGGCAAGAGCGGGCTTTTTGGCAGCAGCGGCCTCCGAACTGGAGACGCTTTTCGGCGAGGGCGCGGCTCAGGTGGCAGCGGTCGAGTCGTTCGGGGATATTCCGCTGGTTGTCATCGGGTCAGGAAAGGCCAACCCGGCCTTTGGGGAAGTAGCCGAGGACTATCAGCAGTTCTGGATCGAGCAAAGCCGGGCGCTGACACAAAAGTCAACCCAGGGGAGGTTCATCCTGGCCCAAGAGAGTGGCCATCACCTGCACAAAGACGCGCCCGACCTGGTTCTTGATACCATCCGCCAGGTGGTGAAAGAGGCAAGAGTAAAGTAGGCCGGCACGGCGCGACGTTCATATACCGCAATGCGCAGACGTGGACGACAGATGGGACGGTGCTCGAGGGGCGCGGCGTGATCCCCGACATTGAGGTCCCCCTGTATCGCGCAGGGCTCTTGCAGGGGATCGACTCTCAGTTGGAGGCAGCCATCTGGCATCTCCAGGGCAAAGCCGGAACATAGGCAGGGCGATCGCGCCCCGTCAGCCCAGGTGTCGCCTGAAATGTTCCACGATCATCTCGAACAGGTGCACTCGGACCGGCTTGCCACTGATGCCGTGTTTCTTGCCCGGGTAGGCCATCATCTGGAACGGGATGCTCGCCCGCTGCAGGGCTTCCATCAGCAGCACGCTGTTCTGAAAGTCCACATTGTCATCGGCCATGCCGTGCACCAACAGCAGCTTGCCCCGCAGCTTGCCTGCGTGCGTGAACACCGAACTCTCCCTGTATCCCTCGGCGTTCTCGTCCGGGTGGCCCATATAGCGCTCGGTGTAGTGCGTGTCGTACAGCGACCAGTCGGTCACCGGCGCTACCGCAACCCCCGCCTTGAACACATCGGGCGACCTCAGCATGCACATCAGCGTCATATAGCCGCCATAGCTCCACCCGAACACGCCGATCCGGTCTCCGTCCACGTAGGGCAGCGACTTGAGATACTCGACGCCGGCCAACTGGTCGCGCACCTCCACCCCGCCCATGTGATGGTACAGCGCCGTGCCGAACGCCTTGCCCCGGTTGCCCATCCCCCGGTTGTCCAGGTCGAACACCGCGAACCCGGCGTGCGCCAGGAGCTGCGCCTGCATGCTCGCGTCCCACGCATCCCACACCTTCTGCTCGTGCGGCCCGCCGTAGACCCTGACGACCGCCGGGTAGGTACCCTCGGGGTCGAAACCAGGGGGTCGGGTCAGGCGCCCGTGCAGCGGCGTCCCATCCTCCGCCTCCAGCAGGACGAACTCGGGCTCGACCCATTCGTACTCGTTTCGCTCGGGCAGCTCGTTCGCCTCCAGCATCGCCACCAACTCTCCATCGGCCCCGTAGAGACGCACCTGAGGCGGGTGAAGGACATCCGAGTGCGTATCCAGGTAGTGAGCACAGTCCGGGGCCAGGACGACCTCGTGCCAGCCGACCTCCTGGGTCACCTGCACCGGCTCGCCGCCCTCCAGGCTGGCACGGTACAGGTGCTGCTCCAGCGGGGACTCTCTCCATCCCTCAAAGTAGGCGACCCCATGCTTTTCGTCTATGCCGCTCAGCTTGGACACGGGCCACTGGCCTCGCGTCAACTGGCAGACCAAGTGCCCATCCAGGCCATACAGGTAGAGATGCCTGTATCCTGTCCGCTCGGAGCTCCAGACAAAGCGATCGCTGTCCTTGAGAAACGTCAGGTCGTCGTGCAGCTCGACCCAGTGATCATCTTCCTCGCGCAGGACCAACCTGGTCGCACCTGTCTTGGCGTCGGCAAACAAGAGATCCAGCGTCTTCTGGTCGCGCGACTGGACCTGGATCGCGACCGTTTCGCTGTCCGGCAGCCAATCCACGCGCGCGATGTAGACATCACGCTCTTTGCCAGTATTCATCCACGTGGTCAGACCCGTCTCCACATCGACCACGCCCACGCGGACGAGCGCGTTGGGATCTCCCGCGGCGGGATAGCGCTGTTCGACCACCTCGACCCGGTCCACACAGTAGGCTGAGCGCTGGACAACGGGCACCGGTGATTCGTCGATCTGCGTGTAGGCGATGTACCTGCCGTCCGGCGACCACCAGTAGCCGGTGTAACGGCCCATCTCTTCCTGGGCCACGAACTCGGCCACGCCGTTCTGCACCGTCCCCTCGCCGTCGGTGGTCAGTTGCCGCGCCTCCCCGCCCTCTGCGGGAACGATGAACAGGTCCCCCTCGCGGACGTAGGCGATGGCGTCCCCCTGGGGCGAGAACTTGGGATCGTAGGCCGGGCCGTCGTCGGGGGAGACGGCGCAGCGCACGCGCTCTCCCGGCTCCGCGTGGAGCGAGTAGACATAGCACGCGCCGCTCAGGGGAAAGAGCAGACGGCCGCCGCTCTCCGCCCAGCCGTACTCGACGATCCCGCGCTGGCGGATCCGCATCCGCTCGCGGCGCGCCGCCTCCTGTTCCGAGACCTCGATCTCGTCCGGGGGCACCAGGTCCTCAGTGCGCACCAGCGGCGCGTGCTCACCGGCGGCGATGTCATAGGCCCACAGGTCCAGGACCTCGTCGTCCTCGTCCACGGGGCGCAGGTAGGTGACCCGCCGCCCATCCGGCGAGAACTTGAGCTGGATCGGCACCGGGCCGCTGAGGTTGGGGTCGCTGAACACGCGCTCGACGGTCAATCGCTTCTTGGGCATCCTGTGGCTTCTTTCTGTTGGTCGCTGGGCACGAACCCGGAGAGCGTCCGTCAACGCGCTCCGCTGCCGGGGTATTGTACTCGATCCCCCGCCTTGTGCAAGTGTGCACGGCACTGCCAGACCCAGGCAAAACGCCGCACGGGCTTGCTTGCCCTATCCGTCTGTAGTAAGATGAGTTCAGTCTGGGCAAGAACGCACCACCCCCTCCATTGCGGTCCCCACACTTGCCCTTCCGGCGACCTCGGCTGTGAGGGACACCTGGCAGGCTTCAGCGACATCTGGCTCCGGCGGGCCGGCCGTCTCACCGGATGATCTCGTGCTCCGAGGATCCTGTCAGACCAGAGCGAGGAAGCGCATGAATGCCCCCCTCGCTCGGCCCATCCGTGGCTATGAACTGCGTCAGCGCATCGGCACAGGCGGCTTTGGCGAGGTTTACCGCGCCTACCAGCCTGCTGTGAGTCGCGAGGTGGCCATCAAAGTCATCCTCCCCGAATACGCCAACCGCCCTGACTTTATCCGGCGATTTGAGACCGAGGCTCAACTGGTGGCTCGGTTGGAGCACCTGCACATCGTTCCCCTCTACGACTACTGGCGCGAGCCGGACGGTGCCTACCTGGTGATGCGCTGGCTGCGCGGTGGCAACCTGTACGAGTCGATCCGGCGCGGGCCGTGGAGTGTGCTGGCTGCGGTTCGGCTCGTCGACCAGATCGCCAGCGCCCTGGCCAGGACGCGCGTCACTCGTTCCCTGACGGCAGAGGAGTGCAGGCACTACCTGCACGTGGAGGAATGCCCGCCCGCGCCGTGATCGCCGAGCGTAGAAAGCTCTGGATTGTCCGCCTCATCTTGGCAAACGACAGGAGGCGCGCCTCTCAGGAACCCCTTCCGCTTTGACAGCTTCCAGCCGCGGAGACCCTCACGGCCACCCTCCCGCTCCCCCGCGGCATCCTCGTAGCGCTGTCTCTCCGCCCGGTAGCTCGCGCCCAGCCGGATGATACAGCAGACCGTCAGCAGCAGGCCGAGGGCGATGATGCACGTGGTGATCAGGCTCAGGTCCACACTCGCTTCTCCCATTGGGTGCCCCTTCGCTCCTCCCGCTGCTCGCGGTGAGAGCGGAACCTGAAATCCATTGTTCGTGTCACGGCGGCGCACTTGGCATCGCGTTCACGGCTGCTGCGCTCAAGGTCGTCTTCGCGGGACATCGCTCTTCCCCCAAGGGGTCCCAGTCCATGATAGCCCCATTGTACCACAGCTCAGGATGGTGAGAAATGCTCGCTCAGCTTGTTCTCCTCAGATCTGACTATCCTGATTGGCCGTCACGTGCGCGTCGCTGCGATATACGATCCCATCCACCACATCGTATACTCGGGGGCTCAGGCGACCTACCCCACATAGAACACAGGGCCAGCGCGTCTGCGCTGGCCCTGTTCATTCTTTTCTGGGCGCGCACTGCACCACCTGCCGTGCGCCGCCGAAAAGCCCCATCCCCAGACTCTTATGGGATGTAGAGCACCTGCCCTGCATAGATGACGTTCAGGTTGGACAGGCCGTTCGCCGTGGCGATAGACCACGCGGTCACTCCGTGCCGCCACGCAATCGCCGAGAGCGTGTCTCCGGCGCGCACCCTGTAGTACCTGCCGCCTCCCGCGGGTGGATGGTAGCCGCCGCCCCCTCCGGGGATGGTCAGCCGCTGACCGGCATAGATCCGGTTGCGGTTCACAATGCCGTTGACCCGCACGAGCGCGTTCACGCTCACCCCAAACCGGCAGGCGATCCCCGAGAGCGTATCCCCGGCCCGGACGACGTAGCCGCCGTGACCACCGCTGGGCGGGTAGTAAGGCCCCGTCCTGGCGGGAATACGGAGCCGCTGACCGGCGTAGATGCGGTCTGGATTGGCGATGTAGTTGGCGTGCAAGATCGCCCCTACCGTGGTGCCGTAGCGCGCGGCGATGCCGCTCAAGCTCTCCCCCCACTGCACGATGTGGATAAATGGCCCGTACTCGGGCGCGGCCGCCTGCGCCGGCTGGATGCTGATCAGAGCGAGAAGCGCGCAGACAAGAGCCGCCAACACTACCTTTTTCATCACTGACCTCCTTAGTCCAGTTCACTCATTCGTACCGCTATCCGTGCGTCTGTGAGGCTATCGCCACCACAGGAGACAGCCCTGCCGCCCCTCACGGGGGAAAGAACTGCCCCGATCTGGTTTGGGCATCACCTCCCTCTAACCGCCCCAATAGAGAGCAACAGCCGACTGCCTGGTCAAGGGCCGACTGTGTGTCTTGACCATCTACATCTCTCACTGACGATGAGTGCAATGCATGCTGTAATACCTCGTCTTTGTACCCATCATACCACAGATCGAGGCCAAATTCAATACCTAGATCATGACAATTCAGTCACGAAAATCGCACACGCCGGCCGGGCTGGACTAGGTAGTTCTGCCGAAAGCGCCACGGGCCGGATGAGGTTCATCGCTGGCTCTCGCAGGCTTCGGCCAACGACAGCAGATCGTCCAGGCCCTGCCGGACATGCGACTCGCTCACCCCCTGGGGACGCCAGCGCAGCCATAGCCGCTCCGGTTGGACATAGAGCTCTCTGAACCCACCCGCGCCCTGGCGATCTAGCAGGCGGCTGAGCGCCGCCCGGTTCGCCGGCTCGGCCAACAGGCGGCCCACCCACGCCTCGTCTTCGGCATAGATCTGCAGGTAGCCCACATCCGGTTCACCCACAGCCACGAGAGGACAGTCCCTGCAGTCCAACAGCGGCTTGCCGGTTCCGATGGCTGCCCTGGTGCCCGTATCGGCGCGGACATAGATATTCAGTAGCGGGGACCAGATGCTCCGGTTCGGCACATAGTAGACGTCTACCTGGCGACCCCGCACTGAGCCGTGATACTGCTGCCCAAAGAGCATGTACCCCCGTGAGGACAGCCCCGCGGAGAGAAGAACCGGATCCAGCACGCGACCCGCCTGCACAAAGGACGAGACCGCCATCACCACCAGTCCGGCCACAGCGGCGATGCCCAGCACACCGGTGATGATCGCCGCCGGAAGGTTCCGCTCGTGACTGCCCGCAGGGGGAAGGGGCCTCGGGAGCGGCATCCAGATCATCGCCAGGGCGCACGCGAGGAGCAGAACCGGAACGATCAGAAACCACAGCAGGATGCGCAAGCGTTACTCCTTTCCTCTGGTGCCCGTCGGGATCGGTTGGCAGGCGAGTAGGATCCGGTAGGAGGCATCGGAGCGGGATGCCGGCCCCCCAGGCCGGCGTTTTGCCGTTCCACGTCCCTATGTCCATTCTACCACAGAACCAGAGGACCATCAATCCTACCACAGACTGTGCGCAACGCATCACTCTGTGGTATACTGTACGTGCCTTGATGTCGCGTCCAGGCGGCGCGCGAGCAGGGAGACAGCAAGACACGAGGACAGACAGGGGGACAAGGCACATGGGGGACATTCGACTGGGGATCACGGGCGAGGCGGCAGCGACCGTCACCGGCACGCTGCTTACCCCCCAACTGGGCAGCGGGAGCATAGAAGTCTATGCTACCCCGGCGATGATCGCGCTGATCGAATCAGCCGCTGTGGCGGCGATCGATCCCCTCCTGCCACCAGGTCAGGCCAGCGTGGGCATCGCCCTCAACGTGGAGCATCTGGCCGCCACGCCCCTCGGCCAGCAAGTTCGCGCGCAGGCTGAGGTCACAGCCGTGGAGGGGCGTAGGATCACCTTTGCCGTGCAAGCGTGGGACGAGCACGAATTGATCGGCAGGGGCACCCACACCCGCTACGTGGTCGACATCGACCGCTTTGTCCAAAGGGTGGGGTCCAAGCGCGGCACGCACTGACCGTCGCACGGTGATGGAAGAGGTGGACCCCCTTCTTCCCAGGCAGAAAGGAATCTCGATGCTGAAGCGCTTTCTGATCGTCTTTGGCCTCATCGTGCTCTACATGCTGGTGCTCGGGGGCATCTTGCTGCTCGTGATCTCGACCCTGCAGGACGACGAACAGGCACTGCTCATTGCCATCCTGAGCGCATTTGTGCTCTCGATCGCCGGGTTTGTTCCCTATGCCGATTGGGCGGCCAAGCGCGTGTTCCGCTTTCGGGGCCAGGGACTAGCCATCTCCGAAGCAGAGCTGCGGGCCCACATCCAGGGGATCAACGAGTGGCAGGCTCCGATCGTCGTGGGGGAGCGCGGTAAAACGCTGGTCGCAACGTGGAAGTACGCCGATGCGCAGTGGTGGGAGCTCTTTGCCAGGGCCGGACTGACCAGGGTCTATGAGCTGCGCATGCGGTTCGACGAGGCCCGGCACCTGGTGACGCTCATCGATGTCACCCGGGCGGTCGGCTGGCGTGCCGGGCCACAAGAGGTGCGCATCGGGTGGGGAGGATACAGGGGGATCATGGCCGGATTCGAGGCCGGGACCGCCTGGGGCCTCGACGATGACCTCGACTTTGATGAACTCTACGACTATGAGTTCTCCCCTCAGGAGATCAAGACGCCGATCACCAGCGCGATCCTGAAACGCGGCTGGGACGTGCGCTTTGGGATCTGGTGATCGCTGCCCGGTCAGCGTGGGGTACCCCTGCTCTGGCATGCATCTTTGCGTACGCTGCCCGGACAACTCACACCGTGTCCATGCCAGGGCAGTCAAACGCCCTGCGCTCCACGCCTCACGCTCAGCGCTGGACCACCGGCAGGGTCAGCAGGGCGTGGGGGACAACGAGCACCTCGGCCTCCCTTCCCAGGTCCGCCGCCGCAATGTCCAGCGCCTCTTCCATCGTCGGTGCAGGGATCATCTTGCACGCCGCAACGACCTCTGGATGCTCGCTGCCGACCACGATCACCTTGTTCTGCTCCAGTACTTTGGCCATCACAAAGGCACGCTGTTGGCCCGGCGGGTAGCCGTGCGCCCGCCCGTCAGCGAGGATGGTGCTCACGTCCGGCGCCTCGCGCATCGCGCGCAGGTAGCGCTGTTCCCCCACTCCTTCTCCCGCTCCCTCCTCACAACGCGCGGGGACGATCAGGTAGCCGCCGGGGCGCACGACCGGGGTAGGCGCGAAAAAGAGATAACTCGCCGCGCGGCTGGCCTGGTAGAGGTTGGCATCCTTGGGGTAGCCCACGCCGCCGATGGCGATGTCGTACTGGCGGGGAATGGGCACCTCGTAAAAAGCCCGGGCAAGCCCGACCAGCCTCCGGTGGGTCTCGGCTGGCTCGCCCGCCATCACCGACACCACGCGCTGCTGATCGTCGAGGATGACATTGATGATAAAGCGCAGCCCCGCTCGCCGGCCTGCCTTGGTGATCATCTGTTGGAACGGATTGCCCTCCACCTGCCCCAAGCGGGTGTTGGGATCATCGACGAACCGTGGCCCATGGCTGCAAGTGATCAACGCCTCTCCTGCCGCACCGACGGCCACCGTCTTGTATCCCCCCGAGTACCCCGCGTACTGGTGGGGCTCGACGATCCCGGTCGCGATCAGCAAGTCCGCCTCGTAGGCCGTCCTATGCACCGACAGCGCGGCCTCACCAGCCGCCGGACATTCGTCAATGGCACCGAGAGGGGCCAGGGCATCGGGGTTCTGCGGCTCGTTGTCGATCACCCGGTATCGCTCGACGGCATCCGGTCCGAGCTTGGCGATCCTTTCCTCCATCGTGCTTGGACGGTGCATGCCGATTGCGCACAGCAGCGTGATGTCCTCCATTCCGATGCCTGCCTCCTCCAGTTCGCGCAGGATCGGGGGGACGAGAAGCCAGTCAGGGCTGGTCCGCGTGATGTCGGTGAACACGATGCAGACCGTGTCTCCTGGCTTGACCATGCGGCCGACGGGGGGCGAGCCAACCGGTTGAGCCAGCGCGCTGGCGATGGCTCCCCCCACGTCGGCGAGCGGCTCTGTCGGGTGCGACTCGACCAGCGTGCCGTGCATGCCTGCGGGCAAGTCGAATTCCAGGTAGCCTCTGTCATAGGGAACACGAAACATCGATCTCAACCTCCAGGTATACAGGGCGCACGGTCAGCCCCGGTTCGGCGGGCCCTCCCGCCGCGCGCGACAGCCCCGGACCAGCAGCCCGATCCCCGCGACAGGCCTCCTCTTCTGCGGGGACCGGTCTCAGACCCTGTGCAGACTTGCGGCACGGTGCGGGGCGCAGCAGGCACGCCTACGGCAGACGGTTCCAGTTGTCCCGCAGGCGCTGAACGTGATGGCGCAGGGCGTACCAGACGGTGGGCTGTTCCCCTCCCTTGGAGGCAGGGGCGAGAGCATACCGGCTATGGATCTCGTCCAACAGCCTGGCCCCCTGCGGGAGATGCCCCAGGACGATCCACTCCAGTGTCTCCAGATCAGCCAGCAGGTCTTCCACCGACATCTCCAGCCCGAGAGGAAGCGCCAGGACTCCCTCGGACACCTGCTTGACCGCCTCATCCGTCAAAACCTGTACGGAGGAGGCCAACCAATCGTCGTCAGAGCCTATCAGCTCGGCCGGCCCAATGGGCAGCCGGGCGTTTCTGGTCTCAGGGCGATCGTTCAGGGACTGCACCCCGGTGCCTTCGATGAACGGTCTCACAAACGCCCTGGACAGTGCATCGTCCAGCACGCTGGCAAACCGGAGTGGATCCCCCAGGTGCGCAAGGAGTTCCTCTCCCGAGCGTGCCTCAACTGCGCGCAGCGCTGCAGGCAGGAGGCCGGAGACCCGAGCCTCCAGTTCCCCGGCCACGGCAGCATAGTGGTCCTGCAAGGAAGAGGTCGGGTCCCAGCGATCGCCCAGGCAGTAAAAGGACCAGCACTTGAGGGGCCTCCACGCTGTCGGCCAGGCGCAGGCCTTCCCTGCGAGGTAGATGCAGTCACGCGCATTCCCGATCTCCGGGGGCAGGTCCGGCAAGGAATAACCCAGCAAGGTCAGAGCCAGGACGTCGAACGCGGTCACGCGCGACGCGCCCACCACGCAGCACCCTCCGCCACAGCGACGGCAGTAGGGAAAGCGATCCCAGAGCACGCGGTTGTACGCCTGAAAGAAACGAGACCATGCGCGTACAAAGCCTCGCGCACCCTCGACCGTCCAGCGCAGCGAATACTCGGAGACCGAAAGCGTCTCGCCGCCCCTCACCCAAGCGGCGATGGCCAGCCGACCGCGCCGGTCGGTCTCCCTGTCGCGAGCGTAGGCGGGATACTCTGGATGCCGCGTCAGCTCCATACCGGGGACACGCTATTCCAGATCGTACCCAACTACGACCTCCTCTGCGATGCTCCGCAGATCGGCTGCCACCTTGGGGTTGAGCGGTATTCCCTCCCGAGAACGGCGCTCCACCGCCTCGAACTCTTTTTCGCCGTGTATGTAAATGCGAGCCTGTCCTTCCGCCTTGGGTGCCGTCCGGAGACGTCGCTGCCAGTCGTCCATCGCTGCCTTGAACTCGGCCACGGGTCGAAAGGCATCGATCCGCCAGGCACCGAAAAAGTGCCCGAGATTGGAGGGAAGGGGGGTCCCATCCGGATCCTTGGGATAGACCAGGTCCGCGTAAGCCGCTCCGGACAGCACCGCACACATCATGTCCACGAGCAGCCCCAACCCATAGCCCTTGTGTCCGCCCATCAGCTCGCCCGCACCCCCCAACGGAAGCAGCCCTCCTCCTCCGCTTCCCAGCAGATTGTCGAGCACGGGGGCCGGGTCGGTGGTCGGCGTTCCAGTATCGTCCGTCGCCCACCCCAACGGAATGGGCCTTCCCTGGCGGTTGTACACCTCCAGCTTGCCGCGCGGCACGGTGCTGGTGGCCATATCCAACACAAAGGGCCTCTCCTCACCGGCGGGCGCGGCCACGGCAATGGGGTTGGTGCCGTACATCCCATCTCGGCCAAAGGTCGGCACCACGAGCGGCGCAGCGTTGGTCATCGAGATACCGATGCAGTCGTGCTCCAGGGCCATCATCGCATAGTACCCGGCGATCCCATAGTGATTCGAGTTGCGGACGGTCACGAATCCCGCCCCCACGTCCAGGGCCTTCTGGATGGCTCTCTCCATCGCCTCGTACGAGACCGGTTGCGCCAATCCCCCGCCCGCATCCAGGGTCGCCGTGGCGGGTGTCTCGACGATCGTCGTGACCTCGGGGCGGACGATCATCGTGCCCTCGCGGACGCCCTGGACGTAGCGCCTCAAGCGCGCAACGCCGTGGCTGTCCACCCCGCGTAGATCGGCCGCCACCAGGACGTCGGCGACGATCAGCGCATCCGGCGACGGCACACCCAGCTCCTCAAAGACACGAACGCAGAAGGCTCTCAAGGGCTCAGCCCAGACTCGCACCCGAACATCCACCATCAAGCGTTCCTTTCTACTCGCCGCGCCCGTGCGTAGAGAGTCTCCGCATTCTGTCCGAAAACCCTGCGCTTGTCGGCATCGCTTAGCGCCGCACAAGCAAGGCGACCGACAAGATACGTGGGATCCAGAAATGGCATGTCGGTCCCAAACAAGACCCGATCCGAGCCGACCTCATTCACAATGCGCTCCAGCCAGACCGAGCTCATGGTCGAGCAGCAGATGTCCAGGTAGACGTTGGGGCAGGTCTGCGCCACCTCGATGGCCTCTCTGAATCCGACGGGCACCCCTCCACTGTGCCCAAGCAGGTAGGTCACGTCTGGGTGGGCCCGAGCCAGGGGCTCAAAGTGGCACGGCGAGCAGGTCGGCGCGCCTCCCCAGGTGTGGCTGAGGACGATCGCCCCTCGCTCAGAGGCGAAACGCCACACCGGTTCGTATGCCGGACCAGAGATCGGGTACTCGACGATCGCGGGGTGCAGCTTGATCAGGGACAGCCCCAACTGGTCAAAGGAGCGCTCCAGCTCGTCCCGCACCCGTTCGGGGGTGTGGGGGTTCACCGAGGCATAGCCGACAAACCTTCCCGGGTATGCCCGCACCGCTGCAGCGGTCATGTCGTTCCCGCGCGGCACGTCGGCCCCACACGCTGGCAGCGCGCTGATCCACGCCTGTTCGATGCCCAGGCGGTCCATCACCTCGACCATCGAGGCTGCCTCGGGCCGCGGGATGTAAAAGTTGTAGTAGTCACCCAGGTGCGCATGCGCGTCAATGACCCGTACGCCCGCCCGGCCCAGCGCCGTGCCAGCGCGGATCGCGCCCACCCAGTCCAGACCCGCGCCCTGGCTCACGCGCTCTCCTTCTGCAGACGGACACGTCCCAGCATCCACTCGAGTGTGCCGTGGGCGATGGCCTTGACGTCCGCCTCTGCCGCGCGGACGTAGGAGACGCGGGCGATCGGCCCGCCTGGGTCGCGCAGAGGAAGCCCGGTGCCAAAGAGCAGACGGCGGCTCCCGAACCGTTCCAGGACCTCCTCTACACCCAGGAACACGCAAAAGGCCGACAGGTCACAGTAGACGTTTGGATAGCGGGCCATCAGCGCCATTAGGCGGCGCATCTGCCGGTAGCCCGTCTGGGTGAGCACCAGGGAGAGTCCCGGATACGTGCGGCACACACGTTCTATCTCCCCCCAGTTCGTCTGATCGACGTCGAGCAAGACCACGTACCGGCGCTCAGACAGGCCATCCAACAGCTCACCGCACTGCCACTCATCCAGCTCGTACTGGTGGTCGCGGGGGTAGAACCGCACCGCGCGCACCCCTGAGCCAGCCATGCGCTCCAGGAGCGTCTCCAGCGTCCCCATCTCGCCGCACGACAGGGGCAGCAGCGTCCAGCAGGGTAGCAGCCGCTCGTGTCCGGCGATTTCGTCCATCAGGATCTGGTTGGCTTGAGGGGGATCGTAGGTTTGGCCCAACGTGTGAGATACCAGGGCCCGCTCGATGCCCAGGCGTTCCATTACAGAGGACAACTCATCTGCGGTCTCGTAGGCAGGGCGATCGGTCGGCCACGGGCCAACCGCACAGTTCGCATCAAAGAGATACATCGTTCTCCCCGGAAGTATGGACTGGGTTCGCACTCAGAGACCACAGGGTCGTAGCCAGCAGTTCCCAGCGCAGAACCGATCTCCACGTGCCGCCTTGAGCGTACAGCGGCCTGTAGTATAGCCCACTCACGATCCATTGTCAACAGCAAACCTCGTCGGGGCGTGACCGGAAACCCATCCTCCATAGTTCCGCGATACCGCAAGATATGAGGCGGCTGTCCCTGGCCACCGCCGAGCGACAGCGAGAAGCGAAGACCCGATCGCAGCGCACGTGCCTTGACGCAATAGATCAAGCACGTTATAATGAAATCAGGCCCTTGCACACCTGCACCGACGAGGGAGAGAACACCGGGAGGTAAGCTTGGCAGGCGAGCGGATATTGGTGATCGACGACAGCGAAGAGATCCGGACCGTCTTGCGCGAGACGATCCTCGAGCCACGGGGATACCTGGTCGCTACCGCGCCAGATGGCCAGAAGGGACTTGCATACGCCTTGCGGGAGAAGCCCGATCTCATCCTGACCGACGTCAACATGCCCCGTATGACGGGCCTGCAGGTGCTCGAAAAGCTGAGAGAGGCCCAGTATGAATGGCCCGTCATCCTGATGACGTTTCATGGCTCGGAGGACATCGCGGTTCAGGCGTTCCGCCTGGGGGTGCGCGACTATATCCGCAAGCCCTTTGAGGTGCAAGAGGTGCTTACCTGCGTCGAGCGGACGCTGATCGAGAGCAGGCTGCGCCGCGAAAGGGAAGACCTGCTGCGGAAACTGGAGACCACGAACCGCCAGCTCAATCGCAAAGTAGCCGAACTGACCACGTTGTACGCGATCGGTCAGGCCGTGACCGCCCTGCTCGATCTGGACACGCTGCTCAACCGGATCGTGGAGGCATCTGTCTATCTCTGCCAGGCGGACGAGGGATCGCTGTACCTGATCGACAGGGAGTCAGGCGAGCTGTATATGACCGCCACGCAAAGCGCGGGGGAAAAGCACGCTCACGGGGTGAACCTGAAAGTGAGCGACAACCTGCTCGGTCAGGTAGTGCGAAGCAAAAAGCCCGCGATCGTGACCAGCCGCACCCATGATCCAGAACTCAAGATCAAGACAGGCTACGTGGTCCACTCTCTGGTCGAAGTGCCTCTGCGGGTCAAAGATCGGATCATTGGCATCCTCAGCGTGGCCAACCGGCATATGCGTCGCGACTTTACGAGGGAGGACATGACGCGTCTCTGTGCCCTGGCCAACTATGCGGCGATCGCCATCGAGAACGCACGCCTCTACGATGCGACTCGCAAGGTCATCGCCGCCGAGGTGCTCCACAACGTTGCCGTCACCATCTCTCACTACATCAACAACCCCCTGATGGCGGTGATGATGAGTGTCGATCGGCTCGTGCAGGTCAACCGAGACGGCGAGACAGCCAACTGGGATGATCTGCTCGCCGCCACCGCCTTGTTCACCGAGATGAAGGTCGAAGAGATCTCGTCCGTCATCTCTATCCTCCGCGACGTGGCCTCTCCCACGTTCGTGACCTACATGGACGATATCCGGATGATCGACATCGAGAACAGGGTGCAGGAGCGGCTGCACCAGATCAAGGAAAAGTACAAGGGATAGCCCCGGCGATCCCAGGAGGACGATCGCGCCCGGTCCTCCTCCTCAGCACGCGTAGGACAGCCCACCAGAACACGCCCCTCGCCTTGCCTCAACTGCGGCCCAAGCTTCCCATACGGTGCCCCACCCATGCCAACCCAACCAAATGCCCAAGTGATAGCAGTAATCGCGGTTTTCGAGTATAATGGCGCGGCTGACCGCTGGCAGTCCTCTCTCTCGCACGGGACCCGAGACGAGGAGGGCGTCCACTTGGGGTCAGCAACCCGGGAGCAGACAAACAGCGAACAGGCGGTGCACGCGGCCCTCTGCATTCCGCCGCACACCCGTCCAGGAGACGGTTGGAAAACCCAAGGTGAGGAACAAGACCCATGCAGTTCTACTTTATTCGACACGGCCAATCAACAAACAACGAGCGGTGGGAGCGTACCGGATCGAACCATGGGCGCAGCGAGGATCCCACGCTGACCAAGACGGGGCAGAAACAAGCAGAAAGGCTGGCCCAGTGTCTGAGCCAGGGAGCCCCATCTGCGACGGTCGATGGCAGGGATCCCAAGAACCTGTCGGGATTCGGGATCACGCACCTGTACTGCAGCCTGATGGTCCGTGCCGTGGCTACGGCGACCGCCATCGCCGAGGCCGTCCACCTCCCTCTGTGGGCCTGGAAAGACCTACATGAGACGGGCGGTATCTTCCTGGATGACCCCGAGACGGGCGAGCCCGTGGGCCTGCCCGGCAAAAGCCGCGCCTACTTTGAGCAGCACTATCCCCTCTTGCGCCTGCCTGACACGGTCAATGCGCATGGATGGTGGAACCGCCCATTCGAGGAGCGCGCGGATCGACTCCCCCGCGCCCAGTGCGTCGTGCGCGATCTGATGGAACGGCACGGAGGCACGCCAGACCGTGTGGCAGTCGTGAGTCACGGCGGGTTTTGCAACTATGTGATGTCCGTCTTCTTTGACGTGCCCAGGAGAGAGCATCAGTGGTTTCTGATGAACAACGCCGCGATCACGCGCATCGACTTTGACGCCGATCAGACCGTGCTGGTCTACGCGAATCGCACGGACTTTATGCCGGACGAGTGGATCACATAGCGTGTCTGCGGCACATCGGAGCCAAGTCTCGCCCTGACCGATGCGCGGCCCGCCGGAGGGTACCGCGCAACGCGATGCTGCCCATCGCGTATAGGTTGAGGAACCCGCCCCTACTTGGCGCTGTGTGTAGTCTTTGTTATAATGAATGCAGGTCACTTCCATCCTCTACCTGGAGACGGAGATGCGCTGTTCGTCCTGTGGTCGGGAAAACAACTCCAGTGCTCGCTTTTGCGCGTTCTGCGGAGCCGGACTCGACAGCGAGCCCAGCCTCCTGCAGCCTGGACAGTTGGTGGAACAGGGCACCTATCGGATCATCCGTCTGCTCGGCCGGGGGGGCATGGGTGCCGTGTACCTGGCGGCGAACACAAAGGCCTTTGATCGTCCGTGCGTGGTCAAGGAAGTGATCGAATACTATGACCCCACCGACCAAAAGGCACGACAGCGGGCTATCGAGCGATTCGAACTCGAAGCGCGCATGCTGGCTGCCCTCAAGCATCCTGGCATCCCCGACATCTATGCCTACTTTACCGAACACGGGCGCAATTACCTGGTCATGGAATACATCGAGGGCCCCAACCTGGCACAGGACCTGACTCGAGAGAAAGACGGGCGGACCGTCGCGGGACATCCGCAGCCACTTGAGGACGTGATACGGTACGCCGTTCAGATCTGCGAGGTATTGAGCTATCTGGAACAGCAGCAGCCGCCGGTCATCCATAACGACATCAAGCCTGCGAACATCATCCTGGACAAGAACAGTGGCCGTGCAGTGCTGGTAGACTTTGGCACGGCCAAGACACGGTACGTCGTGCAGCGCCCAGGCCAGCCGGGACGCCAGCAGTCGAGCGTCTACGGCACAGTAGGCTATGCGGCCCCCGAGCTATACGACGGCCGGGCGGAGCCCCGCTCCGACGTGCACGCGCTGGCGGCGACGGCCTACCATCTTCTCACCGACGATGACCCCCGCGACCACCCGTTCCAGTTTCCCAAGATGGACACGATCCCCGAAGCCGTGCGCCAGGTGCTCGGCGATGCCCTTCAGGTCGAGGTAGCAAACCGTCCCTCAGCTGCGCAGCTCAGCGAGCGGCTGAGAGGCGCTGTCCCATCCGCCAGTCCATCGCCGGGCAGCGCCGCCTTGGTATCCCCGACGATCCATATCACGCCCGCGCAGATCGACCTGGGCACCGCCTCTCACAGGCAGCTCTTTACGGAACAGGCCGCCTTTGAGGTCAGGAACAGCGGCCAAGTGCCCGCGCACTGCCAGATCGAGGGGAATCCACCGTGGTTGGTCCTCGACCCGACTCGCTTTGCTTGCCCACCCAGGAGAGCGCAGGTCGTCGAGCTGGTGGGGCGCGTAGACCTCCTGCCCACTGAAGGGACAAGGCACGCCGCCACACTTCAGGTTCGTGTCGAAGGTGCGGGCGAGCAGCAGGTGCAGGTGAGGGTCCGCACACGAGGCAGCCGGGTGGGGTCGTTCGTGATGATCGGCCTGGCCACACTGATCCTGCTTGGAGCCATCATCTGGTTTGTCGTCCAGATATGGCCTTGGATCCCGTAAGAACTGGGGAGACGGCGAGACAGCAGCACATCACGGGCCGTGACATACTGGGGCCGGGGAGACCGCCAGACCCCTGGCATCCAATCTCAGCGGCACCTTTGCGGGAGGCGTGCTAGAGTACGCGACCATCTGGTGGGGTATCAAGAGCCTTTACCTGGTCGCCGGCGTCGTATACATTGGTGCACTGCTCGCTTCTCTCTTCCAGAAACGGGATCGCTTGACATAGGCGTTCTCGTGACGTACAATAGGGTTGCTAGACCCCAAGCGGGCGGGTAGGGAAGTGCATCCTGCCCGCCTGGTTTTTCACTCAGCACGAACTGCACAAAGAGAGGTTGGAGAGATGAAGCAGTGGAATGTGCGCAAGATCGCCTTGGTCACGGTGATGGCGGCGGTAGTCTGCGTCTTGACCCTGGTGGTCCAAGTCCCTGTCCCAGCGACCGGGGGCTATGTCCATCTCGGCGACGTAGGAGCCAATTTCGCGGCGTTGGCCTTTGGCCCCTGGCTGGGCTTCCTGATCGCGGGAGGTGGGATGGCCATCGCCGACCTGATCGCTGGCTTCATGGCCTATGCCCCTGGCACGCTGATCATTCACGGGCTCCAGGCCGTGGTCGTCGCCTACATTGGCAGGGGCCGCAAGCCATGGGTGATGTTCCTGGCTGCCATCGCGGGCGGGGTCGTGGTGATCGCCGGGTACTTTGTCTATGAGGCTCTGATCCTGCGGCTTGGAGTGGCTACGGCGGCCAAAGAAGTGCCCTTTAACGCCTTCCAGGTAGCGACCGGGCTCGTCGGCGTGCCGGTGTACATGCTCGTTGCACGCGCCTACCCACCTCTTTTGCGCTGGGCGCGGCAAGACTGATCCGACTTTGACGACCGCCATCCACATCGCCGGCCTCCGGTTCGCCTATCCGCCTCCCTTGCCCGGTGGTGACGCCGTGCTTGCGCTGCGCGGCGTTGACTTACACGTGCAGGCTGGCGAGTTCATCGTCTTGATGGGCCCTGCGGGAGCGGGCAAGAGCACGCTCTGTTTCGCGCTGAACGGAGCCATCCCACACGCCATCGACGGCGAATCTGAAGGGCAGGTCATCGTCTGCGGCCTCGACACCCGGACGACGCCCATGGCCCAGGTGGCGATGCAGGTGGGATTGGTCTTTGAGAACGCCGAGGCGCAGCTCTTTAACCGCACCGCGGCCGACGAGGTAGCGTTCGGCCTGGAGGCGATGGGCCTGCCAGTGGACGAGATCGAAGCGCGCATCGACGAATCCCTCGCTGTGGTCGGCCTGGCCGGCTTCCGCGAACGCTCCACCCACGCGCTTTCCGGCGGCGAGCAGAAGCGCCTGGCCTTGGCCAGCGTCCTTGCCATGCGCCCCCGGGTCCTGGTCCTGGATGAGCCCACTATGGGACTGGACCCCCGAGGCCGGCAGGCCGTGATCGCGGCCATCCACCGCCTGCGGTTCGAGATCCCGCAGGGCATGACGGTGATCATGGCCACACAGGATGCCGAAGCAGCGGCCCGCTTTGCGGATCGCATAGTCGTCCTGCAGCAGGGACGCGTGGCACTGAGCGGCAGTCCTGTGGAGGTATTTGCGCAGGTGGGCAGATTCGATAGCTGGGGAATTGACGTGCCCCAGCTCGCACGCCTGGCTCACCACCTTCGAGGGCGCATCCCATCTCTGCCCCCCTTTTCCTCCTTCCGGCCCAGTGAGGTCTGCGAGGCACTGGCCGAAACGCTCGACGTCGGGTCCGCTCGCCTGGACGAGCCGTCCAAGTCCCTTCGAGCGGCCCGATCCGCCGGGCCGCTGATCGAGATCCGCAACCTATCCTATCGTTACCCGGCAGCACAGGGCCTGGCTCTCCAGGATGTTTCGCTCGAGGTGCGCCGCGGCGAATGGCTGGCCGTGATCGGCGTCAACGGCTCGGGAAAAAGCACCCTGATCAGGCATCTGAACGGGCTGCTCAAGCCCACCAGCGGGCAAGTCCTCGTCGCCGGGCACGACACGCGCGCCCGGCAGGTGGGTGAACTGGCCCGGACGGTCAGCTATCTCCCGCAGAATCCGGATCGGTTGATCTTTACAGCCAGCGTCCGTGAGGAGGTGGCATACGGCCCGCGCCAACTGGGGCTGAGCGGGGATGCCCTCCGAGAACGGGTCACCGATACGCTCGACCAGCTCGACCTCCTCCCCTATGCCGAACACCCGCCAGCGGTGTTGAGCTATGGGATACGGCGGCAGGTCGCGCTGGCCAGTGCGCTGGCGATGGACACCCCTGCCCTGGCCCTCGACGAGCCCGCAGTCGGGCTGGGCCGCGGTGCGATCGAGCACTTGATGGAGATCATCTCGCACCGGCACCGGCAAGGCACGACGGTGGTCATGATCACCCACGACCTGTCGCTCGTTGTCCGCTACGCGCAGCGGGTGGCGGTCCTCTACCAGGGTCACCTCGTCACGTGTGGCCCTCCCACTGAGGTGCTGGCAGATATCGATGGGTTGGCGTCGGTGGAACTGGAGCCGCTGCCTGTGACGGTGCTAGCCCATCTGCTCGGCTGGCCTCCTCCGCTCCCGCTGGACACGGGTGCCTACCTGCGCGTTGGTCTTTCACCGAGAACGAACGATGGATGACTGGGTATACGCTCCGGGCAGCGGATTCCTGTATCGACTCGATCCCCGAGCCAAACTGATCTTTGTGATCGCCGTTGGCGGGTACCTGGCCCTGGAGTCTGCGTCCCATCTGTTGCTCCTGGTGCTCGCGATCTTGCACATCCTGGGACTGCTCTCCAAGGGCACGAGGTCTCGCCTCTTACCGCTTTGGAAGACGATGTGGCCGCTGCTGATCACGATCATCCTGCTCGGCAGTTTGCGCTGGCGCGCAGAGGACGCGCTGTGGGGCGTCGGCCCGATCACGGTCACCCGCGGCTCGATCTGGACTGCTGTTGGACTGGGCGCGCGTATCGCCGGCTTGAGCCTCGTGCTCTCACTGCTGCTGTGGACCACAGATCCCGGAGACGCCGTCGCCGGATTAACCCGCCTGGGGGTCCCCTTTGAGTTGGGATTTCCGATGGTGATGGCCCTCGAGTATGTCGTGACGTACAAGCGCACGTTCTACCAGATCCTGGAGGCGCAGCAGAGCCGCGGCTTGACCCTCTCACGAGGCAATCCAGTCCGGATGGCACGGGCCTATATCCCGGTGCTGGTGCCCTTGCTCATCACAGCCCTGCGCTCCGTAGACAGCCTGGCCCTTGCCCTGCAGTCACGTGGTTTTGCTTCAGGTCGCAAGCGCACCTCCCGCCGGGTCCTGCGCTTACGGCGAGGCGACTGGGTCTTTCTGGCGGTGACTGCCTGCGCGTTGGCTGGGCTGGCCCAGGTTTGACAGAACGCCCTGCCTGTGATATAAGAGGCACGCTCATCTACAGAACACTAGGAGGAGTTCGATGTCCGAAGCAAGCGCTCGGAAGACGATTGGCATCCTGGTCGGCGGCGGGCCGGCGCCAGGCCTGAACGGCGTCATCCACGCGGTCACCATTACCGCCATCAACCATGGCTACCAAGTGATGGGAATATTGGAAGGATTCAAGCACCTGATGGCGGGCCAGCCCCAGTTCTTGCCTCTGACGATCGCCGATGTCAGTCGCATTCACCTGCGGGGCGGGACCATTCTCAAGACCGCGCGATCCAATCCCAAGGAGAAAGAGGAATACCTGGGCAATACCGTGAGCGCGCTCAGAGGTGCAGGGATCACCCATCTGGTCAGTATTGGGGGGGACGATACCGCGTCCTCCGCCCATGCCGTAAGCCAGTATGCTCAGAAAAAGATGGGGTATGACCTGCGATCGGTTCACGTCCCCAAGACCATCGACAACGACCTGCCCCTGCCCGAAGGGATCCCCACCTTTGGCTATGAGACCGCGCGCGAGATAGGCACCCGCGTCGTGACAAACATCATGGAAGACGCGCGCAGCGCGGTGCGCTGGTATCTGATCGTCGCTATGGGGCGCAGCGCAGGACACCTGGCATTGGGAATCGGCAAGAGCGCTGGCGCGACG
>JADHXD010000126.1 GCA_016783145.1 Anaerolineae bacterium
CGATGACTCAATTGATCACCACCCTCGGGCCCAAGAACGCCGATGAACTGGGCATGATCTTGCCCCACGAGCACATCTTTGTCGACCTGCGGAGCCAGGACGCGCCCGGGTTCGGCGAGGCCGACCCGGAGGACGTCATCGCGCTAATGGGCCCACAGATCGAGAAAGCGCGGTCTGTGGGCATCACCGCGCTCGTCGAGTGCAGTCCCATCGGGGTGGGACGGCGAGCCGACCTCCTCAAGGCAGTCTCTGACGCGACCGGCTTTCCCTTGGTCGCGCCTACCGGCATCTACCGCGAGCCCTGGGTGCCGCCTTGGGCCCACGAGGCCAGCGAAGACGCGCTCTATGAATGGATGCTCGGCGAGCTTGAGGACCAGATCGAGGGGAGCGGCGTGCAGGCCGCCTGGATCAAGCTCAGTGCGGGAGATGGTGGGATCACCGAATGTGAGACCAAGATCCTACGCGCCGCAGCTCGAGCAGGTGCAGAGACCGGAGCCGTCATTGGCAGCCACACAGCTCGCGGGCGGGTCTTGCGCGATCAGTTGGCCATTCTCGAAGACGCGGGATACAGGCCCGAGCGCTTTATCTGGATCCATGCCCAAAGCGACACGTTCGATCTCAACCTGGAGATGGCGCAGCGTGGGGCGTGGATCGAGTACGATGGCATCGGGGGTGGGCAGAGCGATGCCTTTTACCTCGACCGTGTCCAGCGTATGCTGGACGCCGGCTTTGGCGAGCGGGTGATGCTCAGCCACGACCGTGGGTGGTACGATCCGGCCAAGCCGGGAGGGGGCACGCCCAAGCCGTTCACCTACATCAGCGAGCGGTTTCTGCCCAAGCTGCGCGAGGCCGGCGTGGACGAGGACACGATCCGCCAGTTGACCACAGAGAATCCCTTCCGCGCTTTCTCGCGCTGACCGAGGCAGCGGGTTCTGAGAGATCAGGGCGGTCCCCAAAGGCTTGATGTGTCGTCAAGAACTGCGCCCGCAATATCCAGAAGGATAGAGTACGGTTCTCTGCTCGCCATCACCGCCCTCGGTGCCTTTGTGCGCCTGTACGAGATCGGGGGCAAGGGACTGTGGCTGGACGAGGCGTTCAGCATCTGGATGGCCCGGCAGCCGGTTCCCGAGATCCTCTCCTGGCTTGTGCGCATCGACCAGCACCCGCCGCTCTACTACCTCCTGCTCCACCTGTGGCTGCGGTTTGGGGACAGCGCGGCCACAGTACGCGCGCTGTCCGCGCTCTTGAGCACGCTCACTATCCCGGTCTTCTACCTGACCGGGCGCCGCCTGGCGGGACGGTCCGTGGGGCTGCTGGCGGCGTTGCTCCTGGCTCTCTCTCCCTTTCACGTCCGCTTTGCCCAGGAAGCGCGCATGTACGCCCTGCTGACCTTGAGCATCTCCATCGCCTTGCTCGCCCTGGTTCACCTGCTGACCGACCCCCGCTCGGCGGCGGTGCCGTGTCGCTCCGCTCGCCGGCAAAGCCAGGCACGCACCGAGCGGGCACCGGTTTCCGTGCGAGCGATCGAGACCAACCTGGCCTGGATCGCGTACGCCCTCGGCACGGCTGGGGCACTGTACACGCACCACACCGCCCTCCTCTTTCCATTGTCCGCCAACCTCTTTGTTCTCGGCCTGGCGTGGTTCCGCGCGCGCTGGCCTGGCAAGGAGAACGGACTCCAGCCGCCCTCCATGCGGAATTGGCTCCTCGCCCAAGGGGCAGTGCTCCTGCTGTGGAGTCCCTGGCTTCCGAGCGCGGTCGTCCAGGCGATGGGGGTCTATGAAGAGTTCTGGATCCCGGCACCGACCTGGCGGACGGTGATCGGGGCCGTGGGGAACCTGACCAACGCGCACATGCCGCAGCGCATCGAGCGGGCACCGCTGATCTGGGCTCTCTATGGCGCGGCGCTGTTGCTGGGGGTTTTCCACCTGCGCGCGCGCCCCACCAGCCTGGCCTTGCTGAGCACCCTTTTCGTCCTTCCCTTTGCGGGTGAGTGGCTGGTCAGCTTGCGCCGGCCGATCTTTTACGATCGCACGCTCATCTGGACCTCCCTCCCCCTGTACCTCTTGCTCGCGGCAGGCATCCGCGGGCTGCGCCACCGGTCCACCGTCCTGACCGCCTCGCTCATGTTTGCCACGATCAACGGGCTCTCGATCCGCGAATACGTGCTGTACTTTGAGAAGGAGGGGTGGGACGACGCCGCAGCCTACGTGGCCGAGGGCGCCGAGGAGGGAGACCTGGTCCTCTTTAACGCGACCTGGGTGCAGATCCCGTTCGACTACTACTACCGCGACCTGGGCCCGCCCGTGGAAGAGCGCGGCGTGCCTGTGGATCTGTTTGACCGGGGCATCCTCGAGCCCAAGATGAGCGCCCGCGATCTGCCCCGGCTGCGCGCGCTGATCCGCGATCGCGAGCGGGTCTGGCTGATCTACAGCCACAACTGGTACACCGATCCCCAGGGGCTCGTCCCGGCTGCGCTGGAGGAGGCCGGGGATCTGCTGGCCCGCCGGCGTTTCTACGGGCTGGAGGTGCGCTTGTACACCGTGCCAGAGTAGGCGCCCGATGGATCGCACAGGCGAGCAGCGCCGCGTTTGACACGCCGTCCAGATCGGTGCTAGAATGTCACGCTCGTCCAATCCCAGTTCATACGAGGAGTTGATCTTGACGACGCACGATCAGGAGGCGAGCCAGGCTGTATGGCGCAACTACCGACACAATCTGGCCGTCAATGTGCTCGACGGCACCCTCTTCTGGTGTGGAGCCAGCTTTATCGCCTCATCCACCATCCTTCCCGTCTATATCAGCCATTTCACGAACAACAAGCTGGTCATCGGCCTGCTGTCGATGATCGGCATGACCGGCTGGCTCTTGCCGCAGCTCTTGACCGCCAACTGGGTGCAGCGGCTGCCGCGCAAAAAGGTGCTGCCGGTGAACCTGGGGTTCTTTACCGAGCGCTTGCCCGTGGTCTTCCTGGCCCTATCCACGGCGTGGGCCCTTCGCGCCCCGACCCTGGCCCTGGTCGCGTTCTTTGTGACCTACACCTGGCATGCCTTTGGAGCCGGGGTGGTGGCCGTTGCCTGGCAGGACATGATCGCCAAGATCATACCTGCCCACCACCGGGGCCGCTTCTTTGGCCTCACCAACTTTTTGGGGACGGCAACCGGCGTGGTCGGAGCGGCTGGCGCGGCTTGGGTGCTCGATCACTATGCGTTTCCCACCGGCTATACGTGGTCTTTTGGCACGGCCGCGGCCTTGATGCTGATCTCCTGGGTCTTCCTGGCCCTCACCCGCGAGCCGGCCCAGGAATCCCCCGCCTCGACCGTATCCCACCGCGAATACTGGCGCCGCCTGCCCTCCGTGCTGCGCGCAGACCCGAACTACCGCAGCTACTTGCTCAGCCAGGCGGTGATCTCTTTCGGTGGAATGGCCATTGGATTCCTGACCGTATATGCCGTGCAGCGCTGGCAGCTACCCGACGGGCAGGCCGGGATCTATACCGCCAGCATGCTCCTTGGCCAGGCCGGGTCCAACCTCCTCTTTGGGCTGCTGGCCGATCGCCGAGGACACAAGATGGTCCTGGAATTGAGCACGCTGCTCGGGATCCTGGGGGTTGGGCTGGCCGCCCTCGCGCCAGGTCCGGCCTGGTTCTATGCCGTCTATGTGCTCCTTGGTGCGAATACGGCGGGCTTGCTGCTCTCGGGCCTGATGATCGCCCTCGAGTTCTGCCCCGCCGACCTGCGCCCAACCTACATCGGCCTGAACAACACCGTGCGCGGGGCGGCCTCCGGCTTGGCACCCGTCCTCGGCGGGTGGCTGGCACAGGTCGCGGGCTATCAGCCCCTGTTCGCCATCGCCTGTGCGATCGGCTTTGTCGGGCTGGCCCTGCTTCATTGGTCCGTGCGCGAGCCACGCCTAGCGCAGGCTGGCCAAAGCGCGGAGGCGGTGAGGGGCGTTGAGTGCTGACCCTGCAGTATAGAGTGCGGCGACGGTTCGTCTCTTAACAACCCAGGGTTGTATTGTGAAGGAGGGGCACAGCAGCGCAGTGTTTCCAGAGGCGAGATCCGCTGGCGTGGGTCCGTAGGAACAGGAGATGGCACAGTGAGCGATGCATTCCAAGCACGGTTGCGATCGGTCGATCGTCCGGCACGCATTGGGCAGCGAGGGCGTACAGCAACCGCTGGATGACCGATTATCGAGAGGCCCCGCCCTCGTACCGCGAGCGTGGTGCGGAGGGCATTCACCCTGCTTGCCTACGTGACGAACGTGTTATACAATGGGAAGGGGCAAAGGAGACGGATATGTCAGAGACCGAGCTAGCTGAGCTTCAACAAGTGGAGACGGACAGTCATCCGCCAGGATCGATGGAACGCAAGCGACTCCTCGCACGAGAGTTGGCTCGCTACCTGCGGGTGTTGGCTAAAGAAGGCGATTCAGAGCAGGTGATCGTCTTTGGCTCTCTGGCTACGGGGAAGGTTCAGCCCTGGTCCAACATCGATCTGGTCATCGTCCAGCAAACCAGCTTGCCTTTTCTCCAACGTCTGCATAGAGTGCGCAGGTTGCTCAGACCCCGGGTAGGGACGGACATCCTGGTGTATACGCCAGAGGAGTACGAGCAGCTGCGCCGGGAGCGCCCCTTCTTTCGAGAAGAGATCCTGGGCAAAGGAGTCGTGGTCTATGAGCGAAGCGGCTGATCGCAGGCAGCGCTCAAGCAAATCACGGCAGAAGCCTCGGGCGATGCGCTTGCCCCTCAGAACCGAAAATGAGCCCCTACGGAGAATAGAGACATGTACACTCGATCTTTGAGCGGTGATTGGCAGGTGCGCCAGCCCGGCACCGAGGACTGGCTCCCCGCCCAGGTGCCCGGCGGCATTCACACCGATCTGATGGCTGCGGGACGCATCCCGGACCCCTTTGTGGGCGACAATGAGAAACGGGTGACCTGGGTGGCCGAGAGCGATTGGGAATACCAGCGGGCCTTTGCTGTGGACCCGGCGCTGCTGGCCCAGGAGCGCGTCTACCTGGTCTGCGACGGTCTGGACACATTGGCCGAGGTCACGCTCAACGGGCACCTGCTGGGCGAGACGGCCAACATGTTCCGGCAGTATTCGTGGGAGGTCAAGTCCCTGCTCGCGGAAGGGGAGAACGAACTGAGCATCCTCTTCCGATCCCCCATCCAATACGTCGCCCCCAGGCAAGCCGCGCGACCGCTCCGCGGCGTGACCCAGGCCATCCCCGGCGGGTCCTACCTGCGCAAAGCTCCCTGCCAGTTCGGGTGGGACTGGGGACCGCAACTGCCGCCTATCGGCATCTGGAAGGACATCCGCCTCGAAGGACGGGGCACGGCCCGCTTGCAGGACGTTCACCTGCGCCAGCACCACGACGAGGGCCAGGTGACGCTTTCGGCCGAGATCGCGGTCGAACGCTGGCTCGACGTCCCCCTGACTGCCCTGCTGCGCGTCACCGGCCCGGACGGCGAAACCCAGGAGGCAGGAACAGAGATCGCGGAAGGGACGGGGACGATCCAGGTGCCCATCGATGACCCTCAGCTCTGGTGGCCCAACGGCTATGGCTCGGACGGCGCCCGGCCTCTGTACGATGTGGAGGTCCTGCTGGCCGAGGGGGACCGTGTCTGTGACCAGAGCGCCTGCCGGGTGGGCCTGCGGACGCTCGAGCTGCGCCGCGAAAAGGACGAATGGGGCGAATCGTTCACCTTTGTGGCCAACGGCGTGCCCATCTTTGCCAAGGGCTCGAACTGGATCCCCGCGGACTCGTTCCCCACGCGGATCAGCGATGCCTACCTCGAACACCTGATCCAGAGCACGGCGGGGACGCACCAGAACATGCTGCGCGTCTGGGGCGGTGGGTTCTACGAAGAGGAGCGGTTCTATGACCTCTGCGACCGCTACGGCATCCTCGTCTGGCAGGATTTCATCTTTTCGTGCAGCATCTACCCCCACGACGATCCAGACTTTGCGGAGAACGTGCGCATCGAAGTGCTGGAGAACGTGCGCCGCTTGCGTCACAGGGCCAGCCTGGCACTGTGGTGTGGCAACAACGAGATGGAGTGGGGATGGGTGAACTGGGGTTGGGACAGGCCCGAGATGCAGGACCTGAAGGCGGCCTACGATCGCTTCTTCCATCACACACTGCCCGAGTGGTGCGCTGCCGAGGACCCCGATCGCTCCTACTGGCCCAGCTCTCCCTCCTCCAACGTGCCCTTTTGGGATCCTAACGCCCAGAGCGTCGGCGATGCACACTACTGGGATGTGTGGCACGGGCGCAAGCCTTTCACCGCGTACCGCGACCAGTTCCCGCGCTTTATGAGCGAGTTTGGCTTCCAGTCTCTCCCGCCGCTCAAGACCATCGCCACCTATGCCGAGGAAGCGGACTGGAACATGACCTCGTACATCATGGAGCACCACCAGCGGAGCGGGAGCGGCAACGGGTTGATGATCGGCCAGATGACCGACACGTTCCGCATGCCCAAGGACTTTGGCTCGCTGGCCTACCTGAGCATGGTCCTCCAGGCCGAAGGGATCCGCTACGGCGTGGAACACTGGCGGCGGAATATGGATCGCGTCAGCGGCACGGTCTACTGGCAGACCAACGACTGCTGGCCTGTCGCCTCCTGGTCGAGCCTCGACTACTATGGCCGGTGGAAGGCCCTCCACTATGCCGCGGGGCGCTTTTACGCGCCGCTGCTCCTCTCGATCGAAGATGAGGGAACGTGGATGGGCCTGCACGTGACCAGTGACTTGACCGAAGCATGGGAAGGTACCGCGCGCTGGTCGCTGGAGACCCTGGACGGCAAGGTGCTGATGGACGGCCTGGAAGAGGTCGCTGCCGCGCCGTTGGCCTCCACCCCCGTCTGCACGCTCGACTTTGTCAATCGGGTCTCGGACGCCAACCGCCGTGAGGTGGTCTTTATCGCCGAGCTGTGGCAAGGGGATCAGCGGCTCGCGCTCCAGGTTGCGGCCTTTGTGCCGAACAAGCACCTCTCGCTGGTCGACCCTGGGCTCTCTGTCGACGTGGTGCAGCAGGACGATGAGCTGATCTGCGCGGTGACGGCCCGTTCCCTGGCCCGTTTCGTAGAGCTGGCGCTGGAAGGTGTGGATGTGATCTGGAGTGACAACTACTTTGACGTGCCTGCCGGGCGCACGGTCACCGTGACCTGCTCGCTGCCCGAGGGCTGGACGCTCGACCGGGCGCGGACAGCGCTCCAGTTCCGGTCTCTATACGATTCGTTCGCCTGAACCAACGCGCTCTCGGGCAGATCGAGAGCGAGGGAGTACCCGGAGGCGAGATGTGTCGATCAGAGAACGTGGACCTCATCGACACACTCGCCTCGGGTCGTTTTTGAAGCTTCACGCTCGAGCAGTTTGCGTTTGCGTTCCAGTCCCCACCGGTACCCGCCCAGGCTGCCGTCGCTTCGAATGATCCGGTGGCAGGGGATGGCAACGGAGACCGCGTTGGCAGCACACGCCTGCGCGACCGCACGCGCGGCCTTTGGTGCACCAAGGCGAGCGGCGATCTCCCCATAGCTCGCCGTCGATCCGGGGGGAATCTCGCAAAGAGCGGTCCAGACGCGCCGCTGGAAGGCCGTTCCCCGAACGTCGAGGGGCAGATCGAGGCCATCGTGGGGAGATTCCAGGTAGGCGAGGACCTGCGCGGACCACTCCCGGAAGGCCGGATCGCTTTCCAGGAATTCGGCTTTGGAAAACCGGGCCCGCAGACGTTCCTCCAGGACACCAGGTTCATCAGCGAACTCGATCGCGCAGACGCCTTTCTCCGTGGCGGCGATCAGTACCCAGCCGAGGAAGCACTGTGTGACGGCGAAGCGGATGCGCATGCCCCGTCCGCCCTTTTGATACGTTGAGGGCTTCATGCCAAGGGAAGCGGCTGCACCTTCGTAGAAGCGGCTGCCAGAGCCAAATCCAGCCTCATAGACCGCCTCCGTGACGGTGGTCCCTGCCTGAAGGTTCTCGCGTACGCGGCTGAGGCGCTTTTCCACCGCGTACTGCTTGGGTGTCACGCCCACTATCCTCTTGAACAAGCGGTGAAAGTAGGACGGGCTGTATCCGACCGTCCTCGCCAGATCGTCCAACGAGGGCGGCATCTCCGCCGCGTCCATGAGCTGGCAGGCCCGCAAGATCGCCTCACGGTGCGGGTCTTTTGCGCGCAGAGAGCTCGGTGCGCACCGCCTGCACGGGCGAAAGCCTGCCACCTCGGCCTCCTCCCAGCGATCAAAGAACCGCACGTTGCCGCGGTTGGGCCGCTTTGAGGCGCACGTCGGGCGACAGTACACTCCGGTGGTGGTCACGCCATACACGAACGCGCCATCTGCTCCCGGGTCGCGGTGAACCAGCGCCTGCCAGCGCTCGGGATCGGTCAAGTAGGCATCCACGTTCGTGTGGTTCATCTCGAGTGTGTCTATTGCCTGTGTTGTGGCTGTATGCATGCGCACCTCCCTGTGATTCAGTGTACGCACCCATGATACAGCCTGCAGGTGAGGAATGCTATCCGTTTCTTGCGCTCAAATTCCAGTGCTACGCGCAAGGTACTGCAGAGCCTCAATCCGTTCGCCCGGCGATTTTGGCATAGAGCTCTTTCACTATCCAGTAGCCGAGCTTGGGCCTCCGGTACTCGTCCACAAGGCCCTTGTTGTTCAGGCTGCGAGGCCGTCGCAAGGCCCTGGACGGGTGGACCATGATGTCACAGTACTGCCAGACAAAGCACCCCGACACGTGGTCGTTTTCCAGCATGGTCTCGATGGATCGTTTCAGGTGCTGGGCCTGATATTCCTCGCTCCACTTTAGGCCGGGCATGCTGTGATATCCTGGGATGCCGCCCGCGCCGAACTCGGTAATCAGGATCGGCTTGTCGGGATGGCGTTCGGCCATCCGTCGCAGGTATGCCTCGAAATCGGCTCCGTCCAGTTCATCCACGTACCACCCGATGTACTCGTTCAGGCAGATCACGTCGGCCTGATGCAGTTGCCGGTCTCTCCAGTACTTGTCCGAAGCAAAGGTTACCGGACGTGTGTCGTCCAACGAGCGGGCCAGGGCAAAGAGTTTCGAGGTGGCGGCGGTCAGATCGACGTCGCCCTCGTCTTCAGCGTCGGTCCGGCACTCGTTGTGCAAGCACCAGGTAAAGATGCACGGATGGTTGTGCTGCTGGTCGACCATCTCGCGCAGCGTCTGGGCCATCTTGTCGTACGTAGGAGAGGTCGCCAACTGCGCGGCGCTGTACTGCCAGGCAGGGATCTCGGCAAAGAACAAGAGTCCCGCTTCGTCGCACATGTCCAGGAACGTGGGGTGATTGGGATAGTGAGAGCCGCGGACGGCGTTGCAGTTCAGACCCCGGATGATGTCAATGTCTCGCCCCATCAGCTTGGGTGGCAGGGCAAACCCCCAGTCGGGGTGGTCTTCGTGGCGGTTGACCCCCCGGATCCAGATCTTTTCGCCGTTGAGCAGAATGTCCACACCCCGCACGCGGATCTCGCGCAAGCCGAATCGCGCCTGGTGCTCGTCCTCCGCCAGACGGACCGTCGCCGTGTACATGTTGGGCTGCTCAGGGCTCCAAAGCCTTGGACCGGCGATACGGGCACGCAGCGTCTCCACCTGACACTCTCCCCCTGCGATGGTAACCGTCTCTTCAACGCAGAGCACGCCGTCGATGGACAGCGATAGGGGCAGAGTGACCGGTGCCTGGTCGAGGTTCTGCACGTAGACCTGCGCCTCTACCTGGCCCTGCAGGTCTCCCCGCACGTGCACATTGCGTACAAAGGCCGCACCTACCTGCTCGCAGATCACGGAGCGCGTGATCCCGCCATAGGGAAACCAGTCCACGCCCTCCTTGGGCAGCGTGGTCTCGCTGTGGCGGTTGTCCACCCGGACAACCAGCTCGTGGATCCCCGCCTGCACGCTGGTGACGAACTCGAAGGCCGTGAACCCTCCCTCGTGTTCCCCGAGGTACTGATCGTCTAGCCACACCTGGGCCAGGTCCGCGACCGCCCCCAAGACCAGCCGCGCCTGCCCTGGGAAGTCGCATTCAAAGAGCCTGCGGTACCAGGCCACGCCCTGGTAGTCCTGCAGGTCCAGTTCGGTATTCCAGCAGCCGGGAACCCAGGCCCTGCGTGCCTGCAGGCGGTCTAGGTCGGCGGGCGTCTCGCACAGCTCCTCTCGGTCGATGCACAGCTCCCACCAGCCATCCAGGGTCACCTTTGCCCGTTTGGGCGTCCGATCATAGAGTCCAAGCATCGTTTCGATCCCTCCTATGGGTTGCTATCTCGCTGCTGAGTTCTATCGGGGCTCCCGGCCAGGCAGACCTCTATGCGGCTTCTTCTGCTGCGCGCTCGCCCGCCACATCGCCTTTCGCCATCCGGCTCGTCAGGTAGATCAGCACGCCACCAATGATGAACAGGACAGTGGTCAGGATAAAAGGCAGGGTGCGATCGATCTCGGAGAGCCGCCCGGCGATCCAGCCAAAGGGAGAGGTGAACACCATGACGATCGCGCTGAGGATGGCCATGATCCTGGCCCGTTCTTTGGCGTCCACAACAAGCACCACCAGCTTGTCGAACAGCGTCGTTGCCAGCGGGAAACTACAGGCCTCCAGGACCGTGGAGACCAGGAGCAGGAGATAGCCCTTGACCGGGACGCTGATCAGGATAACCTGGCTGACGATCAGCCCCGCAAAGCCCAAGATCATCGGCTTGCTCGCATCCACGTCGCGCAGCCTGGGCATCACCAGAAAAAAGAACACCATCATAGTCAACGAACGGACAAAGGGGTAGAGGGCCAGGTGCTGGGGAGGGATCTGGATGCTCTCCGTAACCAGGATGGCCCAAAACGTTCCCCTGACCATCCTACTGATGCCCAGGATCAGCATCAGCCCCGCCGTAGACAGCGTGACGGGTGACCGGACGACCTGCTTGAGGACATCCCCTGACCCGCGCAGCACATCGAACAGGGGTTGGCCGACGGTCTCTTTCATCCGGACCATTCCCTGCTTGGTTTCTGTGACCATCGCGTTCGTGGTAAAGGCCTTGACGCTCATCATCACGAACGCAAAGAGGTACAGCCCGCGCAACGTCGGCACCAAGCTCAACCTGTCGATCAGCAGGCCGGTCAACGGCGAAACGAACGCCGCGAGCAGGCCAGAGATATAGATCCACGAGTAGACGTCTACCAGCAAGCGGGGTTCCGTATCCTCGACCAGCAGGCACTGCCAGGAATTGTGCACGACACGCCACGCGCTGTTGACGATGGCTGCCACGACAAAGTAGGTCGCGTCCTGGGCAATGGCATAGATCAGGGCAGGCACACTCCACGAGATGAGGTCAAAGATGAGCGTGGTTCGCTTGCGGCCAAGCTTGTCGGTGATCGCTCCGCTCAAGATCGTCCAAAAGACCTGGAAGGCCAGCCCTACGCTGGTGATCAGTCCGATCTGGCTGTCCGTCAGCCCGAAGGCCAACATATACACGGAGGCATAGGGCGCGTACAGGTTAAAGGGGATGCCCCACAGTGGTTCTGTGTACACGCACCCGCGCACGTTGCCGCGCAGGTTCTTTAAGGTAGTGACCAATGGATGACTGGTTAGCACGATTCCTCTCCGGGTCCTTGATAGGGTGCGTGTTAGGCGGTCGCCGCACAAGTCTGCCAAGTGGATCAGGGGAGCACTCAGACCGGGGTCAACACCGTCTTTAGCCCATCCCGTCGCTCAAAGATGTCGAACGCCTGCTGCCACTCTGTGATCGGCAGGACGTGAGAGACCAGGGGACGTGTCTGCACTTGACCTGAAGCCAGCAGGTTGAGCGCTTTGCGCCACGCACTGGGAACGTGAGCAAAGCTGCCGCTCACCTGCAGTTCCTTGAGGCAGACCTGCTCCAGGTCCCATTGAACCGGCTTGCCAAACAGGCCCACCTGGGCGTAGCGCCCGCGGCGACGGACCAGGGCCAGGCAGCTCTGGGCGGACGCACCCACCCCGGCGCACTCAAAGACCACGTCCGCCCCCAAGCCGCCGGTTAGCTCATCGATCGCGCCCTTGGCATCCACCGCCTGCACGTTCAGGGCCTGGTCTGCGCCCAATGCCCGGGCCATCTCCAGCCGGGCCTGATCGCTGTTCGTCCCCAGTACGACCACCCTCGCCCCGGCAGCTTTCACCACCTGGGCCATAAGCAGGCCGATCGCCCCCGGCCCCGACACCACCACCGCATCTCCGGGCTCGACACGGGTCATTTCCAGGGCATGCACGCAGCAGGCGAGCGGTTCGGACAACGCACCCGCCAGCTCATCGACGTCTGGAGGGAGTGGGTGGATATTGTGCTCTGGTACCAGCACATACCTGGCAAACGCCCCGTGCACCCCACTGCCGATCGACTTGCGGTCGGGGCACATGTTGGGAAATCCCTCCCGGCAGAACGAACACCGCCCACAGGTGTAAAAGTACGTCTCCACAGTGACCCGCTCCCCAGGACGGCAGGTCACCACCCCCTCGCCGACCTCAGCGACGACCCCGGCAGCCTCGTGGCCCAGGATGACCGGGGGCACTGTGGGATACTCGTCATGGTAGATATGCAGATCGGTGCCGCACACCCCGGCTGCCTTGACCTCCACCAGCACGTGCCCGGGGATCACCTCTGGCTCGGGCACATCGAGCAGGCCCACGTTTCCCTCTCCACGGGCCAGTTTGGCCACACCTTTCATCGATCTTCCTCCGTATCCGGAATCCACAGCGATAGGTCCCTCTACAACCTCACGCCTATTTCATCGAGCTTTTCCTGGATCAACCTAAAGTCGAGCTGGCGAGGCAGCGTGTCGAGTTGAGCGCATAACGCCGCTGCCACACCTGCGCCCTGGCCGATGGAGATCATGTTCCCCATACTCTTGCCCCCATAGTGCCCCAGCATCGTCGCCGAGCTGCACCGCCCGGCAACCAGGAGCCCCTCCACATCGCGGGGGAGCAGCGACCGGTAGGGGAACAACGCGCCCTGCTTGATGGCCAGATAGGGACGCTGCTCGCCTACCGGATCGCTGCCCCCATACTTGCTGGCGACCGCATCCTCAAAACCCGTGCCCTCCATGACGTCTCGGTCACCGAATTGATATTCCCCGACAAGGCGGCGGGTATCCCTCGCCATCGCATAGCCGCCGGTGCGCATCAAGTAGACGTTCTCCATTCCCGGCAGCCTTTTCTCCCTCGCAAAGCGGCAAAAGTCGAGCGCCTGATCGATCGCCATCTTTTCCACGAGCGTCAGCGTCTCGCTTTTGGAGCAATCCAGCTCCAGGTCAAGCGAGGTCCCGTTGTTGATCGAGACCACCCCGGGCACGGTCGTCTTGTTGAACCCGATCCAGGAGGGCAGGTTGTAGCCTCTCTGCCGGTAGTCCTGGATGAGATCGTTGAACGTCTTGTATTGATGACGAACCAGCTCGAGGTCCCCGCCCAGCCACTCGAAAAACCGATCACAGTCTACGTTGCAGACAGCCCAGGCCACGGTCACGGGCGGGCGCCAACCGGTACTCTCATCGCCTTCTGTCTCCATCTCGCACCCGGCGAGATAGGCCACGTCTCCATCGCCCGTGGCATCGATGATCGTCCTCCCGCGGAAGGTCACCCGGCCTTCCTTGGCGGCGACGACCACACCGGTCAGCGTATCGCCCTCCTTGACGACGTCTACCACCGGGCTGTAGAGTTGGTAGTCAACCCCGTACTGATCGAACAGGTCAAAGAGCACCTTCTTGAGGTATTCCGGGTGGACGTTCAAGTTGCCGCCGCTGCCCGGCAGGCGTACGGTCCGCCTGCCGGGGATCGAAGCGTCGGGCCCCCATTGGCGTATGGCATCCACAAGGATGCGGTGCACCCCACCGCGGTCCGTTTCGTCGTTGTCCTTGAAGAGAAAGTTGATCTCCATCCACAGGGCAGCCGTCGCCGTGCCGCCGAACTGGCTGCGGGCTTCGAGCACGAGCGTGCGGGCGCCCTGGATAGCGGCCCCCAGCGCGGCGCCGATGCCCGCCGGACCTCCTCCCGCGACGATGACGTCGTACAGTTCGTGCTGTCGGGGACTGCGTGGGTAGGCGGCTCTCGTCTCTGTATTCATCATTCACTCCACAGCAGGTTAGTCTGTGCCTGGCTCTTCTGGCGGGGGCATGATATCATCCGGCTCGGATGGGGTAAGTCAGCAGTTCCTTGACTCGACCCTTTTCAGATACAGCACCGCATCGCCGGTGTAGGGCGCGACCGTAGCCACATAGTCGCCGCCAGGCAGCGGGTGCGCGCCGGGGCAGACGCGGTCGATCTGCGGCAAGAACCACTCCACGGCGAACTCTCCCTTGCCTCCGCATAAGTTCAGCGTTACGCTGCCCCCTTTGGGCAGGTAGACCAGGTATTCCTCTCCCGGATTCGCCAGGCAGTAGCGCGTCGAGCACAGCTCCGGGCGTGGGGTCATCGCAACCAGGTTCATTCTACCTGCGTAGCGGCGCGTGTCACCCATCGCCCGCCGGGTCGGCTCCCAGTCAGGATAGTCCCGTTGGTCTTTGCTGATCCCGCCCACAAAGGTCCAGGGCGTCACTTCTGGGTCAGACTCGATGTACATCGGCCACCAGGGGTCCATAAAGATCGGATTATGGCCGCGAAGGAAACTCTTCCACACCCACTTGGGATTTCCCCCGTGCCCCCACAGGTGATCGGTGTCATTGATCACCACCTTGCGCCCATCGGCTACAGGCGGGTCGTTCTGGTAATCCTCCAGGTAGGTCGTGCCGGGGTACATCCAGTCCTGCGGCTCCATGGCCGGGGAAACCCATTCGGCAGGACTGGCAAAGAGCTCGCTGTTGAACTGCTTGGGGCTGATGCGGTGCGTCATTCCCACCGGGTGCTGCTTGGCCTTGCCCCCCTCGACCTCGTGGATCAAATCGATCATGTAATACTGCCAACGAGTCGCGCCGCCCTCGTTGATGATCTCGTACAGCACGTTGTCCAGGTCGTTGACCGTGTCGATCACCTTGCGCACATACGCTTCCTGCCGGACCAGTACTTTGGGGTTGAGCGTACTGTGCAAACAGGGGTGTTTGTCGTCGTCCACCGCCGTATAGGGCACGTCCACGCCGTTGACGTTGTTGCGACCATTAAACGGATGCATCGGCCAGGGATCGCCGCTCCCTGAACGGGTCTTGTGCAGGCTCCAGCCCTGAAAGAGCATGACCGCGCAGTAGATGCCGCGCTGCCCGGCCTGGATGATGCGCTCGCGCATGCGCGCGAAATAGGCCTCGTTAAAGGTGTCCAGGTCGAATCTGGGCTTGCCGTCGGCAGCAGTGCCGGGGCCGGTGCGCGCCCAGGGAAGTGGGGCAAAGATGATCCGCACGTCGGTCCACGAGGCACGCTCGGGCTGCTCAAACATCCAGAAGCGCATAAAGTTGTGACCATAGGACTGCATAAGGTCGAGGTATTCCTCATAGGGAAAGGGCGGCCCGCCGGGTAGGCCGATCTCTTGCAGATTGGCCCAGGTGTGTGAGCCGGTAAGGTAGATAGCCCGGCCGCTGCCATCGGTGAAATAGCGCCCGTTGTCGGGATGCACGCGCAGCGGACCGCGGAGCGGGGTGCTCATTTCCGAATCCCGCCTGGCCCTTTCGCGCGTCTGGCTGCCCTCGTTCATTTCGCCCTCCTCCTGTC
>JADHXD010000018.1 GCA_016783145.1 Anaerolineae bacterium
TGCTACACGAATCCACGCTTGCATCCCAGCCTCTTTGCCGCCAGCCAGCGGCCTGGACGACTGGCGAGCCCCCTCGCACCTGGCGAGGTCACGCCTTCTGCCAGGCGAGCACCGTGCAGTCCGTGCCCTTGCGATTCACGGGCGCATCCAAGAAGGGCTCCAGCCCCAGGGATGCCCCGGCGTGCCGCAGCATCTCCCTCTGCCAGCTCGCACACATGAGCGCCAACCTGCCCCCTCTCTTTAGGACGCGGCACATCTCAGCCAGGGCCTGCGCCACAACCCTCTCCGCCTCTCTGTGATAAGGAGGCTCTGCAGCGATCGCGTCGATCGTCCCCGTCCTCAGGGGCAAGTGCGACGCATCGCCCACGTGGTGGCGGGCGCCGAACGCCGTACAACCGTGGCGCAGCAAGGGATCGACATCCAGGCTGATCACATCATAGCCGCTCGTCACGGCCTCCAGCACGACTCCGCCGACACCGGCGAACGGATCGAGCAAGATGCGCCCCGCACCCGGCGCGTAGACCAGGTTGACCAGCAGGCGAGCGTCGTGGACCGGCAGCCCGCGCCGGCTCAGCGTACCGCCATCCCCCCCGGTATCCGCGGACCGCCCGGACTGCCCCGTCTCCCGTTTCAAGCACAAACGTGCGACGGTCCGGCGCCTGTTCTCGCATCGCCTCCGCATCGTACTCGTAGAGCCGGGCCAGACGGTAGGTCCCTCCCTGCCAGCGAACGATGTCATCGCTGTCCCGCCTGGACCGCCTCTGAGAGGACACGTCAGGAGCGGGCTCCAGGAGGTCCACACGGGCAGTGTACCCAAGTCGGGGAAAACGTCGCTGCGCGCGCTGGAGCTCGCCCCAGGGGACATCCACCCAGAACAGCGATCCTCGATCCGACAGAGGGCCTCCGGCTGGCGCCAGAGGAGCCAGGTCACGCAGCAGACACAGCACCTCCGTTCGCGCAGCCTCCTGCGCCTTGCGACGCGCCCGATGCAGATGAAGGATCAGGTGCGCGATGTCTGGGTCCCCATTTCCGATCATTTTGACACTCGTTCCCTCGCGTGCTACAATGCGCCTATGCGAATCCTGCTTGTGAGTGGCGAATACCCCCCGATGCAAGGAGGGGTGGGCGACTATACGCGCGAGATGGCCCGCGCGTTCTCGGACCAGGGACACGACGTCTGGGTCCTGGTCCCTGCTGCGCTTGGCGCGGCCTACAGCCAGCGGAGCACGTCTCCCCGCCACGTCCTTCCGCTCATCCGCAACTGGAAGTGGGGCAGCTGGGGCCAGGTGCTCTCTGCACTGCGCGAGGCTCGCCCGGACGTGATCGACATCCAATACCAGGCTGCCGCGTACGACATGCGCTCGCCGGCGATCAACCTCCTGCCATGGCGCCTGCGCCGCTCAGGGATCGGGACACCGATCGTGGTCACGTATCACGACCTCAAGCCCCCCTACCTGTTTCCCAAGGCCGGCCCCCTGCGTGAGCGCTCGCTGCGCGTGCTGGCCCGCCACAGCGATGCGATCGTCCTCACGAACGAGGAGGACTATCTCGAGGCCAGCGCATGGCCCTTTGCCTGCCCCCCTTCTCATGGCGGTGAACCCCGCGCGCCACATCGCCGCTGCCGGACCACGATCCACCAGGTCCCCATCGGATCCAACATCGCCGTGTCTCCTCCCGCAGGCTACGACCGCACTACGTGGCGCACCCGGCTGGGCTATGGTCCAGGCGACTTTGTATGGGCGTACTTTGGCTTTCTCAACGAGAGCAAAGGAGGAGAGACGCTGATCAGCGCCCTGGCAGCCTCTGACCCCGACACCCACCTGCTCATGATCGGCGGGCGCGTGGGCAGCAGCGATGCGACGAACCGGGCATACGCGGCACGCGTAGAATCCATGATGGCCGAACTGGGCATCACAGATCGGGTGCAGTGGACGGGATACGTGCCCGTGGAGGAGGTCTCTGCGGCCCTGCTCAGCGCCGATGTGCTCGTCCTGCCTTATCGCGACGGTATCTCCTTCCGCCGTGGAAGCCTGCATGCTGCCCTGGCCCACGGATGCGCGATCGTGAGCACTTTGCCTCGCGTGCCGCTCGCAGAGCTGCACGACGGAGACAACGTGCTCCTCGTGCCTCCTGGTGATCCGGAAGCGACGTGCAGGGCCGCCGCCCGCCTGCGCCACGACCCCGCCCTCCGCCTGCGGATCGGTCAAGGAGCGGACGAGTTGGCCCGGCAGTTCACCTGGGCGCAGATCGCCCGGCGCACGGTAAACGAGGTCTTTGACCCGCTGCTGCCGGCCTGATGCCGTACGCCGATCAAGCTCGTGGACCGATGGCTTGCGTCTCGGGCTCTGTTTTCTCCGGCGCGCCAGTTCGGCCTCAACGGCCGACCACGGGACGCCGCGCACGGCAAGCAGCACGAGCAGGTGAAACATCCGGTCTGCGGATTCGGCCCCCAGGCGCTCGTCGCTCTGGGTCAGGACACCCAAGACCGTTCCTCTCGCTCGCAGAGTCGTTCGAGCCCCTATCGGACCGGGATGCCGCGCTGCGCCAGGTGTGTTTTCACGTCGTCGATGGTCAGTTGACCATAGTGGAAGAGGCTGGCAGCCAGCGCCGCGTGGGCTCCGCCCTCCGTCAACACCGTGGCAAAGTGCTCCAGGGAACCCGCCCCGCCAGAAGCGATGACCGGAATGCGCACCCGGTCGGCCACGGCCCGCGTGACGGGGATATCGTACCCGGCCTGCGTGCCGTCCGCGTCCATACTCGTCAGCAGGATCTCGCCGGCCCCACGCCGCTCAACCTCTTGCGCCCACGCCAACACGTCGATCCCGGTGGGCGTGCGCCCTCCGGTGACATAAACCTCCCATCCGGAAGGTGTCTTGCCCGTGCGCTTGGAATCGATGGCCACGACGATGCACTGTGACCCAAATCGCACAGCGCCCTCAGAGATGAACTCTGGTCGGCGCACAGCAGCGCTGTTGATCGAGGTCTTGTCCGCTCCGGCGAGCAGGATCCCGCGGATGTCCTCCACTGTCCGGATGCCCCCTCCCACCGTGAACGGGATAAAGACCGTGTCGGCAACGGACCGTACCATATTCTGCACGATCTCGCGCTTCTCGTGCGTGGCGGTGATGTCGAGGAACACCAGCTCGTCCGCGCACGCTGCATCGTAGATCCGGGCCTGCTCCACCGGGTCACCGGCATCCTGCAGGTCCAAGAAGTTGACCCCTTTGACCACCCGTCCTTCCTTGACGTCCAGGCAGGGAATGATACGCTTTGCCAGCATCAGTTCTCCTTCCTGGCACGAGCCACCGAGATGGCCTCCGCCAGGTCTATCGCGCCTGTGTACAGCGCTTTGCCGATGATCACCCCGGCAATAGGGCCCGTCACCACATCCCTGAGAGCACGTACATCGTCCACAGAAGCAACACCTCCGGAGGCAATGACCCGCAGGCCTGTCTCTGCTGCCAGAAGCGAGGTGGCACTCACGTTGACCCCGGTCAGCATGCCATCGCGGGCGATGTCGGTGTAGACGACCCACTCGACGCCTCGCTGTCGCATCTCGCGCCCAAGGTCCGCGGCGACGATGCCTGTCGTCTCCTGCCACCCGTGCGTGGCGACCCGCCCATCGCGAGCGTCGATCCCGACAGCGATCCGTCCGCTGCCAAATCGCGCAATCGCTTCGGACACCAGCTCGGGCCGCCGGACAGCGACCGTACCCAATATCGCTCGCTGCGCCCCCAGTCCCAGGACCCGTTCCACGTCTTCGAGGGTTCGGATCCCGCCGCCAAACTGGACCGGGATGTCGATTGCCGCGGCGATGTCCCTCAGCCGCAGCAGATTGACCGGCAGGGTACCCGCCCCTTCCGGGGCGCTCAACGAGCCTGAAAACGCACCGTCCAGGTTGACCACGTGCAGCCAGGACGCGCCCTTCATCTCCCATCGTCGGGCGACCTCCACCGGATCATCGCCATAGACGGTTTCTCTGCCGGGTTCCCCCTGCTGCAGACGGACACACTTGCCTCGGCGCAGGTCGATCGCCGGGAATACGATCATCGGGGTTCGCTTTCAATGACCTTGGCAAAGTTCCGCAGCAGCCTGAGCCCCACCTGCTGGCTTTTCTCGGGGTGCGGCTGAGCGCCGTACAGATTACCCTGCCCCACCACGGACGCAAACTGGATGCCATATTCCGTCGTCGCCAGGATGCAGGTCGGGTCAGCAGGAACCACATGGTACGAGTGCACAAAGTACGCATAGCTATGGTCGGGGATCCCTTCCAGGAGCGTATTGGGACTCGATACACCCCCGGCAAGCTCCAGTTGGTTCCATCCGATGTGGGGCACCTTTAGTTCAGTGCCGAACCGCACCACCCGTCCGGGCAGGAGGCCCAAGCCCCGGTGCGTGCCCATCTCTTCGCTCTCCTCAAAGAGAAGCTGCAGGCCCAGGCAGATGCCCAGGAAGGGCTTGCCTGCGTTCACCGCCTGGCGGATGGGCTCGATCAGTCCGCCCGCTTGCAGGTTGGCTATCGCGTCGCCAAAGGCCCCTACCCCCGGCAGCACCAGCCCATCGGCCAGGGTCAGGTCCTCCGCTGCAGACGAGACCCGCGCGGCCACGCCGATGTGCTCGAACGCCTTCTGCACGTTGCGCAGGTTCCCCATCCTATAGTCAATGATCACCACGTCCACAGCTACAAGACCCCCTTTGTGGAGGGCACGCTGCCCGCTCGTCGGACATCGGGCGCTACTGCCTGCCGCAAGGCCCGCCCCAGGCCCTTAAAGACCGCCTCGATCTGGTGATGCGTGTTCTCCCCGCAGAGCAGCCGCGCGTGGAGTGTCATCCCTGCGCTGCGTGCCAGGGCACTCAGGAACTCGGGGACCAGCTCGACGTCGAACTCGCCCACCCTCTCGCCAGAGAAGGACAGGTCACCGACAAAGAGCCCCCGATTGGAAAAGTCGAGCGCCACCAGGGCCAGCGTCTCATCCATCGGTAGCAGGCTCTGCCCGTACCTCGTGATGCCGCCTCGATCTCCGAGCGCCTGCTTTAGCGCCGTTCCCAGCGCGATCCCCACGTCCTCCACGGTGTGATGGGCATCCACGTGCAAGTCGCCGTCAGCGCGCACGGTCAGGTCGATCAGGCCGTGCGCGGCCACGTGACTCAGCATGTGGTCAAAAAAGCCCACGCCGGTCTCGATCTCCCATCGTCCAGCGCCATCCAGATCGAGGGTCAACGCGATCCTGGTCTCGCCCGTTCCACGCTCCACTTGGGCTCTTCTCATCGGGCCTCCTCCCGCAGTACGGCCAACACGCGTTGGTTCTGCTCCGGCGTGCCCACGCTGATCCGGATACAGTCGCTCAACCTTGGCGCGCGGTAGTGACGCACCAACACGCCCCGGCGCTCCAGGCCGCGCTTGAGCTCAGCGGCGTCGCGCCCCAACACGCGATTCAAGATGAAATTGGACTGGGACGGGTATGGCTGCAGGTAGCCGATAGACTGCAGTCCCTGGTACAGCCGCTCTCGTTCGCGGACGAGCGTACGAACCCGCTCCCGCAGCGTCTCCAGGTCCTCCAGCGAGGCCAGCACCGCCGCCTGCGCCGCCGCGTTGACGTTGTACGGCTGCTTGATCTTGAACAGATGCCCAATGATCCCGGTGGGGAACACCCCGTAGCCCACGCGCAGGCCAGCCAGCCCGGCCCACTTGCTGAACGTACGCATCACGATCAGGTTCGAGTGCTCGGGGACCAGCGGGCTGTAGTCCGTCCCGCCAAACTCGACATATGCCTGATCGACGACGATGACTGCTGGCAGAGCCAGCAGTCGCGCCAGTTGCTCTGCCGACAGCACACCCCCATCGGGGTTGTTGGGGGACGCCACGAACACCAGTTTGGGCGAAAGGCCACCATCCGCGTAGAGCGCCTCGATGGCTTTGACATCTACGCTCAGGTCCTCTTTGCGCGGGACCGACAGGGTGCGCGATCCGGCAACGCTCGCCAGGAACGGGTACATCCCAAAGGTCGGTGGGCAGTTCACCACGGCGTCTCCTGGCTGCACGAATAGCCGTATGACCACATCCAGCAGTTCATCCGATCCGGTGCCCAACATCAGGTGCTCGCGGCCCACACCGACGTATGCCTCCAACGCCTCGCGTAGAACCGTGTGGTTGGGATCGGGATAGATGTGATAGTACGGATAGCGAGCCAGCGCCTCCGCGACCCTGGGAGAGGGGCCGTAGGGATTCTCGTTGGCGTCGACCTTGATGATCTGGTCTGCGGGGAGGCCCAACCGTGCGCACAGCACCTCAAAGGGCACGATGGGTGTGTAAGGTTCCATCTCAAAGATGTCTGGGCGGATCAGCGCCCCCACTTGCTCTGCATTCATAGCTACCGTCCTGCTCACAGGCCAAGCTTTGCGCGGAAATAGTCCACTGTCAGGCGCAAGCCCTCATCAAGATCCACCTCTGCCTCCCAGCCCAACTCCTCCCTGGCCTTGCGGCAGTCAAAGTGCGTCAGGTAGATGTCTCCCGGGCGCTTGGGGGCCCGGATGACCTCGACCTCATTTCCCGTGAGCTCTGCCAGGCGGCGGTACAGGGCATTGACCGAAGCACCCAAGCCGGACGCAATGCAGAAAGCCTCTCCGCCCCCGCCTGTCAGAGCGAGCAAATTGGAGCGTGCCACGTCCTCAACGTATACATAGTCCTTTTGCTGTTCGCCGTCCCAGTCTATGCGTACAGGTTCGTTCATCAAGAAAGAGTGCGCAAAGATGGCGATCACGCCGGCCTCGCCAGTCGGGTCCTGGCGCGGTCCGTACACGTTGCCATAGCGCAGGGAGGCGAAATCGAGCCCATGCATTCCCTTCCAAAACCTCAAGTACTGCTCGCTTGCGAGCTTGGTGATCCCATAGGGAGATTCTGGGCGCTGGCACGTGTCCTCTGTGATCGGCATCTGCTCTACCGTGCCGTAGGTCGCGCCCGACGAGGAAAAGACGATCTTGAGCGTGGCGGCACGGGTGCAGCATTCCAAGAGATTGATCAGTCCCACGATGTTGACCTGGGCATCGTACGATGGCATATCCGTCGAAATCTTGACGCTGTGCTGCGCTGCCAGGTGGCATACGACCTCCGGCTGTTCCCTCTCAAAGACTTGATCCAGCGCCGCATCGCGGATATCCATCCTGTAGAAGCGAGCCTGGGGATGGACATTGTCCATGCTTCCGCCGCCAAGCTCCCACAGGCTGTCGACGATGGACACCTGGTGTCCTGCCTTGATGAGGGTATCAACCACGTGCGAGCCGATGAAGCCTGCGCCACCTGTGACCAAGACTCTCATTGACACTGCCTCCCTGTGCATCGCTACCAATGCCCTATGCTCTGATCAAGCGCCCAGCACCGCGGCACATCCTGCCGACCCTGCCGGTGCCCGGCTGCCCCGTCATGCCTCAGTCTCTCTCCTCTGGATCGCCGCCGCATGTGCGGTAAGCCCCTCCGCCTGTGCAAGTGCAACCGCCGCCGGCGCAATGCGACGCACGGTACCCTCGGCTGGGGCAAAAACGCTGGTGATCTTGCTAAAGTCCCACACATTACAGGGAGAGGCAAAGCGCGCCGTGCCACCGGTGGGCATAATGTGCGTCGGTCCGACAACATAGTCGCCCAGGGCTTCCGAGGATGTCTCGCCAACAAAGACCCCGCCCGCGTTGCGCACCCGGCCCACCCACGACCACGGATCGCGCACCAGGAGGCAGAGATGTTCCGGCGCATACTCGTTCGCCAGGTCCATCGCCTGATCCAGATCGGTGGTGACCACGATGCCCCCCTGGCCCTGAAGGGCCTGGGCGATGATCTCCTGCCGCTCCAGCCGCTCTATCTGCCTGGCGACCTCCACCTGCACACGCTCAGCCAGCTCTCTTGAAGGTGTCACGCAGATCGGTGAGGCCAGTACATCGTGCTCGGCCTGAGCCAGCATATCCGCGGCAACCAGAGCTGGATCTGCACTGTCGTCCGCAATGATCAACGTCTCTGTCGGCCCAGGAAGCCCGTCAATCGCCACCTGTCCATACACGCGCCGCTTGGCCAACATGACGAACAGGCTTCCGGGACCCACGATCTTGTCCACGGGAGGAATGGTCTCGGTGCCATAAGCCAGCGCGCCGATGGCCTGTGCCCCTCCCATCTTGTACACTGTTCCTATGCCGGCAACCCTTGCCGCCGCCAGCAGCACGTCGGCAATGCACCCATCTCTCCCCGGAGGGCTCGCCACGACGATCTCTTCCACGCCGGCTACCCTGGCTGGAATGGCTGCCATCAGCAATGAGGATGGGTAGGGTGCCCTACCACCCGGGGCATAGATCCCCACGCGCTGTAGAGGACGGATGATCTGGCCCAGTGCTCCTCCATCGTCGTCCCAATCGATCCACGACTGCCGATACTGCCGCTCGTGGAAGGCCCGGACACGGTCTGCCGCGACCTGCAGCGCCCGGCGCAGCCTGTCCGGCGTCCTGGACCACGCGGCCTCGACCTCCTGCTCAGGGACGCGCAGTTCATGTGCGTCCGCCAGGTCGATCCGCCTGCTATAGTCCAACACCGCCGCATCGCCCCCGTGACGGACGTCGTCTAGAATGCGAGCCACCGCCTGATCAGGACTCAACGACTCACCAAAGATGCGGTCGATACCTGCTTGCACCTCGGGCGTAACCTCGACCTGGTCCCAAGACCGGCGGCGCAGCACCGTCTGGCGTGCCGTCTCTACATTGTCCACGATCCGAACCAAATCGCTCATCGCGCTCTATCTGCCTCCCATCCTTCGCTCACTGCGCTCGACAACCCTCACAGCAGCTTCTCGATCTGTTCCGTCTTGGCCCGTTGGCTGGCACGGCTCACCGTCAGGCTGGCCTCCCGCGTAAAAGTGTCGCAGAGGCAGCGGGCGAAGGACTCCCAGCAAACAAAAAGGCTGGTTCATGTTCAGAACCAGCCAGGGTGAGACGGTGCGCACTATCCAGAGAGCACAGGCAGACTACGCCTGCCTCACCCGTGAGGAACGGTGATGGTACCCCTGAACGTTCGTGCACATAGACGAGTCCGATCCGACACCGCACCACAAACGCATGCTATCCTCCTCACAGGCTGCCATAATCCTACCACAAGGCAGGCGAAAAGTCAAGGCTACATGCTGCGGGGCACCATGTTGGCATCCCACATGTCCTGGACATTCGCTTCCGTGCGGACCTCATCCAGCCAGCTCTGGAACAGCTCTGATCGCCTCTGCTCCTGTTCTGCCTCATCGAGAGAACGTAGTTCACGCCCGAGGACGTCCACCACGGCTGCGCCAAAGCTGGTAGGCACTGGATCAGCGATCAACCCGGGCTCGGAGACAAACACCATCTCTGCGAACAATGGGCCAAAGCGGTCAGCCAGCTCCTTCCGGCCTGTCCACCCGGCATCGAACATCTCCTCATCCAGGTTGACCGGCCGGTCCTCTCGACCCAGCACCTCGATGATGTGGTATCCGAATTGGGTCTCAACGGGCGTGGGATGCACACCGATCTCCCCCTCAAAGACAGCCGTCTCGAACTCGGGCACCATCTGTCCTCGGCTGAACCATCCCAGGTCTCCGCCCTGATCCTTGTTGCTCTCATCAGTGGACAGCTCAGCGGCGAGCGCCGCAAAGTCCTCTCCTGCCCCAAGCCGCGTCAGCACGACTTCCGCCTCTTCTGGCGTCTCAACGAGGACGTGACGCGCCCAGGCTTGCTCCGCCACACCCGCCAAGAACTCTTTTATCTTTGTCCTGGCTCCAGCCTCATCCTGCGTCACCGTGTACCGGAAATCAACCTGCTCTTCTTCGGCAGGCACCTCCGTCACCATCGCCGCCTCAAGCTTTCTCTTGAGCACCGTCGCTTCGACCATCTGGCGAAAGTACCCCTGGCTGAGACGTGCCGGCTTGAGTACCTTGTCGACGAACTCCTCGTAGGTAGCGGTAAAGGTTTCCTCGGTATCCGGCGTGGGCGTCGGGAGAGGGGTTCCCTCCGGGGTAGGTGTCGCCTCGGGGTCCGGCGTAGGCACGGGCGTTGGCGTGCGACGCACGCGGTAGTGCTGGAACCACGCCTCTTCGATCTCGATCTGGATCTCTTGGTCGGTCACGGACAGGTCGCGCTTCTGCGCCTCCTCACGAACCAGCGCTTCTTCAATGAGCTGTTCCGAAATGCCCCGGTAGAACTCGTCCCGTTGCTCCGGATCCGCGCTATCAAAGTAGCCGGGTACCAGGTAGTCGTTGTAGAAATGATACCAGAAGCGCGTCCTCTTTTGATACTCTGTGACCGAGATTTTCTGATCGTTGACGACTGCCAGTGCTCGCGTCTTCTGCGAGATCAGCCCCACGCCCACAATGATCACCACGAGCGCGACGAGAGTGCCCACAGCGATCCGTATCCAGCGGAGCTGGCGCTCTTCGCGCTGATGACGCGAGAGCTGTTTCTTGGTCAGCCTCTTGGCTGGTCTTGAGTGCTTTCTGCCTTTGACCATTGATGACTCCTGAACAGGTCGCGAGAGTCTCCTTGTCCCCGACAGTCACAAAACGCGGGCACAGGTCCGTGCGGCCTATGCCCGCCATTTTCCTCGCTCTCCCGGGGTGGCTTGTTCCCTATCGCGATTCCGCCGAAAAGGTGTGTTCCGCCGTAAAGGGCAAAAGCGCCATGTACCGGGCGCGCTTGATCTCGCGGGCTACCAGGCGCTGATGCTTGGCGCAGGTGCTCGTCTGGCGGCGCGGACGGATCTTGCCACGGTCCGTGACATACCGCCGCAAGAGGTCGACCTGCTTGTAGCTGATCTTTTCAACCTGACGTCCGATACAGCGAGGACTGCATCCCACGCTCTTCTGGACGCGATCGCGGCGACTTTGCCTGAAAGGGCGCCGCGCCCGTCTATCTCCAGATCGTTCTCCCCCTGAAGACTGAGAAGATCCTCCGGATCTGTCACTTCGTCTGCTATCGTTCTCTGTCAATGAAGTTCCTCCCAAACTAGCCCTTCCTCCTGCGGAAGGGGTTCGCATTCCTATCGTACACGACCTGTCAGCAGTGTGAGCCCGCGGGTGGCAGTTTGGGCTGGGGTTCGGTGGGATCGGGCCTCGCGTCCAGCGCGATCACATCCTGGGCAACTACCTCGGCGCAAGAACAGCGCACGTCATTTGTGTCACTCCAGCGTCGCGTCTTGATACGTCCTTCGACATAGACCTGCTGGCTCTTGCTCAGGCGGCGCTTGCACTCTTCGGCAAGCTCTCCCCAGGCGACGACGTTGAACCAGTCTGTCTCCTGGTGGCGCTCCCCGTTCGACGACGCCCAGGCAGACACGGTGACGATGCTGAAAGAGGTGACCGGCTTGCCGTCTGGCGTGTAACGCATCTCAGGTGCGCGTCCCAGATGACCGATCAACATAGCCCTGTTCAAACCCTGTGCCACCCGCCCTACTCCCCGCCTCTCACTGTCACGCGTCCTCGCGGATGACCATGTGTCGCAGCACCTGCTCGGACAACTTCAGAGTTCGGTCCAGTTCAGACAATGTCGAGCTGGAGAACTTTCCCTGGATAAAGTAGTAGTATCCCTCCTGCACCTTGCGGATGGGATAGGCCAGACGACGGCGGCCCCATCTCTCAACATTGGTGACCTGACCGCCGTCGGCGGACAGGAGTTGAGAGAGTTGGTCGATCATCGCCTGCTGGCCCTCTTCCTCTACCTCAGGGCGAATGATGAGCGCTACTTCGTAGGTGTTCATCTTCGCGGCATACCTCCTTCCTATGGGATTGCTCCTGGATCAAATGCCCCAGGAGTAGAAAGAACGAGGGGTAACCGGATCATGGCTCTGCATCAATCCAGTGCCCTCGCTCCGCGGCGAACGTATTTATACCACAGACTCTAGTTTTTGGCAAACTGCAACTTGCGCTCTGGCTCCGAGTGTGCTAAGATCGCCAGGATAGCCCAACTCGGAATGGAGAACGAAGCGATGGATTGTGCGCAATGCGGCACCTGGAACCCAGATGATAAGGTGCGATGCTGGCGCTGCGGTGCCGAGCTCCCCAAGCCCGCCGAGCCCAAGGGATCCCGCAAGCTTTCTTCTCAACAGTGGGTGTGGATCATCGCGGCCCTGTTCTCTGTGTTGACCATACTCATGCAGTGTGGGATATTCCGAGGCGGAGACTCGGGGAACGACGTGGGATTGCTATCGATGCCCGCCCTCGTCCTTGCCGGGGCCATCACCTGACAGGCCGGCTCCCCAGGGGTTGGCGCACCCGCAGGGCGCCGTCCTTGCTGACACAGCTAGCCGAGCTTCTGTGCCTCCGCGATCCAATGTCTGACCTGATCCATAGCCGGAAGCCGCCCCACCAAATGACGTTCTGCGTTAGCGAGTTTGAGCTGCTGGTACAGATGCTCCGCGCTGTAGGCCGCCAGATCGCTCGCACCCCTTACGCCGCTCGATTCCAGCAGCTCACAGCACCCGTTGCCCACACCATCGATCCGCATCAGATCCGCGCGCCGCACCCACTTGGTCAGCAGCTTCTCACTCAGTCCGGTCCGTTTCGTCAGTTCAACACGCCCGCCCTGGGTCGATCCTCTATCGAGCAGATCCTGGACCGTGAGCACGCCAGCCTGATCGCGAAGCTGTGCAGCATACGTCGGGCCGATGCCCGTGATGTCGGTCACAGGCTGCTCGTCGCCACGAGCCTGAGTGTCTGTCTCGCCGGGAAGGGTCAGCAACTCGATCTTGCCTGGCGAGGTGCTTCTGCGTACGGGATGACCGCTGGAATAAGCATCGAGGTGGATCAAGAGGTCTAGCACGTTCTCCAGAGGAATGACCACCCGACCAACAAAGGCATAGTTGATCGGTTCAAAGGCCAAGACGGGGAGCTCCTTGAGCAAGCTGTAAAGCAAAGCAAGCCTTGTCTCATCGCCATCGGCCAGGGCCTGCGCTTGGGCCAGCAAGCCGTCCACCTGCTGAGCAAGGTCTCCGGCCACTCTGGTCAGCTCGGAGAACCGCTCTTCCGGTATGCCCGGGTTCTGGTCACCGGGTGCAGTGATGCAGTAGGCCTGGACCGCGCGATCAACGGCCTCTCTCCCGAGGTAAGCGCTCATCGTCCCCCCCCTCCTGTCTCTCGTCCCGCTTTGCCTACCATTATACCAAGTTTCCTGCACGTTGACAAGGTCCTTTTGCGCATTTCGGCGGGATATAGTAAAATGCTCTTCGTCTGGCGGATGCCAGCAATGGCAACAGGTTGAGCCTGACGAGGCATCTCGCAGTGTGCGCAAACAAGGGCTTGTCTCTACTCCACATCCTGCAAGGAGAATGACCATGGCAGAGTTTGTTCAAGTAGCAACGAGAGACCAGGTTCCATCCGGAAGAAGATTCTCGACCTGGGCGGGCGGGCGCAAGGTCCTGATCTACAACGTCGGCGGCGAGTTCTACGCCACCGACGAGCAGTGCACACACCGCGAGTGCTCACTGGCCGAGGGCCCGTTCTTGGGCAAGGTGGTCACCTGTCCGTGTCACCTGGCGCGCTTTGACGTCACCACCGGCGAGGTCTTGAGTCCACCGGCCACCATACCGTTGCCGACATACCCAGTCAAGATCGAAGGAAACCGGATCCTGGTCGGTGTCGACATCACGGATGTGGTCTAGGAAGCGAGTCAAGATACACTGAGGGCGACCTGGCGCAAGGCTCGTCGAGATCTCTTGTGGGGGAGCCGACCGATCGCCTGATCAGGATTCAGCGCTCGGGGAACCAAGGAGATTCGGATGTCAGACCAGGAAAACGCCCTCACCCGGATCCTGGACCAGGCCGTACAGTTTGAGCAGGGTGCATTCGACTTTTATAGCAGCGCGATCGAGAAGGTGACCCAGCCTCATGTCAGGAGCGCCTTGGGGGACCTAGCGGCCGAAGAGGTCAAACACAAACAGCAGCTTCAGGCCCTGGCTGCCGGGGATCTTGAGACGACGGTTACCGTTCAGAAGAGAGGGCAAATCGAGGATCTCAAGTTGGCCGAGTATCTCGTCGCTCCCTCGCTGAGTGAGGACGCCACCTTCCAGGACGTGCTCATCGTGGCTATGCAGCGCGAAAAGTCCTCCCACGAGTTCTACAGCACGATGGCAGGAATCGCCGAGCAAGAGACTGCCAAGAAGCTCTTTGAGTTTCTTGCCCAGGAAGAGCTGGTGCACAAGAACAAAGTGGAGACCTTGTACGACGAGGTCGTGTACCAGCAGTTCTAGAGAGACAGCAGAGGTTCTCCCGCGTCTTTCGACCATTCTCGCACGTTGAAAGGAGAGCAAAAATGGGAAAGTACGAATGTCTGGCATGCGGGTACGTCTATGATCCAGCGGTAGGCGACCCCGACAATGGGATCGAGCCCGGCACAGCATTCGAGGACCTGCCCGAAGATTGGGTCTGTCCCGACTGCGGCGTGGGCAAAGATATGTTCGAGCCGGTGGACTGATCCGGCACGTACACCCAGATAGGCAGCACGTAGCCTCGATCGTGACCCGACTCAGCTCCGCCAGCGCGATGCCCGTGCCTGGACGAGGCATGTGGCATCGCGCTACAGTTTGCGAACGGAGCAAGGTTCTCGCTGCTCCCGAATAGGGGAAGGATGATGTTTGTCAAGCAATTCCGCACTGGCGGAGACCGCAATTTCGGGTATCTGGTTGCCGATGAGGCCACGCGGAAAGCAGTGGTCATCGATCCTTCGTTCTCGCCCGAACTCATCGTCGATTTTGCGCGCCGGCACGAGTACGAGGTCGCGTACATCTTTAGCACGCACGACCACTATGACCACACCAACGGAAACCGCGCGATAGAGGAACAGACCGGCAAGCGTCCTCTCCTGTTCGGTCACACGGAACCCGAGACGGGGCTTGTCGTCCGAGATGGCGCTCGGTTCCCGCTGGGCGACCTCGAGATCACGATCCTCCACACACCCGGACACACCAGCGACGCGATCTGCCTCTACATCGGCGATACTGTCTTTACCGGCGACACGCTATTCGTAGGCAAAGTGGGCGGCACAGACCTGGGTTCAGGGGCCGAGGCGGAGTATGCTTCCCTTCACGGTAAGCTGCTGGCCCTCCCCGATGATACCCGTGTCTTCCCTGGACATGACTATGGTGTTGCTCCCGAGTCCACGATCGCGCATGAACGCGACACCAATCCCTTTCTTACCCAGCCAGATTTCGAGTCATTCGTCGGCCTGAAGCGCAACTGGGCTGCCTACAAGAAAGAGCACGGGATCGCATGACCGAATGGTATGAAAGCAGCTTTGGCTACGACTATCTCGAGCTCTATGCTCACCGAGATGAAGCCGAAGCCCGGGCAGACATTCAGGCGATCATCGATCTGTTCTCCCCTCCCAGAAACGAACCTCTCCTCGATCTCTGCTGCGGCGCATGCCGGCATCTGCTCGTTCTGCGCGAGATGGGCTTCAGCCAGCTCGTCGGACTTGATCTGTCCGAAGAATTGCTGCGCGTCGGAGCCGAGAGGCTGGAACAGCCGAACGCCGGAACCGCGAGCGGTTGTGCCGGTGTTCGGCTCGTGCGGTCGGACATGAGGGTTATTCCCTACGAGAACCACTTTACCACGGTTCTCTCCCTGTTCACCTCGTTCGGGTACTTTGGGGAGGACGAGGAAAACCAGGCAGTCCTGGATGCGGTCTATCGGTGCTTGAGGCCCGGTGGGCGACTGTTGATGGACTATCTCAACCGCGACTATGTCGTTGCGCACCTGGTGGAGAGGGACGAAATGGATCTCGCTGACCGCCACATCCAGAATGTCCGGTGCTTGACCGATGGCTGTCGCAGAGTCGAAAAGACCACCACGGTCACAGACCGATCAGGAAAGAAGCACGAGTTCCACGAGTCCGTGCGTATGTACTCGCAGGTCGAGATGTTCGGGATGCTAACCTCGGCCGGCTTTGCGGACATCTACTGCTACGGGTCGCTGACCGGCCAGGCGTGCGATGCAGAGAGCAAGCGGTTGATCCTCATCGCCGAAAAAGGAGCGCCCGCGTGATCACCACTATCGAACTGCGCGAGCTGCCCGCGATCGCTGGGAACAAGCTCTACCTGGACTATGTTGCAGGCAGAGGGGAAGCCCTTGGCTTCTACTCGCATTCGCCATCGAGCTTTGAGGAGGCGCTGAAGGCCAGGAAAGGCTATCGCTACCCTCGCCAAGAGGTCGTCCGCCTTCTGACCACATACAATGCCCGCCTGGGAGCGCACACCCGCGCGATGGAGAACATCGCCGCTCTGGACAGCCCGGCTGCATTCTGCGTGGTCAGCGGGCAGCAGGCTGGTTTCCTCGGTGGCCCTGCATATACGGCCTACAAGATCGTGACCTCGATCCGCCTGGCGGAACATCTCGCGCAGACCCTGAGCGTGCGCGTTGTGCCCATATTCTGGCTGGCTAGCGAGGACCATGACTTTGGGGAGGTCAATCACGCCGACCTGTTGCGGGATGACGGTCAGGTCGGGCGCGTGAGCTTCCGCTGGCACGATGAGGGACGTCCCATTGCTGACCTGCCGCTGACCAAGGACGTCAAGCAGGCCTATGACACGTACTTCCAGACCCTCCCTCAAGGTCCGTTCTTCTCGCAGGTCAAAGAGTGGTTCGATCCCACCGATAAAGACAGCTATGTCGAGTGGGATGCGCGGGTCTGGGCACGGCTGTTCTCCCAGCGCGGGCTGGTGCTCGTCGAACCACGCACGCTGCGCCCCCCGGCAGGCGACTTTATCCGCTTTGCCCTTGGGCAGAGCGAGGAGATACGGCGCCGGCTGGACGAGGTTTCGCAGCGGCTGACGGAGGCCGGGTATCGTCCTGCGCTGGATTCGGAGCAGGCAGGGTATCTGTATACCTTTGACCAGGACGGGCGCCGGGTGCGGGTCAGCGACCCGGGAGAGCGCCTTGCCCAGTCAGAGTTCGATCCCCGACAGTACTCCACCGATGCAGCCCTGAGGCCCCTGTTCGCGGATGCGATGCTGCCAGTCATTGCCAGCGTGCTTGGCCCGGGCGAGACGGCCTACCAGGGTATGCTGCGGCCATTGTACGATCTCTTTGAGGTCCCACAGCCAGTTCTTTTTCCGCGCAAGAGCTACACCGTTGCCGACCAGCGCCAGGTCGAACGCCTGGCCCAATACGGGACAACGGTCGCGCAAGTCCTGACCGAACAGATGGACGCGGACGAGGTATTCTCGAACCTGGTGCCCGCAACCGAGGAGAAGATGTTCGACTCTGCGAGCCGTGACATCCAAGCCGCGCTCTCTCCTCTGCGAGACTACCTGGCAGACATCGATCCCAGCCTGGAGCGAACCTGGACACAGACGCTGATCAACGCGACAAGGAGCCTGGACAAACTCAAGGAACGGGCGATCAGAGCGCGTCTGGGCCGGCAGGGCCTCTCCAAAGGGAATCTGCAGGGCCTAAAGAACGCTTTGCTGCCCAAGGGACTGTTGCAGGAGCGGGTCTACCCGCTGCCGCACTTGTTGAACCAGTACGGACCTGAGTTGCTCGACGTGCTGCTTGGCGCGGGCGAGCTGGACTGTCATTCCCATCACGTGCTCACACTGGGGGAGCCGCATGCCTGATATCGACGTGATGGCTTTTGGTGCCCATCCAGATGACATCGAACTGGGCTGTGGCGGGACGCTGATCAAGCTGACAGACCTGGGACATACGGTAGCCCTGGTAGACATGGTGCGAGGGGAAATGGGGACTCGCGGCACCGTTGAGACGCGACAATCCGAGTCTCTCAGAGCAGCCGAAATCATGGGCGCTGTCGCCAGGGAGAACCTGGGCCTCCAGGATGGCCATATCCACGTCAGCGAGGAAGCCAAGCGCCGCGTTGCCGAGGTCATCCGACGGTGTCGCCCGCGCGTCGTTCTCATTCCATACTACGAGGACCGCCATCCCGATCACTATCACACTAGCCATCTGGCCTACGAGGGCACCTTTATGGCTGGCCTGACGCGGTACGATACCGGACAAGAAAGCTATCGTCCATCCCGAGTGATCTACTACATGGGCTGGTATGAGTTCGAGCCGACGTTCATCGTGGACATCACCGACCAGTTCGATCGCAAGATAGAAGCGATCATGGCATATTCGACGCAGTTCAAGCCGGATAACCAGCTCTACACGCAGACCCGCCTCACGTCCGGCGAGTACCATTGGCTGCTGGTCCACCGGATGGCACACTATGGCTCACTGATCCAGAAGCGATACGGTGAAGCGTTTCTCATTCGCGGCAGAATGGAGGTACACGACCTCCTGGACATAGTCTTCTCGTCTTTCTAGCGCCGCACATCACTCGGGCAGCCCTTGAGGGGTCTTGGAAGCCGACCCGTTGTGATCGAGAGAGCGTTGGATTGCTGGCGCGCTCAAGCGCCACATCACCCTCATCCTGGGCTGGCGCTCGTCACACAGTGATCGACATCGAGGGAGCAACTATGCGTATCGGGATCACCTGCTATGCGACTCACGGGGGCAGCGGTGTTGTCGCCACCGAACTGGGGAAACACCTCGCTGAGCGCGGACACGAAGTCGCGTTTGTCAGCTATTCGACGCCACTCCGGCTGACCGATCTCCCTCCGCGCGTCAGCTTCCACGAGGTCGACATCATCGAGTACCCGCTGCTCAAGAACTTTCCCTACACCTTGGCCCTGGCCTCCAAGATGGCTGGGGTGGCACAGATCCGGCAGCTACAGATCCTCCACGTACATTATGCGATACCCTTTGCTGCGGCGGCGCTCCTCGCCAAGCTGATCGTGCCAGAGTTGGACCTCAAGATCGTCACCACCCTGCACGGCACAGATGTCACGCTGGTCGGAAGCAATCCATCCTTCAAGCCGGTCACAACGATGGTAATCGAGCAGTCAGATGCCGTCACGGCAGTGTCCAGCTTTCTCAAGGAGCAGACCTACCAGCAGTTTGGGGTAAAGAAAGACATCGACGTGATCTATAACTTTATCGATCCGGTGCGCCACGGCCGCCAGATCCCGCCTTGTATCCCCCCGCGCGACTGCCCCGATGAGTTCACCCTGATGCACATATCCAACTTTCGGCCTGTCAAGCGCGTAGCAGACGTGGTTCGGATCTTTGCGCTCGTCACCAAGAGCCTGTCTGCTCGGCTGGTGATGATCGGTGATGGTCCCGATGCCAGTCTGGCCATGCAGGTCGCCCGGGAGCTCGGCGTGGCAGACAGGGTGACGTTCACCGGCGTCCTCGATGGGGTAGCTGACCTGCTGCAGGCCGCCGACCTGCTTCTGCTCCCCAGCGAGACCGAGAGCTTTGGGCTGGTGGCCCTCGAGGCGATGGCCAGCGGCGTGCCCGTCGTGGCCAGCGATGTCGGTGGACTGCCAGAGGTCGTGGAGCACGGGGTCACCGGGTTTCTGGCCCCGGTCGGCGACGTGGACCAGATGGCCGAGTACGCGGTGCGCATCCTGTCCGACCCCGCGACCTGCCAAAAGCTCTCCAAGGCGGCACGCAAGCGTGCGACCGATCTGTTTGACTATCACATCATCGTTCCACAATACGAGGCCGTCTACGAACAAGTGCTTGGACGTTAGGGGCCTACATCTCGAGAGGAGCAGACCATGGAGTGGGTTACCTTCCTGAAGGTGATGATCGAAGATGAGAAAGCAGCGATCCAAAAGTACGGACTCGCCCTCGAAGCAGCGGACTCGGAAGAGCTCAAGCGCGCGCTTGAGCGACTGATGCACGAGGAAGAGTTCCACGTCGACTTTTTGGAGCAAGAGATCCGCCGACTGCAAGCATCCTAGCCGCAAGACCTGGAGCCACCAGAACTTGAGCGGCGTGATCTCTGACACTCATGCAGACGTGTTCAGCGAGACCGCCGCTGAGGAAAGAGCATACCCGCGGCGATTACCGGGGTGCTGTGACCCACACAGACCGAGGAGGCACAGATGAAGACCAAAGAGCACGCTGCTCTGCAAGCACTCCACAAGGCCCTGGCGCTTGAGCAAGATGGACGCCGTTTCTACTTGGCTGCGGCAGAGCGCGCCTCTGCGCCCAAGGGGAAGGCGATGTTCGGCTCGCTGGCAGACGATGAAGCGCTTCACGCCGTGGTGATCCAGCGACAGATCGACGCGCTCGAACGCGAGGAAGGATGGGTTCTGCCAGAGGGGATCGTCGAGGCAGGAGTGGATCTGGACACACCGCTCTTTCCCGAGGATGTCGTCGCGTTCCATCAGGCCGTGCGGTCCGACGCCAGTGATATGGACGCGCTGCTGTTCGCTCTGAAACTCGAGAACGACAGCTTTGACCTATACGCGGAGCAGGCCAAGGCCGCCCGGGATGCCAATGCCAGGCGTATGTACGAATACCTGGCGGACGCAGAGCGCACGCACTTTGACCTGCTGATGCTCAACTATGAGAGCCTGTCCACCGCGGGGATCTGGGCGGACTAGCGGAACTGGCTCGCTCTACCAGACTGAGCTAGGCTTTTCCTTCTGACTGCTGACCAGCACCTCCTGGCGGGGGTAAGGGAGGGCGATATTCTCGCGCTCGCAGGCCGCCAGGAGGCGTCTGCGAAGCTCCGTCGCGACAGCCCACTGCTTGCCCGGATGAGTCTTGACCATCACACGTACCGTGACCGCCCAGTCACCCAGGGCGAGCGGGCCGGTGACGGTGGGCGGCTCCAGAAGGTGAGCCGCGAACTGCGTGTCGAGGGCGAACTGCTCGGCTTCGCGCTCGAGGACCGCCAACACGCGGCTCATGTCCTCTTCGTATGCCACTCCCAGGTCGACGAGAGCGCGCGACCAGCCTCTGGTTCCGTTCGATACGACGCGCACATCTCCATTCGGGATCAGGTGCAGGTCTCCTTTGATGTCGCGCACGTAGGTTGCCCTCAACGTCAGGCGCTCGACGACTCCTGACACGTCGCCAATCCGGATCACGTCGCCAACGACATACTGGTTCTCAACGAGGATCATCAGCCCACCGATCAGGTCCTTGACCAACGTCTGCGCACCGAGACTCAGGGCCAGACCGACCACACCCAGACCGGTGAGAAGCGGGGTGATGTCCACAAAGTAGCCGAGCACGGTGACGGTACCGATCCCCGCGATCAGCACATTGGCAATCCAGGCCACCACTTGAGCGACGGTCTGTATCTGTCCCTTGCGTTCGCTGTTGAGCCTGTCGGACGCCTGCGCGCCCTGGAGAACGCGCTGCCGGACAAGTCGCACGCAGACCGATCCCAGGACGACCGAGCCCAGAATCACGACGATGTGTATCCCGCTTTCTACCAACCCCTCTGCACCCATTGCCTCGCCTCTCTTTCCGATCACCTCGGCCACCGTGCGTGCCGACAGGCTGCGATGACCCCACCGCCCAGCACCGATCTGTGCCAACCGCGCCTCGGGACCAATATACCATAGATCGCCGATCCATACGAACTTGGGCGTCCAGGGCTGAGGATGCGCGGTTGGCCTGGTGGGGAAGATAGGGTATAATCTGCTCAAGCTGCCTTGGCCCTCGGCGGCGTCGTGGCCCGTGCAAGCCGGTGGGACGAGGGGAAAGGGTCTAGTTTGTTGGGAGTCTGCCCGGTATGAATGCCATGACGCGACGCGAGAGACTCACCGCCACTTTGCGCGGAGACCCAGTGGACCGTCCCGCGGTCAGCTTTTACGAGATCGGCGGCTGGAGGCCCGATCCAGATGACCCCGATCCGTTCAATGTGTACAACTCGCCCGATTGGGGTCCGCTGCTGCAGCTCGCTGAGGCGAAGACAGATCTGATTCGCATGTGCGCGCCCGAGCGCAGGCCCGCGCTCGACAACTGCCGCGAGGAGTTCTTTTACTCCAAGACCTACATGCAGGACGGCTCTCGATTCACGCGCACCGAGCTCACCGTCGCCGGTAGGACGATGTCCACTCTCTCGCGCCGAGATCCCGATGTCTCCACCACGTGGACCCTGGAACCCCTGCTCAAAGACATCGACGATGTCAAAGCCTATCTCCAGCTTCCTGATCAAGTGTTCGCTGAAAAAGTGAGCACGGACGCCATGCGCGCTGAGGAAGAGGAGCTGGGTGAGGCGGGCATCGTTATGGTAGACATCGGCGATCCGGTCTGTCTCGCTGCGCCACTGTTCTCTCTGGAAGCGTATACGGTCTTTGCCCTAACCGAGCCGGCGCTCTTTCATCGTCTGCTCGAGCAGCAAGCCCGCGCTCTCTACCCGTTGGTCGAGGACATCTCCAGGCAGTTTCCAGGGCACTTGTGGCGCATCTGCGGTTCCGAATACGCGTCTGAGCCCTTTCTTCCCCCGCGCCTGTACTCCGAGTACGTGGTTCGCTACACAAAGCCCGTGGTCGAACTCATCCACAGGTATGGTGGCTTTGCGCGCATCCATTCCCACGGCCGGCTCAAGAACATCCTTCCACACATCCTCGCTATGGAGCCGGATGGATTGGATCCCATTGAGCCACCCCCTCAAGGCGACATGCGCCTGATCGACGTCCGCAGGCTGTATGGGGAACAGATGGTCCTTTTTGGGAACATTGAAGCATCTGAGCTGGAGATGCTTCCGCCCCGGCAGTTTGAGCGGCGCGCGATCCAGGCCCTGCGCGAGGGCACGATGGGCCCCGGAAGAGGGTTCGTGCTGATGCCTTCCGCCTGCCCCTATGGACGGCAGATATCGCCGGATGTCCTCGCCAACTATGAGACGATGATCCGCCTGGTGCAGGACGGATCCTGGTAGGTGCCCGTCGCTGGGTGCGTTCCGTTCACAGTGAGGGCCCTTGCCGTTGTGCGCCAGCGCAAAGCAGACCCACACAGGAGCACACTGTATGAGATCCAAGGGACCGCTGACTGCGATCATTGTGGGCGCGGGACACCGTGCCCTGACCTACGCCTCCTACGCTCGGAAGCATCCGGACGAGTTGAGCATCGTGTCCGTGGCGGATCCGCGCCCCCTGCGCCGCACGCACGCTGCTGAGCTCTTCGGCCTGCGGCCTGAACAGTGCTTCGAGAGCGCCGAGGAGGTCGCGAGCAGGCCGCAGTTTGCTGACGTGGTCATCAACGGGACGATGGACCACCAGCACGTGCCCACGTCCCTTCCTCTCCTTGCTGCCGGCTATGATATGCTGCTCGAGAAGCCCTTTGCCACCTCGGTTGACGAGATGTGGCAGTTGGCCTGCGCGGCACGCAGGCACGAGCGCCGGGTCGTCATCTGCCACGTGCTCCGCTTCACGCCTTTCTACGCGGCGATCCGCCAACAGGTTGCAGACGGTGTGATCGGCGACATTCTCAACGTGCAGACCGTCGAGCACGTCTCCTATCATCACATGGCGGTCGGCTTTGTCCGTGGGAAATGGAGCAAGAAGAGCACCTGTCACTCGTCGATGCTGATGTCCAAGTGCTGCCACGACCTGGATCTGATTTCCTGGGTAAAGAGTGGCATTGCCCCCCGCTCTGTGGTCAGCTTTGGCAGCAACCTTCAGTTCCGCCCCGAGAATGCCCCTGAAGGCGCCGGGACGCGCTGCCTGGTGGATTGCCCGATCGAGGCGGACTGCCTCTATTCGGCGCGCAAGCACTATCTCGACCACCCGGACCGATGGCGCTTCTACGTCTGGGAGAGCCTGGAGCACAGCGACCACCCGACCATCGAGCAGAAGGCACGCTCACTCGAGACAGACAACCCGTACGGACGGTGTGTCTGGAAGTGCGACATCGAGGTCGTGGACCACCAATCCGTCCTCATCCAGTTCGAGGATGGCTCGACGGCGACCCACAATATGGTTGGCGGCGCAGCCAGGCCGTCGCGGTCCATTCACTTGATCGGCACTAGAGGAGAGATCCAGGGCGTCTTTGAGGACCAGCGCTTTGTCGTCCGCCACATCGACCCGCGCCCCGGACGCGAGTACTCGGAACAGGCCATTGACCTGACCGCTGGCGGCGACATGCACGGCGCGTTTGGCGGGCACGGCGGCGGTGATATGCGCCTGGTCGCAGACTTTGTCCGGGTCATCAGAGGCGAACCGGTTTCTATCTCCACCACAGGGCTGGAAGACTCGATCACCGGTCACCTCATCGGCTTCTGCGCAGACCAGGCGATGGAAGAACATCGGATCGTGGAAGTCGCTCCCCAGGAGTTCATCCCGTGCCCGTGATCACGGTCGAGGGACTGAGCAAGACCTTTGTGGTCAAGGAAAAGCAAGCAGGGCTGCGCGGAAGCCTGCGATCCCTGATCAGGCCGCAAACGGCAGAGATCCGCGCGGTCCGCGGGGTTAGCTTCTCGGTCGAGAGGGGCGAGCGGGTGGCGTTTATCGGCCCAAACGGTGCCGGCAAGAGCACAACGATCAAGATGCTGGTCGGCATCCTCTACCCCACAAGTGGCCACGCTCAAGTGCTCGGATTCGTCCCGTGGCAGGAGCGGAGCAAGCTGGCCTTTCAAGTCGGCGCGGTGTTTGGGCAAAAGTCTCAGTTATGGTATCACTTGCCCCCACAGGACACCTTTGACCTGCTGGCCCGGATCTATGAGCTCGATCGCACCGTCTATCGAAAGCGCCTTGCGCAACTGGTCGAGCTGTTCGAGATCTCGGAGTATCTATCCACGGCAGTACGCAAGCTGAGCTTGGGCGAGCGCATGCGCTGCGAGATCGCGGCATCGCTACTGCACGCCCCACGTATCCTCTTTCTCGACGAGCCGACGATTGGCCTGGATGTCGTCGTCAAGCAGTACATCCGCGAGCTGATCCTGCGCCTGAACGAGGAGGAACAAGTGACCGTTTTCCTCACCTCGCACGACGCGGGCGACGTGGAGCAGCTATGCCGGCGGGCTATGGTCATCAACCACGGCGAGGTGATCTATGACGGCAAGGTCTCAACCCTGAAGCGCAACCACATTCGCAGCAAGGCCGTGTCCCTCAAGCTGGGAGTGCCGTTTGAGGGATTCCAGTCGCCAGGAGTGACCGTTGTCAAAGCGGCTCACACCGGCGTCAGGCTGGAGGTGGACACTGCAACGGCGAGCATCGACCAGGTCATCGCGCAGTTGATGGCTCGCTATCCCATCCTCGACATGACGGTCGAAGACCCGCCCATGGAACAGGTGATTGCCCATATCTACAGGCAGCAGGGAGACGGACAGGCACAGTGATAAAGTACCTGGCTGTGCTGAGGATCAATGCCCGGCAACAGATCGCCTACCGTGGCGAGTTCTTGATGCGCGGCATCATGATCGCGATGTTCTTGTCGATTTTCGTCGCCCTGTGGAGCACGGTGTATGCCATAGGGGGGCAAACCGAGATGGCCGGGTTTCGGCTTTCTCAGATGATCTGGTACCTGGCGATGACCGAGACGGTGATCCTGTCCGGCTCTCGTGTATTCGACCAGATCAGCGAGGAGGTCAAGAACGGAGACCTGGCCTACACCTTGGTTCGGCCATACAGCTACGTTGGTTTCCAGATCGCGCACTCTTTGGGGGGCACGTTCCCGCGCATGCTGCTCAATTTCATCGTGGCTTCACTGGTCGTTTTGCTCTTCACACACGTCGTCGAAACCAGCCTTCAGGGCATCCTGGGTTTCTTGGCTCTGTCGACCATGGCCATGGTGCTCGACACGACGATCGCCGTACTGATCGGGCTGGGAGCTTTCTTTATCGAAGAGGTACGTCCGCTCTATTGGATATACAGCAAGCTGCTGATGAGCGTGGGCGGTATGTTTCTGCCTCTGGACATGTTTCCCCCGTGGCTGCGGCGGATCAGCAATGTGCTGCCCTTTCGACTGATCATCTACGCGCCCGCGCGGACCTTCGTGGACTTTGATGGCGAGCTGTTCCGCCGCGCCCTGGTCGGGCAGGCCCTCTACATCGCCTTGGCAGGTGTGCTGCTGGCGCTGGCGTGGCGACAGGGGAAGAGACGCGTGGTCGTGCATGGTGGATAGGCTGGGTGGGTAGCGATGAAGAAGACCTGGTCGCTCGTCGCAGCGTATTTCAGGCACAATCTGATGGCAGCAATGGAATACCGGAGCGCGTTTCTCCTCCAGGCCCTCGGTATGGCGCTGAACAATGTCATTTTCCTGTTCTTTTGGTGGGTTTTGTTCACCCGCCTGCCCTCCATCCGGGGCTGGACCATGTCGATGGTTGCCACTATCTTTGGCCTCGTAGCTCTGTCCTTCGGCCTGGCGAACGTGGTCTTTGGGAACTGCATGCGCGTCGCGTCGATCGTCGTCACGGGCGACCTGGACTACTATCTTGCCCTCCCCGCCGACCCGCTCCTCCACCTCATCGTCTCGCGAACTCAGTTCTCTTCCTGGGGAGACGCGATCTCGGGCTTGGGTGTGTATCTGTTTCTGGTGCCCGGCAGCTTGCCGCGGCTGCCCCTGTTCCTGCTGTACGCCGTGCTCGGCGCACTCATTTTCACGTCTTTCGCGGTGATTGTGGGGTCGCTCGCATTCTTTGTGAGTCAGTCGCAAGACCTCTCGGGCTACCTGTACAATGCAATGATCAGTTTCAGCCTGTATCCAATCGACATCTTTCCCAACGTCGTCCGTCTGATCCTGTATACCGTCATCCCTGCGGCGATGGTCGGGACGCTTCCCGCACGGCTTCTGTTCGACTTTCGTTGGGAAGGGTTTGCTGCCCTGGTGGGGTTCACGGCTGTCATTCTGCTCGCAGCCAGGGGCGTGTTCGCCCTCGGCCTGCGGCGCTACGAGTCAGGCAACCGGGTCACCGTTCGCGGATAGACCCTTTCGGCCGCTGTTCCAGCCTGCAGCGACAATACAGAAGAGGAGTCGATCGATGAACCAGCGAACCTGCACCTTCGAGGGACAGACCACCGTTCGCCTGAGCCACGACACGCACGAGCAGAAGCGGAGGCGGTCGATGAAGTGGCCGACCCGGACCGACGATCTTGACCCACTCGGAGTATCACAGTATAATCTAGTGGTGCGTAGGTGTATGGGAAAGGCCAAGAAAGGCAAACGATGTGGATGAGATCGCCCTGAAAACCGATATCTCTGCTGCAGTGAGCCAAGATGAGGTCCGAAAGGTGCTGGACGGCGCGCTGCGCCACGAAGCAGATTTGGCCGGGGCACGGCATGCCCACTTTGAGCGGATCTGTCAAGCCTTTGAGCAGCATTACCGGATGTCTTCTGACGAGTTCATGGAGGTATTCGAATCGGGCGCACTGGGCGACGATGCCGAGTATTTCGACTGGTATGCGGCCAAACGTGGCCTCGACTTGTGGGAGCGACGCTTCCACATCTTGTCGAGGGTCAGAGTGTGAACGCACGTGCCTGCTATCTTGATCTGCAAGGAGCCATCCACGCCGCACCGCAGGTACTCAGCTCGGATGTGCTCTTTGAAGAGATTGATGTCAACGAATGCTACGTGCGAGGCGTCCTCGCGTTGGTGGATGGCTTTGAGCTCCACATCGCAGAGTACGTGGTCACCGAACCACACGTAACACGGCCCAAGTATCGCTATCACCTACAGACCTCAAGTGGCGAGTTGATCAGTCGAGATGGGACAATGCGCCACATCATCCCTCTGTACCCACCTTTCCTGACCAGCGTCACGATAAGCGAGGTACGGTTCACCCAACGTCCCCTATGGACGTTCCTGACGTACTGGACGCGGTGTTGCAGTTCATCACATCCTCCGCATCGGACTAGGGCAGCGTTTCCTCTGTCGCGCCTGGCCGTCAGCTGCCACCCTAAGCGAACCCCTCATATCAGCTGCCTGGTCCTGAAAGAGGGCCCCAGTGTTCCGTTTCCACATCGCGTGCCGTCTGCTCTGAGGATGACCTGAGCAGTAGGTCGCGGACGCATCAGGGCGCAGGCGGCCCTCGATCGCCTGCGCCCTGTGAACGCGCGTGCCGGGATATGCCGCCCTATCCCCGCACCTCCGCTCTGATCGCCTTGAGCCGCTTCATCACATCATTCTCGCCGCGGCCAAAGTAGCCGTACAGAATGACGTATTCGGCGTAGAGCTTGTCATACGCGGCCTGGTCCCCGGGCATGGGGCTGTATACGACGTCCTTTAGACGGGCCATCTTTTTCGCGGCCTCAAAGATCGTGTCATAGCCACCTCGATCCCTCCCCGCAGCGACCGCGCCAAACATGGCTGAGCCTAGACCTCCCGCTTGCGAGGTATCCGCGACTTTGATCTCTCGCCCGGTCACGTCGGCATAGATCTGCATCAGCAGCTTGTTCCGGTCAGGGAGCCCGCCCGTGGCCACGATCTCGTTGACCGAGACACCGCTTTCCTCAAAGGCCTGGATGATCACCCGCGTGCCGTATGCCGTCGCTTCGATCAAGGCGCGGTAGATCTCTTCCGGCTTGGTGGCCAAGGTCGCGCCGAGCAGCAGCCCGGTGAGGTCCACATCCACCAGAGTTGACCGGTTGCCATTCCACCAGTCCAGCGCGAGCAAGCCACTCTCGCCGACCCTGAGAGCGGCCGCTTTCTCCTCCAGCAACTGGTGGAGGTTGAGGCCTCGCTCAGCGGCCTCCCGCTCGTACGCCGCGGGCACGCAGTTCTCCACAAACCACGCAAAGTGGTCTCCCACGCAGCTCTGCCCGGCCTCAAAGCCGAACAAACCCGGGATGATCCCGTCCTCGACGACGCCGCACATTCCGGGCACCCGCTTCTCCTCTTCGCCAAGCACCATGTGGCAGTTGGAGGTCCCCATGATGATCACCATCCGCCCGACCTCGGTGACCGTCGCAGCAGGCACGCTGACATGAGCGTCCACGTTGGCGATGGCGACCGCGGTACCAGGCAGGAGTCCGGTCCACTCTGCGGCCTGCGCGGTGAGCTCACCCGCCTTGTCGCCGATCGGATAGATGTCGCGGCTCATCTTGTCATCGACCACGCTCTCAAAACGGGGATCGAGTGCTTTGAAGAACAGCGGGCCGGGATAGCCCTCGCGCTTTGACCAGATCGCCTTGTACCCCGCTGTGCACGCGTTGCGCCTTTCCTCGCCCGTCAACTGCCACACCACCCAGTCAGCACCCTCAAGCAGGCGAGCAGTCGCCGCATAGATCTCGGGCGCTTCATCCAGGATCTGCAGGGCCTTGGAAAAGAACCACTCAGAGCTGATCTTGCCGCCGTAGCGGCTCAGCCAGGACTCGCCCATTGCCCCCGCCGTCGCATTGATCTTGTCCGCTTCCGGCTGAGCGGCGTGATGCTTCCACAGCTTGACCCAGGCGTGCGGATTGTCCTTCCACCTGTCAAGCGTGCAAAGGGGCGTTCCATCTGCCAGCGTGGGCATCATCGTGCACGCGGTGAAATCGATGCCCACGCCGATCACGTCTGCGGGGTCGACCCCGCTCTCCTGCAGTACAGCGGGGATGGATCTCTTGAACACCTCCAGGTAGTCCAAGGGGTTCTGGAGCGCAAAGTCGGGAGGTAGCTTGTTCCCGCTGCTGGGCAGCGTATCATCGATGACACCGTCAGCATAGGGATGGACATAGGTCGCGATCTCGCGCCCATCGGCCACGTCGACCAACAGCGCGCGCCCTGACTCAGTACCGAAATCAACGCCGATCGCGTACTTGGACATGTGTGCCTCCTTGTCGTGGTTCTCAGCCAAAAGCTGTGGGGCGGCGGTGGAATGGTGGTCTGCGCACACAGACCGGAGAGCCCTGCGGCTCGGCACAGAAGCTCGAGCTTGCGTCCAGAATTGTACACAAAACCCTGGCCTGGCGCAAGCGGGCTGTTGGCGGATGCCCACCGAGCGGCGATCTCACCTTCCCCTCATAATAGCGTCGTGCTCCTCGTCACGCCAGTCAATCACTGCGCCAAGCGCGCGTCCCATCAGGATGCAGACGATGACGACGATGGGCTTGACCGCGCTGCACCACACGGTGTCCACCCCGATCAGCCGGCCGAGCACGATCACGACCACGACGCCAAAGATGCCGCCCACGAACATGCCCGTCCACCTGGTAGGGATGTCCCTGAGAATGCTTCGAGCGGTGAGTTCTTCCTTGTGGTAGCGCGCGCTGGCATTCTGCTGAAACGCGCGCTCCCTCTTCCCCGGATCGCGTGCCCTGATCTGCTGCTCTCGGATGCGCTTGATGCGCTCGCGTTCGTCTGCTTGATTGTTCATCATCACCCTCACGTCGCGATGCCACTTGGTCTTGTCCTACCCTTATTCTATCACGACTGAGGAAAGGGATCAAGCCGATCAAGCCTTGAGCGTTGACGTCTGTCTGATTCGATGTTATACTATGCGTCAGTCCGAGCGTGCGATGCGCGGGCATCCGACCGTCAGCACCTCGCCAACCGGCGAGCGATCATCACCAGAGGGAAGACGATGACAGAAAAATTGGATCTAGAACGAGAGGGGTTGAGCAAGGAGCAGGCGCTCGACCTGCTGCGCCAGATGTGGGAGATCCGGATGTTTGAGAACCGAGTCTACGACCTTCTGGGCCGCAACGTGATCAAGGGGGCCTCGCATCTGTACGCTGGACAAGAGGCCGTCGCTGTGGGCGCCATATCCGCATTGCGCGATGACGATCTGATCACCAGCACGCACCGCGGTCACGGGCACTGCCATGCCCGAGGCGCATCTCTCACCAAGACCGAAGAAGAGCGGGTTACCCACTATAACAGGATGTTGGCCGAACTGTGCGGTCGGTCGACGGGCTACTGCCTGGGACGCGGGGGTTCGATGCACATCGCCGACGTGGAGAAAGGCAACCTGGGTGCGACCGGCATCGTAGGAGGAAACATCCCCGTAGCCACAGGTGCGGCGCTGGCCCAGCAGATGATGGGCACAGGGCGAGTCGTGCTCTGTTTCTTTGGCGACGGCGCCAGCAACACGGGCAACTTTCACGAGTCGCTTAACCTGGCCTCCCGGTGGTGCCTTCCCGTGGTCTATATCATCGAGAACAACCTCTACGGGATGAGCGTGCCCTTCTGCAACACTTCCGCCCTGCTCGACATCGCCGACCGCGCCTGTGCGTACGGCATGAACAAGGCGGTTCTCGACGGCATGGACGTGATGGCCGTGCACGGTGCCGTGCTCGAAGCGGTCGAGAGGGCGCGCCAGGGCGAGGGTCCGACGCTGATCGAGGCAAAGACCTATCGCTACTACGGTCACAGCCGTTCTGATCCCCGCGCCTACCGAACAAAGGAAGAGGAACAGGAATGGCACGACCGCGATCCGGTCGAGGCGTTTGCCAAACGCCTGGTGGAGAGCGGGATCTGCACCCAGCAAGAGATCGATGCTCTCGAGGAGAAACTGGAAGACCAAATCGACGCCGCCCAGGAGTTCGCGCTCGGGTCGCCGTTCCCCGATCCTGCCGACCTGGAAAAGTTCGTGTACGCTCCCTTCAAGTGGGTGGAGGAGGACCACGCCCGAGAGCGACGCCTTCGCCAGCTATGCAGGGAAGGCGGACCGGGCACGAAAACCATCACCTACCGGCAGGCGTTGGCCGATGCTGCGCTGGAAGAAATGCGGCGCGACGATCGCGTGTTTGTGATGGGCGAGGATGTCGGGCTCTACGGCGGCGCCTACGGCGCAACCCGCGGCCTGTTCCAGGAATTTGGGTTTGCGCGAGTCAAGGACACGCCGATCAGCGAGGCCACCATCGCCGGGTCGGCAGTTGGGGCAGCGATGAGCGGCCTGCGGCCCATCGCAGAGATCATGTACGTCGACTTTACTCCGCTTGCCATGGACCAGATCGCCAATCAGGGAGCCAAGAACCGGTACATGTTCGGCGGCAAGACCATCGTACCCTTGGTCATCCGGACCGAAGGAGGCGCAGGACGCAGCATTGCCGCTCATCACAGCCAGTCGCTGGAAGCACTCTGGACCCACTTTCCTGGCATCTATGTGGTGATGCCCTCGACGCCATTCGATGCCAAAGGCCTGCTCAAGGCAGCCATCCGCGATGACAATCCGGTGATGTTCATTGAGCACAAGATGCTGTACAACAGCGAGGGATTCGTCCCCGATGAGGACTATGTGATTCCCTTTGGCGTGGCCGATGTCAAGCGCGAGGGAACCGACGTGACCGTCGTGACCTACAGCCGGATGGTGTTGCGCTCTTTGGAGGCCGCCGAACAGCTCGCCGAAGAAGGGATCCAGGTCGAGGTCATCGATTTGCGGACCCTCAAGCCGCTGGACATGGAGACGATCGCTGCATCGGTGAAAAAGACCGGGCGAGTGGTCGGCGTGACCGAAGCCTACAAAACCGGCTCTTTCATCAGCGAGCTCGCCGTACGGATTCAGGAAGAGGTCTTTGACTGGCTCGATGCGCCCATCGTACGCGTGACCGCTGCCGATGTGCCTGTCCCGATGAGCGAGCCGCTGGAAGATGCCTGCATACCCAGTGTCAGCCGGATCATCGCTGGCATCCGCCAGGTCCTGGCGTAGGCCGTTGGAGGATAACGATGGCAACAGAGGTCATTCTGCCCAAGCTCGGCCAGACGATGGAAGAAGGCACCATCGTGCAGTGGTTCAAGCAAGAAGGCGACTCAGTCAAGCGTGGGGAGGTGCTGTTTACCGTCGAGTCAGACAAGGCGACGCTCGAGTCCGAGTCTCCAGCGCGGGGCATCTTGCGCAGGATCCTGGTCCCTGCTGGAGAGACCGTGCCCGTGCTGACGCCGGTCGCAGTCATCACGCGCACGGCCGACGAAGACATCTCTGCGATCGCGACCGAGGCCCCTCCGCCTTCTGTGGTTGGGGCGGAGCCCGAGCCAGAGGTCTCTCGAGCGGCTCCCTCACAGCCAGAGGCCTCCAAGGCTCCTCCTGGTCGCATCTTTGCTTCGCCTCGGGCCAGGATGCGTGCCCAAGAGATGAGCGTCGATCTGCGGGCCCTTGCGGGAACGGGCCCAGGCGGACGCATTGTCGAAAGAGACATTCTGGACCATGTCGAAAGCCAACCCAAGGCCACGCCCATGGCGCGCAAGAGAGCCGTGGACCTGGGCGTGGATCTGGCCAACGTCGCCGGCACGGGGGTCGGCGGCAAGATCACCCAGGAGGACGTGGAGGAAGCCCATCGGGCCCTCGCTGCAGCGGCTGCTCCCCGTCCTACGCCTGCCCCCGTACCGGCGATCAGGCTGCCACAGGCGGAGGTGGTGTCCACTGCTCCCTTGACCGGCCTCCGGGGCATCATCGCCGAGCGAATGGCGAGGAGCGCGCACACCACCGCCCGGGTGACGCTGATCACTGAGGTGGACGCGACCGCATTCGTTGATGTACGCACCCAGCTCAAGGCCCAGGTCTCCCAAGAGTGGGGCTTTGCGCCGGGCTACAATGACCTCGTGGGACTGATCGTCGCTCGCGCGCTGCGCGAGCTCCCTTATATGAACGCGCGGCTCAAGGGCGAGCTGATCGAATACCTCTCGTCCGTCAATCTGGGCTTGGCAGTGGATACCGAGCGCGGACTGCTCGTGCCCGTGATCCGCGATGCGGACACCATCGGGCTGCGCGAGTTCGGCACTCGGTTTCGAGAATTGGTTGGGCGAGCTCGCGACGGAAAAAGCCTGCCGGATGACCTCTCCGGCGGCACGTTCACCATCACCAATCTCGGCATGTACGACATCGACGCCTTCACACCGGTGATCAATCTCCCAGAGCTGGCAATCCTCGGCGTGGGCCGGATCCAGCCCCAGCCTGTTGTCAGGGAGAACGAGATCGCTATCCGCCAGATGATGGTCCTGAGTCTCACCTTTGACCATCGCCTGGTGGATGGGGCACCGGCGGCACGCTTCCTGCAGCGCATCAAGCAGTTGGTTGAGAGTCCTTACCTGCTGCTCGGATAAGTCTCGGCGACGCCCCCAGAAGGCACTTGACAAACCTTGGCAGTCATCATATCATGAAAGTAAGCAGATTCGTATAGAACAGCAGAGACGTCCCCCAGCCACACGGTCTTCCGACAGCAGCGGGCGGGCTGCTCTACAATGTCAAGGGGCAAGGTATGCAGAGCCAATTCAGGGTCCTGGTGATCGAGGACGAGCCCGACATGCTCGATATGCTAGAGCTCATACTGACCGCCAATGGCTTTGAGGTCGTGAAGGCGCCAGACGCGCTTTCCGGGCTGCGTCTGGCGTTTCAAGCTCGCCCTGATGCAATCCTTATGGACGTCATGATGCCCGACATGGATGGGTTCGAGGGCTGTCGCCGCCTGCGAGAACTGACGGATGTTCCGATCATCTTTGTGACCGGCAAGGCCAACACCGACGAGGACATCGTGCGAGGCTTCTCACTGGGTGCAGACGACTATGTCACCAAACCGTTCAATCCCTCAGAGCTGGTCAGCCGCCTGAACGCCTGCCTTCGTCGGACCGGCAAGCAGTCCGAGGACGAAGTCGAGTACCTCTCTCCTTCTCCCTCGATTGTGCTGGACTGCGGTCGACACGTGCTGATGCTCGAGAACAACAGGATCTATCTCGCACCGAAAGAGTTCCAGGTGCTGCAGCTCCTGATTCGCCACGTGGGCAAGGTGCTCAGTCACGATGCCATACTGGCCCAGGTTTGGGGGCCGGAGCGAGTCGGGGAGGCAGAGCTGGTCAAGCAGTACGTCTACCGACTGAGAAGAAAGGTCGAGCCAAACCCAGGGGCTCCCCGCTACATTCACTCTGTACGGGGCGAAGGCTACTTTTTTGAGATCATCGACAGAGCCTGACCGCGTATCTGCATTGCGTCCCAGACCATCGGGAAAGGATCTACCTTGCTCCCTCACACGCCGTACGAAAGCCTGACCCGCGCTACGAAGAGCAGGGAGCGCACAAGCTCTCCTGTGTCCCGGAAGCATCGTCCTGTCCAGGCAGCCGAGGAGGTGCCCGAAAGAGGATGAACGAGAAGATTCTCGTGATCGATGACGACTCTGGACTGCTCACTCTGCTACAGATGGGACTGGAGCGAGACGGGTTCTCTGTCACAACCGCCACAAACGGCAAGGAAGGTCTGCGGAAAGCCTATGAGGTCCACCCGGACGCGATCATCTTGGACATCATGATGGCAGAGATGGATGGATGGACGACCTGCCAGCGACTCCGGCACATCTGCGATACCCCGATCATTATGCTCACCGCCAAGTCCAGTGGAAAGGACATTGTCAAGGGGTTGTCGCTGGGTGCAGACGACTACTTGCCCAAGCCGTGCAGTTTCGAAGAGTTAAAGGCCCGTATTCGCACGGTCATTCGCCGGAACAACCAGAGGGCCCGCAGCGACCGGCACGTGGTCTGCGATGATGGCAATTTGCAGATCAACCTGGCGGATGGGACCGCTATGCGGCACGGGCAGGCCGTCGAGCTGACGCCAACCGAGTCGCAGCTGCTCATGTACCTGGTAAGCAAGAGGGGACGGATCGTGCCCCATAGGGAGCTGCTGATCAACGTGTGGGGGCCAGAGTACGCCGACGAGGCGCAATACCTGAGCGTATACATACGCTACCTGCGCCAAAAGCTTGAAGATGACCCTGCCCACCCACGCTACATCCGCACGCGCTGGAAAGTGGGCTACTATTTCGCGGACGGCGGCAGTCCACCGTTCTTCTGAGGTCGATGGAACAGGCATGCCTGGAGCAAAGATCCTCATCGTGGACGACAAGCCCGAGATCGTCGAGTTCTGCGATCAGTACTTGCTTCGTCCCAACGGATACACGTCCCTTGTCGCTTCAGACGGGCGCCAGGGGCTGGAGAAGGCGCTGGCCGAGCAGCCGGACCTGATGATCCTGGACTTTCGGCTGCCCGGTCTGTCCGGGCTCCAGGTTCTTCAGGCCCTGCGTGCCAGGCACCTCAACATCCCCGTCATCTTTATCACCGCGTACGGCTCAGAGGAGGATATCCTCGCTGCCTTCCGGCTGGGCGTCAAAGACTACTTCCGAAAGCCATTCGACCCAGGCGAGATGCTAGCTACGATCGAGCGCATTCTCGGCGAGACGAAACTGCAAGAGCAGCAGACCCGCCAGCAGCGCGAGCTGGGGAAAAGCGTGCGGGAGCTGTCCACGCTGTACGGTTCCAGCGTAGAACGAGTGCTCAATCGCATCGTCGATGCAGCCGTGGCAATCACCGATTCCGAAGAGGGATACCTCCTGCTGGTGGACGAGAAGACCAGCGAGCTCTACATCCGTTCTGCCCTGAACGTGGGCGAGAGTTTCGCACGGGGCTCTCGTCTCAAAGTTGCCGACAGCATTGCCGGCGGTGTCGTCCGCGGGGGCAAGTCCGTCCGATACAGCAATATCGACGACAGCAATCTCTTCAAGGTGAAGACTGGCTACCTGGTCAAGGCCCTGATCAACGTCCCTCTGTGTTCCAAGGACAAGATCATCGGCGTGCTGGGCGTAGACAATCGCTATTCGGCCAGGAATTACACGCGGACCGACCAAGATCTGCTCTCCGTCTTGGCCGAGCACGCCGCAGCGGCCATCACAAACGCCAGTCTCTACGAACGCACTCACCGTACGCTCGCGCGCCGCCTGCGAGAGCTCTCCATCATGCAGGAGGTGGCGCAGGATCTCAACAGCCTTCCAGACATAGCACACATCGCGCGCACAGTTTTGCACTATGCCGTCCGTATGACTTTGGCGGAAGCGGGTCTTGTCGGACTCAAGTCCGACAACCAGCCAGAATGGGCCTCTCACGGCTACATCGCGTCAGCACTTCAGAGCAGCTCGTGGAGACCCCGATGGGATGGCGGTGCAATCGGTCAGGCCGCCTCCCGGGGCAAACCAGTGCTGACCAGCGATTTGATGACCTGTGAGGGCCTGACGTATGCTCTGCCAGAGACCCGTTCACAGCTCGTGGTCCCAATCCTGCAGGGCGAGCGAGTGCTGGGCGTTATCGACCTTGAGAGCACCAATCCGGGCGCCTTTTCAGAGAACGACCAGCATTTCCTGCTGGCTCTGGCCGATCGGGCGGCGATTGCCGTCGACAACGCCCGACTCTTTGATCTGGTGATGGATGAGCAGCGCAAGACCAAGCTCGTTCTGCAGAGCATCGCTGATGGTGTCTACACGGTCGATTGCGACCTGCGCATCCTGACTTTTAACCCGGCAGCTGAGCGGATCACAGGCTGGCGAGAGGAAGACGCCTACGGAAGGCTGTGCTCCACCCTCTTTCGTAATGCAGACGACAGTGAGTCCAGCCACCAGGCGTCGCTTGTCCAGCAGGCATTGGAGACCGGGCAGACCGTTGCCTCCGAGCCAGATGCTCCCCCCATTCTCACCCGAGACGGTGAGCAGATATACGTCTCCAGCAGTGTTGCTCCGATCTGTGATCGCCAGGATCACATCGTCGGGGCTGTCGTTGCCTTCCGCGATGTGTCGGCACAGCGCGAACTGGACCAACTCCAGACCGAGTTCGTTTCTATGGTCTCTCACGAGCTTCGCTCTCCTCTGGCGACCCTCAGTGCTGCCATCGAACTGATGCTCGGCTCTCCCCAGGACCAGGAGTTGCTGCAGAAGACGCTCAGCATCGCCGATGAGAGCAAGCAGCGCCTGATTCATCTGGTTGAGGACATCCTGAACATCTCGCAGATCGAAGCCGGGCAGATGAAGGTACAGCCTGAGCCGGTGACTCTGCTCCCGATCATCCGTCGGGCGATCCGCGTAGCCCAGGCATCAACAGACCGCCACCAGATCCTACTCCGCAAACCGGACGCCACCCCCTTTGTGATGGCCGATCCCAGCAAGCTCGAGATCGTGATCAACAACCTGTTGCGAAACGCGGTTCACTATTCGCCCGAGGGCGGCCGCATCCTTGTGCGCATATCACGATCCACAACAGGCGAGCTTGTCATCGCCGTCATAGACGAGGGTATCGGGATGTCGAAAGACAACCTCGACAGGGTCTTTGAGCGTTTCTACCGCGTGGACGCCAGCGATGGGCGCAAAGTGTATGGTCATGGCCTTGGCCTGTACATCAGCAGACACCTGGTCGAGATGCAGAGGGGGCGGATCTGGGTGCAGAGCCGTGAAGGCCAGGGCTCCTGCTTTAGCTTTACCCTTCCCGTGGTCGAGGAGCGCGACATTGTCCAGGAGTCTGTCGCCTCCTGATCAACCCCCTCCCGGTCACACTGTGGGCAACCACTGAATCGATTCCTCACTCCGCTGAGCTGTTCCTCTAGGAGTTTTCCAGGTTCTTTTTCACCTAATTCTCACGATTCTCGCCTATAATAGGGATAGAACCCTGCACTTGACGCCGGGAGGCACTTCAGGACCGTTGGAGACACAGGATGCACGTCGCCCTTTCGGATAGTTCCCCCCAGGGACAGAACGTGAGGTGAATGAGATGCTGATCTCACGAGCCCCGTTGCGCATCAACCTTGGGGGGGAAGGTGTCAGCACGGCAGCGCACGGTGAGCCACCTGTCAGGACGGCGGTCAGTGCAGCGATCAGCTACTATGTGCACACGATACTCACTCCCAACCGACTGGACGGTGTACAGATTCTCTATGAGGACCATTACTCCTTCCTCTGCTCCGCTGACGATCGGGCTCGCGGCACCAAGACAGGCCTCCCCTTCCCCGAGGCGGTCGCCCACCGCCTGAACGTTCGGTCCGGGCTGACCGTGTTCGTCGCCTCTCAGGTCCCACCTGGCCCCGGGCTCGGGCTCCGCGGCAGTGTGACCGTATCGATGGTCAAGGCACTGGCCTTTTCCTCTGGCCTCGACCTGGCACCGCGGGAGGTCGCAGCTCTGGGATGTTCGATCACCAGCCAAGAGACAGAGCTACCCGTGAGTGCGCTGGACCAATACGCCACCGCGGTGGGTGGACTGAACAGCATCACCCTTTCAAAAGGCAGCGTGGTCGTTGAGCCGCTGGATATGTCCGATGACGTGCGTGAGTCTCTGGCACAGAGGCTCCTTCTCTTCTGCCCCGATCGCCGTCTCAGCGCCCCCGACGCTGCGTGCGGTCCTGTTCCGCCTGCCCAGCAGGCGACGAGCAGCCTCAGTCCAGGAGGGGCCAGGGCCATCCAAAAAGCCATCCGAGGCATCCGAACGGCCCTCGAGCGAGGGAGATTGGGAGAATTCGGAGAACTGCTCCATCTCTGTTGGGAGGAGAGATGTCGCCTGCCTGGGGCCGCGCCGGACCCGCATCTGGTGCGATGCTACCGGGCAGCGCGGGACAGCGGGGCACTGGCAGGAACGGCCGAAAGCCACTGCCTTCTGGTCTACTGTCCAGAAACCCGGCGCGAGGCAACGACAGAGACCCTGCGCGGCCTGGGTATGCAGCGCTGGCCCTTTACCTTTGACGACAAAGGCGTGCAGGTGCTAGAGGCCGTGCCTTGGCTGCCCCGGGTCGCGATGCCCGCAGCACCGGCGTCTGACGACCTGGCCTCAGAGGCGCTTCCGGAGACCCCGCAGGACCTGCCCGACTGCGACACACCGGCCTTGTCGTCCTGACCTGCTCGTCTCTCCCTCGCTGTCAGGAACCCTCGCAGGAGTCCGGTTCCCCAGACACGCTTCTGTGGTGTCTTCTCAGAGAGTGGGGGAACTGGGTCCAGACTTCCGAAGTCTGGCAGACTTCGGAAGTCTTTCCCCCGAATCATTGAGATGATACCTTCTGTGGCTTTCCATCTCAAAAGGTGATACAATGTGAACCTCGACTAATCCTGGAACGTTCGGGCCTCCGGGCCGAGCGGAGAGTGAGGGGAGCGACACAAACATGAGTTACTCTGATGGTTGGGCAGCGATCAGCCTGGAGATGCCCGGGCGCATTCCACGCACCGAATACTCTGCCGAGGGACATTGGCCTCTGATCCAGGCCGTGACCGGCATCGACGTGAACGTTCACAGCTCCGAAGCGGTCAAGTCCGAAACAAGCCTGGCTTTCCAGCGCGCGTGGAACTATGATCTGTTTTGGAGCACACTGATCAGTCGAAGCGAATTCGGAGAGATGTGCACGGATATGGGCCACGCCGAGTACGCCGCTGGAGGGGTGGATCGCCGCGATACGGTCTCTTGCCCGTTCACGGATCCCGAGGAGGTCCTGAACTTCGATCCGTGGGAAGCGTATGGCGCACAGGACGGCCCCGCGCTGACCCGTCGGTTTGAGGAGCACTACCGGTCCAACCAGCAGGCGCACTCGTTTGGCGTCAATATGACCGGGATCTATGTCACGCTGATCTCTGGTTTCATCGACATCTTTGGCTGGGACATGCTCCTCCTGGCAGCAGGCACGGACATGCGCCGATTCGGCGCGCTCGCCAATCGCTACGCCTCGTGGATGCAGCAGTACTTTGACGCTCTCGCTGAGGCAGACGTGCCGGTCGTGATGATCCATGATGACATCGTCTGGTCCTCGGGGCCGATCTTGCAGCCTGCCTGGTATAGAGAGTACGTATTCCCCAACTATGCCAAGTACTTTGCGCCCCTGCGCGAGAGCGGGAAAAAGATCCTCTTCTGCTCCGACGGCAACTATGACGAGTTCGTGGACGACATTGCGGCGACTGGAGTGCACGGGTTCGCATTCGAGCCTATGACCAGTCTGGAGTACATTGCCGAAAAGTACGGTCAAACGCACGTGATCATCGGCAACGCAGACACGCGCATCTTGCTCCTGGGCAGCAGGGCGCAGATCCGAGCGGAGGTGGAGCGGTGTATGGCCATTGGCAGGGACTGCCCTGGCTTTTTCATGGCCGTTGGCAATCACATCCCAGCCAACACACCGGTTGAGAACGCGCTGTACTACAATCAGGTGTACGAGGAGCTGTGCTGGCGCCTATGAGCCGAGGATCACTCCAGATCCCTCAATCGCCTCCTGAGTTCGGCGATATTCCTTGACTTGCCGGTCTCGCGCAGAGACCGCGCAACGTCGCTAAAGTAGGTGTGCTCCGACAGGAATGCGATCTGTCCCCTGTACCACTCCTTGGGCGTCGTGGCAAAACCGTGCTCTGCGAGTTCTGCACGCAGGCGCAGGGCCGTCGCCATATAGTCGTCCCTGCCCAGGGCGTCGAGGTCTGCGTCACACATCAGCCTTGCCAGACAGCCAGAAGGTGCTTGGGGCATCTGCGTCGCCACGATGATCTCTGCGATCGCTTTGATCTGGGCGGCGCTGAACCCAAAGTCGGGGAGAGTTTCCTCCGCAATACGGACGGCGATGGGCTCGTTCTGCGCATACTGCTCTACGTATCCGATGTCGTGGTATAGGGCGGCAACGCGCAGCAGGAGCCTGGCTTCTCCACCCACCCCGGCCCGCTCCATCAGCCGCTCCACGGCAGGAAGCACATCGTCACGCGTATGGTGGATACCGTGATAGGGCAGATCGGGCGGAAGGTCCCTCTCCAGTCTCTCCAAGACATATCGCTCTGCATCCTCCCAGCTAGGCTCACCTGAGGGAGCGGCACGTCGATCGCCGTGCTTGTGGGGAACTGGTTTCATCTTCTTTCCTGTGGTATAATGACGGCGCTCAAGTCCGTGACCGGAAGGTGTGATCTTACCGGCCCGATGCTCTCGGAGCACATTATACTCCAAAACAGCGGATTGTCTACTCCTGACGGAGCGTCGTTCCGTGGGGAGGCAGTGCCCGCCGGCGCGATCCCCGCTTCGATCATCGCAGGGCATACGCAGCCTTTCTAGCGACAACAGATCCGTCAGGGCGAACCGACCTGATCGGTCACCCACGTGGAGGAACGCACAGTGAAAATTGCCAGGATCGACCAGTTCTTCCCCCGGCCACGCACGCGCTTGGTCAAGATCACGACCGACAGCGGTCTGGTCGGCTGGGGAGAGACCACTCTCGAAGGCAGGCCCAGGAGCGTCGTCGCCGCCGTCGAAGAGATTGCGGACTATCTCATCGGAAAGGACCCCTTGAGGATCGAGCACCACTGGCAACACATTTACCGCTCTGCCTTCTACCGGAGCGGTCCGGTTCGTATGACCGCCCTGTCGGGCATCGACCAAGCACTGTGGGACATTGCTGGCAAGCACTTTGGCGTGCCCGTCTACCAGCTCTTGGGCGGCGCCGTTCGCGACCGGGTTCGCGTCTACGCTCACTGGGGAATACAGGACCTGACAGACGAGGGGAAGGCCCAGGCCAAGGAGCGCCTCGAGAAGTTGCAGCGCCAGGGAGGCTACAAAGCGTTCAAGTCCGGGCCGGGCGGGACATGGCGGGCGCACGAACCGCCCTCTACGATCGACGCCTTCGTCGAACGCGCCTACCTGATGCGAGAGTGGGTCGGCCCAGATGTGGAACTCGCGTTCGACTTTCACGGCAAGATGACGCCTGGCCTCGCCATCGAGGTCTGTCACGAGCTCAAAGGTATGCGACCGATGTTTGTCGAGGAGCCGGTGCCCCAGGAGAACGTCGACGCGCTCAAACTGGTCTCCGATCACGTCCCCTTTCCCATCGCCACCGGCGAGCGGCTGCTCACCCGCTGGGGCTTCCGCGAGGTACTGGAAAAGCAGGCCGCGTCCCTCATCCAGCCCGATGGATCTCACGTCGGGGGGATCTCGGAGCTAAAGAGAGTGGCCAACATGGCCGAGGTGTACTATACGCACATCATGCCTCACTGCGCCATCGGGCCAGTTGCCCTCGCGGCGTGCATGCAGGTCGACGCGGCGGTTCCCAACTTCTTGATCCAGGAGCACGTGGACAGGAGCCTGGGAGATGGTCTGCTGCGCAGAGACTGGCAGGTGGTGGAGGGGCATATCGAGCTGCCGACCGAGCCGGGACTTGGCTTTGAGATCAACCCGGAGGAGGCGGAGACGGATCGAGGCCTCTATGTGGAGGAACTGGGCGGCGAGTTCTACTATGAGTCTGACGGGAGCGTGGCTGACTGGTAGGCCCAGTTCAGAGCCGGGAGGCGAGCGATGTCCACAGAAAACAACCCTGCTCCTGAGAGCTTTGATTGGCAGCACTGGGTGAATCGCTGGGATCGCATGCAGGAACGCTACCTCGTCGGGCGAGCCGCACGGTTTGAGATCATGACGCGATTGGTGCGCGAGACGCAGGCGTCCGTTACCCGCGTCGTCAATCTCGGCTGCGGGCCTGGGAGCCTGATGATCCAGATGCTCACATCTTTTCCGCACGCTCAGGTCTGTGGCATCGACTTTGATCCAACGATCCTCGTCCTGGCACGAGCGCGGCTCAACCAATATGGCGATCGTGCCCAGCTCATCCTGGCCGATCTGCGGGACGGCACCTGGCCTCAGTCCATTCCTGCGCCGGTGGATGCGGTTGTCTCGGCCACGGCGCTGCATTGGCTGACGACTGACCAACTGGAGAAAGCCTATCGCCAGGTCGCACAGATCCTGCGTCCAGGGGGTATCCTGCTCAATGCCGATCACGTTGGGAGCCCGTCCCCAGAGATCCAGCAAGCGTGGGTGCGCCACCGAGAAGAACTGCGCGCTCGTGAAGACACGTCCTCGGGCGATGACTGGGATGGGTTTTGGAGAGCCTATGCCGAGGCCCTCAACGTCGACGTGCAGGAGGCCCACCAACGCATCGTCGGCGGGTGGGAAGGAGGCATTGAAGACGGCCTTCCGCTTGCCTGGCATCTGGACAGGCTCCGCGAGAGCGGATTCTGGGCGGTGGACTGCTTCTGGCGCTGCGATTGTGATGCGATCTATGGGGGCATACGGTGCAAGCCATCGCCCCTGCGGGAGGAAAAGGTAACGTGAAACTCAAGTGCTTGGGCTGCGAGGCACTGGCGCGGATCATCTACCTGTGCGCGGCGCGGTCCCCTCACCTCATCGACGTCGAGCTATTCCAGCTCGGGCTGCACAGGGAGCCGGCAGACCTGCGCGTGCGGCTGCAGGCACGGATTGACGCTACAGTGGGAAAGGGATACGATGCCTTGGTGCTCGCTTACGGACTATGCGGCCAGACCACCGCCGGGCTGACTGCTCGAGACACCCCTGTAGTCATTCCCCGCGCGCATGACTGCATCACCCTGTTTCTGGGCAGCCGGGCACGATACCAGGACCAGTTCGAGAACCGGCCGGGCACCTACTGGTACGCCCTGGACTACATAGAACGTGGCGAAGGGTCTGGTACGACCTTGTCGCTTGGTTCAAAGGCCGACACGGACATCCGCTCGGTGTACGATGAGTACGTGGAAAAGTACGGAGTGGACAACGCCGACTATCTGATGGAGGTGATGGGAGCGTGGCAGGACCACTACAAGCGCGCTGCGTTCATCGAGATGGGCATTGGAGATAGCACGGCAGTAGAGTCCAAAGCCCGCGACCAGGCTGCCAGCAGAGGCTGGACGTTTGAGCGCTTGACAGGCGACCTCGTGCTGGTCCGGAAGCTCCTGGGTGGAGACTGGAACGCGGATTTCCTGATCCTGGAGCCCGGCCAACAGATCACGATGACTTACGACCACGATATCGTGGGCTGCCGAGAGAGCCAGGCCCAGGAGGTCAGGGAGCATGAGTGAGCTGCATGTCGAGAACTGGGTGATGCCTGGCGCGGACCTCGGCCCGGAGAACCCCCTGCCCCCGCTCCGCGCCACGCGGGACCTGCACGTGATCCGAGACGTCCCCGGCATCCCGGAGGAGATGCTCAGGAACATGGCATACGGCCGGACACCCTGCATCTTGCCGTACACGATGCAGGACAGGTACGGGAGGGACCTCCAGCCGCGCCCATTCCGGGTCGCCGTGCTCGAAAACGAGATCCTGCGCGCGACGTTTCTGCTCGAGCTTGGCGGGCGGCTGCGGTCGCTCATCCACAAGCCATCGGGACGCGAGCTGCTGGAGGCCAACCCGGTCTTCCAACCTGCGAACCTGGCCATCCGTAATGCTTGGTTCAGCGGCGGCGTCGAGTGGAACATTGGCATCATCGGCCACTGCCCGTTCACCTGTGCACCGGTCTTTGCCGCGCGTGTCACGAGGCCGGATGGGACACCCGTCCTCCGCCTGTACGAATGGGAGCGGATCCGGCAGGTCCCCCTTCAGATTGACGCCTATCTGCCGGACGGATCGCCGGTCCTCTTTGTGCGCATCCGCATCCTGAACCCCCACGACCACGAGGTCCCGATGTACTGGTGGTCCAACATGTCCGTTCCAGAGACCCCGGAGACGCGCGTCATCGTCCCTGCCGATATGGCGTACAGCTTTGGCTACGGCGGAGGTGGGCTGAACGTGGTGTCCGTCCCAGAGGTCGACGGCACCGACGTGACCTATACTACGCACATCGGCCGGTCAGCCGACTTTTTCTTCCACGTTCCGGACGGTCATCGTCCGTGGATCGCTGCGCTGGATGGAGACAGCACGGGACTGGTGCAGACCTCCACAGAGCGCCTGAAAGGGCGGAAACTGTTTCTGTGGGGTACTGGTGCTGGAGGGAAGCGGTGGCAGCAGTTCCTCTCCGCGCCAGGGCACGCCTATCTCGAGATCCAGGCCGGGTTGGCGCGGACGCAGATGGAGTATCTCCCCATGCCGGCAGGTGCCGAGTGGTCATGGCTTGAGAGCTATGGCCTGCTGGCGGCCGAACCCGGAGCCGTGCATGGGGCCAACTGGACCCACGCGCGGCACGCTGTCGACGCCGCGCTCGAGGAACTGATCCCTCGCGCCGCCTTGGACGCCGAATACGAGCGCGGACGCGAGTTCGCTGACAGCCCTCCCGTGGAGGTCCTGCAGCGTGGGTCCGGATGGGGGGCGCTGGAGCGCCTGCGCAGAGAGGCCTGCGGCGAAGCACCGTTCTGTGGGGAAGGCCTGGTCTTTGACGATGAGTCGCTGACCCAGGAACAGATGCCCTGGCTCAGCCTGCTCCGTGAGGGCACGCTGGTTCTGCCGAGACCAGGCGAAGAGCCTCACGGCTATCTGGTGCAGGCCGAATGGAAGACTCTGCTTGAGCGCGTGGCGAGCGAGGGCTCGGACAGCGGCTGGCTGGCCTGGCTTCACCTCGGTGTCATGCGGTATGCCGCCGGGCAGCGGGAGGACGCTCGCCAGGCGTGGGAACGATCGCTGCAGCAGGCTGGCACGCCCTGGGCACTGCGAAA
>JADHXD010000127.1 GCA_016783145.1 Anaerolineae bacterium
CGGAACTCGAGGTGAGGGAAGCCCGACATCCCGATCTGGAGGCGATCGCCCAGGGGATGAACCACTTCTATCGAGAACACAACCTCTGGAGCCCCGTGTCCCCGGCTGTGCTCGGCGATTTCCTGAATGTCGAGGTCGCCGGGGTGCATCCCAACCGGCTGTACGTGGTCACCCGGGACGGGCAGATCGCCGGCGGGCTCAGCCTGTCCGATCGCACTCGCCTGGTTCGAATGAGGGTCGCGAACCTGTCCGCTATCGCCCGACTCTTGGGATCTGCGCTGGGCATCCTCCCCCGAAACGGGGTTCTTTGCGCGCTTACGGTCCGCCGAGTGTGGTTTGCGGACGGCGAGTTGGATTCGGCCAGATACCTCTGGCAGCGTCTGCGCTACACTCTTTGCGAGCAGGGGAATTGCATGGGCATCGCGTACGATCCACGGGATAGGCTGGCCGATGTCTATCAGGTCCCGTTCTGGCTGCCGATGTTCGGGGCTCGCTATGTCGTCCGGGCAAGCAGGGGCCCCGATCCCGAGAGGCCCATCTACTGCCACGCAGGACCATAGGGCAGGCACGTGCGGCCTGCGGTCGGCGTTCTGTGTTACGGATTCCGCTCACCCGGTCAGGTCGATCAGGATCTTGGTGTATGCGGTGGGGGATGCGTCCCAATCCTGCAGCGCCTGGGGAGCCCCCTCAAAGGGGTAGACGCGGGTGATCAGCTCGGTGAAGGGGTACTCGCCCTGTTCCATCATCTTGATCACCCCCGGAAAGACGCGCAGGGCATTGCGCGAGCCGCGAATGTCGAGCTCTTTGCGCACAAAGTCGGTGGTGTCAAAGGAGACCGTCTCTTTCGCATAGCCAATGTAGACCACCCGCCCCGCGTAGCAGGCCGCATCGACCGCCAGCCGGTAGGTGTGGGGGAGTCCCACGGCCTCGATGGCGACGCTCACCCCCTCGCCACCGGTGAGACGAAAGACCTCACGTAACGCGTCCTGCCGTGCCGAGTGGACCGTGTGTTGCGCGCCAAAGCTGCGGGCCAGCGCCAGCTTGCCGTCGTCAACGTCGGCAGCGATCACCGTGGCTCCCTTGCGCGCCGACGCGGCGACCGCGCCGATGCCGATCGTCCCGCAGCCGATGACGAGCACCGTGTCCATCTCGCAGACCTGTCCCCGGTTGGCGGCGTGGTAGCCGACGCTCATCGGCTCGACCAGGGCCAGTTCCACGAGCGAGAGCGTCTTGCTGCCATAGACCTTGGTATAGTGTGTACCCAGGCGATGGCGGAGCGCGCCGTCACGCTGCACACCCAGCGTCTGGTTGAACTGGCAGCAGTTGGGCCGCCCTGCCCGGCAGGCAGGGCACACGCCGCAGTGGGTGTAGGGGACTATGGTCACCCGCTCGCCCACGCGGACTGAATCCGGCACCCGCTCGCCCACGGCGGCGATGAGCGCACTGATCTCGTGGCCCAGGATCAGGGGATAGGAGACCAGGGCAAAGCTGGCCCGGTATGCGTTCAGATCCGAGCCGCACAGGCCCACGTACTGGACGTCCAGGAGCACGTCTTCAGAACCGATCTGCGGTTCTGCGACGTCCGAGATGCTCACCACGCCCGGCTCGAGCAGAGAGATCGCCTTCATGTCCTATTCCGATCCAGGGGTTCGCTTTGCCCTCTTGCCGCACAGGGCGGGGCGCTCGGATGCCAGCAGCAGGGGACCATCAGAATCCCCGCAAGGTCGTGCTTTCGCGTTTCGGAAGCCCCTCTTTTGGGGTCCGTTTGAGCACCACGTACTCCAGGCCGTGCTCCCTGCAGAACTCTATCTTCTCAGGCTTGTCGCCGTCCTCGTTAACTGCGTATATGTCCGGCTTGATCTCGTCGATCTCTGGTGCCGCATCCATCCACCCGTGGCCCGTGGAGATCAGTGCCTGGGTGACGTAGCGGATCGACTGAACCATGTACCTTCGCTCGTCCTGTGGGAACATCGGGTGTCCTTTTCCCTTGAGCAGGCTGACGTTCTCATCGTGCCCCACGATGACGTACAGATCGCCCAGTTCAGATGTCTCCTCAAAGAATCGGGCGTGACCGGAGTGAAGCCAGTCGAAACAGCCTGTTACCACTACCTTCTTTCTCGGTGAGCGCCCCGCGCCCTCAGGGGCGATGGGGCCTGCCACTGGAAAACCCCCCAGGTCGCTATCCTTCAGGAGGCGATAGGGGATGCCGCGCGAGATGCAGTGCGCTCGCATCCAGGGTTGGTCGCTCATCTCATCGACCACCCACACGTCCGGTTCGATCTCGTCGACTTGCGGCAAAAGCTCCTTCTCACTCTGGCCCCTCGCCAGTGTTACGTGCCTGACATACCGGATGGCCTGGAGGAGGTACGCACGCTCTTCTTGCGCGAACTTTGGCGTTTTTCCCTCCAGAGAACGCGCAAGGTCATCCGACCACAGTAGAACGTGCACGCCCCCCAGCCTGGATGCTTCCTCAAGGAATCGGGTCTGCCTGGACATCAGGTCGTCAAAGCTGCCTGTCACCACGACTTTTTCTGTCTGCTCCATCTCTGTCCTCAAAGCCTGACCTGCACGCGGAAGGAGCCTGGCACCGGTTCTTCGGATACGACGTAGAGATATCCTCCGCCACAGCCAGAGTACATCGCCCCAGCATAGTTGGACTGGTACCAGTGCAGAATCGCCACGAGATCGATGGTGATCGTCGGGTGTCTCACTGTGTGGGGCAGGATGGCCTCCCAGCACTGCATGCACTCGTACATGGAGGCCCCCAAGGCCCCTACGTCTCGGGCAAGGATCGCCTCAAAGCAGTCCTTTCCCGATTGACCCAGCCTCCTTATCCATTCCCTGTCCAGGTTCATCTCTCCGAGAGGGTTGTATCCGGCGGGGCGTTGAGCGACCGGCACCACGTGGATCACCTGCTCCAGCCAGCGCGCGATCTCTGGGTCGTTGCTCGATTCCACGTGCACAGGAAAAAAGCCGCCCTCGTGCGCATAGTCAAAGTCGAGTCGATTGACCCCCGGGTAGATCAGGCCGGCCATATCCTGCGATCCGGACGGCTCTGGCTGGCCCCTGTTCTCTTCGGCATACAATTCCCGCACCAGCTCCACCGGGTCTCCCTCTGGCAGCGCTCCGTTCCAGAGCCTCGTGGCGACTTTGCGTGTGCTGGTGCCCATCCCGCACCGATCCATGAAGGGGCAGATTGGCTCCACGGCGACGACGACCATCGAGCCCGGGGGAGAGGGATTGTGCCTGGATACAAACGGTTGATCGATCCAGCCGCCTGCAAATGCCATACGGTACGGGATTTTGCCGATCAGGTCGGTTATTCCAGGGTGCGCTTTCGATCTCATATGCTCTCCTCACGTGTCTCCAGTGGGCAAGGGCATGGCCCGCAGCCGGTGACGCACGGCTCCCCTGGCGGCAGTGTTGCCAGACCTTCTCACGCGGACGCAGGCATAGGGAAGAGCCGATACTGGGGACCTCGCGAAAGCCTCACGACACCGTACTAAAGGGACGCGATCCGTCAGTGCGTCGGCAGCGTCAGTGGTCTCCTGCCGGCGTCGGCTTGCCAGCCTTCCTGTCTGCGTACTGACCCTCGATCCAGGCGTAGGTCTTGGCCATCCCATCGCGCAAGGGCGTGTCAGGCCCCCAATTCAGGACCTGCTCGATGAACGTGTTGTCGCTGTTGCGACCGGCGACCCCTCGGGGGGCATCGAGGTCGTGCTTGCGCTCAAGCCGTACTCTGGCGATCTCTTCGATGATGCTCACCAGCTCGTTGATCGACACGAGTTCGCTGGAACCGAGATTGATCGGCGTGGCGATCAGGTCGTCGCAGTGCATGATCATATCGATGCCCTGAGTGCAGTCGTCGATGTACATAAAGCTCCGGGTCTGGTTTCCGTCCCCCCAGATCGTGATCTCGTACTGGCCGCTGTCCTTGGCTTCGATCACCTTGCGGCTGAGCGCGGCAGGGGCCTTTTCCCGGCCTCCATCCCACGTGCCATGGGGGCCATAGACGTTGTGGAACCGAGCGATAGCGGTCTTTAGCCCACGTTCTGCCCAGTATTCCTGGCAGAACATCTCTGACATCAGTTTCTCCCACCCGTAGCCTCTTTCGGCCATCGCCGGGTAGGCATCCGACTCTTTGAGGGCTCTGACGTTCGGATCTTTTTGGAGCTCTGTGTTGTAGGCACAGGCAGAAGAAGAGAAAAAGTACCTCTCTGCACCCGCCCGGTAGGCCGCCTCGATCATATGGGTGTTGATCAGGATGCTGCGCAGGCACTCGATCCTGAACCGCTCAATAAAGCCCATACCGCCCATATCGGCGGCGAGGTTGTACACCTCGACGGCACCCTCACAGGCCCTTTTGCAGTTATCCCGATAGCTCAGGTCCAGGGATAGGTTCTCGACGCCGGGCACCCTCTGATACCACTCGGGCAGCGGCTTCTTGTCAACGGCACGGATCCGGGTGAATCCCTGCTCGCCAAAGTACCGGGTCAACGCCCCGGCAATGAACCCGCCGGCCCCGGCGATGACGATCAGATCGTCTTTGCTCAAAGTGGATTTCGCGGTCTTGTTCTCGCTCACAGCTATCTCCTTTTCATCGAGGGGCGCGAGCACCGCGCCGCAACACGGGGCGCGAACACCGCGCCGCAACACGGGGCGCGAACACCGCGCCGCAACACGGGGCGCGAGCACCGCGCCGCAACACGGGGCGCGAACACCGCGCCCCTACATCGCTAGTCGGAGGTCACGATCTGCGCGTTCTCATCCTGTGGGCCACCCATCCTGGCGAATGCGTCGCCCTACCTCGTGCAGTGTACCGACATCCACGGGATGGATCGAGCCGTCCGGCAGTGGGCCGGTGTTCAACAGCAGGTTGCAGTTCCGTCGCAGAGCGCTGCCGAGCATCTCTAGCACCGAGTCGGGTGTGTGGTGTTGGCTGTCGTCCGCTTCCTGGTATCCCCACGCGCGCGGCTGCAGCGTGTCACAGATCTCGTTGTGCCGGTGTTCGTTCATTTCCCAGGCACGACGTGCGACCTCGGCGGCACCTGGGCCGTGCAGCTCGCGCACTCGATCCGCCAGCGAGTGTCCGTGGCGCTCGGGCGAGGCAAAGTCCTCGTCTCCGTTTGCACCCTGCTTGAAGGCGATCAGCGTCTGCGGTTGGAGTTCGCGGATCATGGCATAGGTCTCATCAATGGGGAAGAGATCTGACCGGGCATAGTAGGCCATAATCGGGTCGAACCATATGCCGGCGAGCGGCCCGTACTGGGTCAGCAGCTCGCGGACCTGTGTGTGGACAAACTCGATATAGCCCGCAAAGTCCTCGTCCCGCTCCCAGAGGTAGCGAGGCTCAGGGTGCCCGTAGTCAGGCCGGGCTATCTGTGAGAACTGCCGGGGGTAGAAATAGGGGTGCCGCCAATCCAGGGCATAAGAGTAGTAGAGGAACAAGCCCAGCCCCTTGCGCTGGCACTGGTCGGCGAGTTCGGCGATCAGGTCTCGCTGGGCAGCGCTCTGGACGCTGTTGTATTCGGAGGCCTGCGTGTCAAACAGGCAGAAGCTGTCGTGATGGCGAGAAGTCACGGTGATATAGCGCATCTCGGATTCCAGGGCGAGGTCGGTGATGAAATCGGCGTCGAAGCGCTCGGCGGTGAACTGCCGGACAAGCGTCTCGTACTCGGCCACCGGGATCGCCTCTCGGAACATCACCCACTCCCCTCGGCCGAGGACGCTGTACAGTCCGTAGTGCATAAACAGGCCGTATCTGGCGTCGGCAAACCAGGCCAGTGCGGCCTGGCGAGGGTCTTTTGCGTACAGCCCTTCATATCCCTTGAGGTACGAGGGCACGGATCGGTCGACGATGGACATCGTCTCTTCCTCCTGGTGGTTCCGGGCTCTTTCCCCGTATTATACTCTGATTTCCTGCTGCGGAAAAGCCAGGCCTGGCTCGGGCTACGGCTGTTGCAAAGTCCGAGGAGTGACACATGTGTCCCCTGATGCGAACGGCATCGACGAAGACCGCTCCGCATCAGGGGATGCTCCGCTCCTCAGTCAAGTCAAGCGACAATGCAACAGCCGTACGCTCGGGCGGTAGGGGGGGGTACAGAGTAGGCGTGGTCAGACGCGCTGATCGGGGATACACGCTATCTTGACAGCTTCTCCATCAGTTCTCCATAGTCCCATAGTATACTATGTCTGAGTTCACTGCTGGCTGCGAGTGTCCGGGCCAGCAGTGAGGGGATTTCAGTCAGGCTCGTCCATCCGGACAATGGCGTCCGCGATGTGTCGTGCCTCCTTCCATGGGGCACAAACCTTCCCTGGTCTCCGAGCCTGTTGAAATAGGAGGGCTCCGATGAAGTTGTCGGAGCCCTCCGCCAAGTAGCGGCGCGAGCACTTTGCTCAGACCGGTCTATGTGTGGGTAACGCGCCAAAGGGCAAGGTCGCCTTGTGGGCTGACACATCCAGGGTCGCGCACGGGTGCTTGCATACCAGTATGCGGGAGAAGTGTATGGAGATCAGAACAGAGAACAGACGGACGCTGTGGATCGCTTGGGCTGCCCTGGGCGCGCTCGCGCTCGTCGTCGCCTTGGCAGGCTGCCAGGGTGCTGCCCAGGCCCGAGCCGAGAGGGATCTGTCCTCAAAGGATACGGTGGTGGCCTTTGTCGGTGAGTTATCGGCTGAGGCCAGCGCCAGCGGGGAAGTGCTGGCACAGCGTGAGGCGGTGATGTCGTTCGGCACCCCGGGACGGGTGGAGGGGGTCTACGTCGAGGTCGGCCAAGAGGTGCGGACCGGGGACGTGCTCGTCCAGCTTGAGAGCGATGCCCTGCGGCGGGCTCTCCAGACCGCAGAGCAGAACCTGGCGATCCAGGAGGCCAACCTGGAAGAGCTGCGGAAAGGGGCGTCGGAGGGTGACGCTGCCGCGGCACAGGCGACTCTGGAGAGCGCCCAGGCGCAACTGGATGACCTGCTGGCCGGACCCAGCGAACTGGAGCTGCATGACGCGGAAGCGGCCCTGTCCAGCGCGCGGGCGCAGTTGGACGACCTGTTGGCCGGACCCAGCAGGCAGGAGCTGGCTCGGGCTCGGGCAGCACTGGCGAGTGCTCAGGCTGCGGTCGAGGCGGAGGCTGCGCGCTATGCGGCCATCGAGGACCAACTCACCGTCGCCCGCCGGGAACTCGACCTGGCGGCAGTCGATCTGGAAAGCGCCAAGTACTTTTACGATGCACTAAAAAACGACTGGCAGCACAAAGACTATGCGGACTTTTCTCCGGAAGTGGAAGCATACAAGGATGCCCAGACGGCCTACAATGTGGCCTTGGCGCGGTACAACCTGAACGCAGCGGGCATCGACGATGGCGCTCTGAGGAACGCCCAGTCCCAGGTCGCGCAGGCAGAAGCCAGCATGACGGCGTTGACCGAGGTAAAGACGGTCGACATCGCCGCCGCCCGAGAGCAAATCGCGTTCGCCGAGGCCAGCCTGGCGGCGCTGACCGAGGAAAAGACGGTCCAGATCGCCGCCGCCCGGGCGCAGTTGGCGCAGGCAGAGGCGAACCTGGCTGACCTGCTGGAGGGGGCATCGCCGGAAAGGGTAGCGATCACCGAAGCACAGGTGGAGCAGGCCAAGATCCAGGTGGCCGATGCCCAGGCTCGACTGGCCAAATCCGGGCTGATCGCGCCCTTTGATGGGGTGGTCACCGCCGTACACGTTGAGGTGGGTGAGCTGAGCAGTGGTCCAGCGATCGAGATGGTGGACCTCGGCAGCCTGGAAGTGGTCGTTGATGTGGATGAGGTGGATATCGGCAACATTGCCGTCGGGCAGGAGACCGTTGTCACCCTGGTGACGTGGCCCGATCGCAAACTGGAGGGCGAGGTTGTAGCCATCGCGCCCAAGGCCAGGGCGCAGTCCGAAGTGGTGATCTATCAGGTGCACATCAATGCGGACCCGGGCGACCTGCCCCTCCGCGCGGGGATGACGGCCGATGCCGACCTGATCACCTCACGCCGGGAAGACGTGCTCCTGGTCGCGAACAGGGCGATCATCGCCGACCGCAAGGAAGGCACATACTATGTCTACCGGAAGGAAGGCGACGCAGTCGACAAGGTCGAGATCGCGGTGGGCCTGCGGGACCGCACCTACACCGAGGTCACCAGTGGGTTGCGCGAGGGGGACGAGCTGGTCATCGGCTATGACGAGGCGCTGTGGGCGATGGACCCGGAGGAAGGGCCTCCCGAGGGGATAGCCGTTGAGGCTCACTAGATCGGTGTCCTCCGAGACGTGCACTGTCGAGAGCGGTTCTCCGACACACAGACAGGAAGAATGAGCGATGAAGGATAGGGTGAAGCGTAGGCGGATTCGATGGGTCGCGCTGGGTGCGATCGCCGTGCTGGTGGTCGCTGTGCTGGGAGGGGGATGGTTCCTTCGCCAGAGGCAGGGAAGGGCGGCGAAGGGCATATTTGACGCTGGTGACGTCGTGACCGCGTTTGTCGGCGACCTGGCCTCCAGCGCAAGCGCAAGCGGCCAGTTGCTGCCCAAGCAGCAAGCCAAGCTCGCTTTGACCGGCGTAGGCCTGGTCGAGGCTGTGCACGTGCGTGACGGAGACCGGGTCCGGGCGGGCGACGTCCTGGTGCAATTGGAGGCCGGCGGCCTCGCACGCGCTGTAGAGACGGCGAAACAGAACCTGGCGATACAGGAAGCCACCCTGGCTGAGCTGCTCAAAAAGGCCGATGCAAGGGACGTCGCTGCTGCGGAGGCAGGGGTGGCCAATGCTCAGGCCCAACTGGACGACCTGCTGGCTGGGCCCAGCGCGGAGGAGCTGGCCCAGGTCCGGGCCGCGCTGGTCAGCGCGCAGGCCAGGCTCGATGACCTCTTGGCCGGCCCCAGCGCAGAGGAGCTGGCCCAGGCCCGGGCCGCGCTGGTCAGCGCGCAGGCGGTCCTGAGGGCTGCCAAGGCGCGCACTGCCGCGCTGGATGACCAGCTAGTGGGCGCACAGAACGACATTCACAACGCCCAGATCCAAAAGGACAGAGCTCACGATGCCTACGAGCAGTTGGTGTGGAACGATTGGAAGGCAGGCGTGAGCTGGGCACCCTACAGCCCCCAGGGTGTAGCGGTGAAGAAGGCCCAGGTGAGCTACGACTGGGCGATCGCCAACCGTACCCTGACCGAGATCAACGTCAACGACAGCGGGCCCCGCAGCGTCCAGGCGCAGGTGGCCCAGGCGGAAGCGAACCTGGCTCTGCTGACCGAGGAAAAGACGGTCCAGATCGCTGCCGCGCGCTCGCAGCTCGCTCGCGCGGAAAAGAACCTGGCTCTGCTAACCGAAGAAAAGACGGTCCAGATCGCCAATGCACGTGCGCAGCTTGCACAAGCTCAGGCCAGCCTGGACAAGCTGCTGGACGGCGCCTCGGAGGAGCAGGCCGCGATCGCCAGATCACGGGTAGCGCAGGCGCGCGTCTCGCTGCAGGATGCACAGGCGAACCTGGAAAAGGCCGCCCTTGTCGCGCCGTTTGATGGGCTGGTGACCGATGTGTACGTGGCCATTGGCGAACAGGTCAGCGGGCCGGCCATCGAGCTGGTCAACACCGACAGTATGCACGTGGTGCTCGACGTGGATGAGGTGGACTTGGGAGAGATCGAGGTCGGCCAGGAGACGCGAGTGGACCTGGAAGCGTGGCCAGACCTAGAGTTCGAGGCCGAGGTAGCCTCCATTGCCCCGCAGGCCAAGAACGTGGCGGGCACGGTGACCTACGAAGTGTGGCTCAGTGTGGACTGGGGCAGCGATCCAGACGCCGGAGGGATCTCGGTCTTGACGGGGATGACGGCCAACGCTGACCTGATCACGGGCAGTCGCAAGAACGTGCTGCTGGTTCCGAACCTGGCGATCACCGCCGACCGGGACGAGGGCACCTACTATGTGTACCGAGTCAGCGGAGAAGGTGTGCGAGAGGTGCAGGTGACCATAGGCCTGCGCGACAGGACCTATACCGAGATCACCAGCGGCCTGCAGGAGGGCGACGAACTGGTGATCGACTATGCTGAGGCCCGGGATGCCGGCGGCTTTGGTCGTCGCGGACCCTTTGGAGGAGGATAGATGATCGAACTGGTGGACGTCACCAAGGAATACCACATGGGAACACAGACGGTCCACGCACTACGCGGGGTGGATCTGACGGTGGAGGGCGGGGAGTTCGCGGCGATCATGGGGCCGTCCGGCTCTGGCAAGAGCACGATCATGAACGTCATCGGCTGTCTGGACCAACCTACCAGCGGCACGTACCTGCTGGATGGCACGGACGTGAGCCAGATGGCCGACGATGAACTGGCCCGGGTGCGCAACAAGCGCATCGGCTTTGTGTTTCAGCAGTTTAACTTGCTGCCCCGCACCCCGGCGATCAAGCAGGTCGAGCTGCCCCTGATGTACGCAGGCTACAGTCGACGGGAGCGGCGCGAACGGGCGGCGGATGCGCTAAGGTCTGTGGGCCTGGGTGACCGGATGGATCACCGTCCGGATGAACTGTCGGGCGGGCAGCAGCAGCGCGTGGCCATTGCTCGCGCCCTGGTCGCCGAGCCGACGATCATCCTCGCTGACGAGCCGACGGGCAACCTGGACAGCGCCTCAGGCGAAGAAGTGCTCAAGATATTCGATGACCTGAACGCACGTGGGATTACGATCGTCTTTGTCACACACGACCCGGAAGTGTCTGAACAGGCGCGCCGGATCCTGCATCTTCGAGACGGCCTGATAGAGAGCGATAAGCGCAACGGGCATGGGCGGGGAAACGGGCACGGGCAGGCCGCGACCGGCGAGCTTCAGCCCGTCGCGAGCGCGCTCCGCGAGCTGGGCCTGTGACGTGGGAGAGTGAATTGTGGATTTGACAGAGAGTTTCGCCTCGGCCCTGGACAGCCTGGTGAACAACAAGATGCGCGCCGCCCTGACCATGCTGGGCGTGATCATTGGCGTGGGGGCGGTGATCGCCCTGATGTCTGTGGGAAACGGCGTCCGGTCCACCATCGAGGGCCAGATCCAGTCGATCGGATCGAACCTGATCACGGCCTACACGGATATGGAGAACAGCGGCGGATACCCGGCGCTGAGCACTGACGACGTGGAGGCGATCGACGATCCCTTTCGCCTGCCCGCGGTAGAGGCAGTCGCTGCCGAGGTGCAGGGCAACCAGCAGGTGTTCTATGGCGGGAAGGACACGCGGGTGACCGTAGTGGGGGTTACCGCCAACTACTTCCAGGTCCGCAACCTGGACCTCGCGCTGGGAGAGACCCTGACCGAGAGTGATGTGGCAACCCGGAGCCGCGTCGCCGTCCTGGGCTCCAACGTGGTGGAGGACCTGTTCCCCAGCGATGAGCTGCCCATCGGCAAGGCGATCAAGATCGGGGGGACAAAGTACGAGGTCATCGGCCTGCTGGAAGAGACGGGCGGAATGGGTATGATGAGCCAGGATGGCCAAGTGTACATCCCACTGACCACTGCCCAGGTCCGGCTGTATACGAACCGGACGCGGAGCGGAGAGCGAGCGGTCACCGTGCTCTATGCCCAGGCCGTGAACGAAGAGCGCGTAGATGAGGCCGTGGGGCAGATCGAGGACGTGCTGCGCCAGCGTCACGACATCGCGTACGAGGCGGATGATGACTTTCGGATCATCAACCAGGCCGATCTGCTGGACATGGCGGGCGTGATCACGGGCACGATCACCATCTTTTTGGGGTCGATCGCCGGCATCTCGCTCGTGGTGGGCGGGATCGGGATTATGAACATTATGCTCGTCAGCGTGACCGAGCGCACGCGCGAGATTGGCATCCGCAAGGCGGTCGGCGCTCTCAAGCGGGACATTCTGGTCCAGTTTCTGATCGAATCGCTGGTGATCAGTGTGTTGGGAGGGATGCTGGGCATCACGCTGGGGGTCGCCGCATCGTCGCTCATCGGACGGCTCTCCGCGGATCTGACGCCGGTCGTCACTCTGAGCAACGTGGCTCTTTCCTTTGGCTTTTCCGCCGCGGTGGGCATGATCTTTGGGATCTATCCTGCCTGGCGGGCAGCGAGCCTGCATCCCATTCAGGCACTCCGCTACGAGTAGAAAGTCGCCCAAGGTCTCACTTCTGGACCGGGTCGTCCAGGCCGTGGTTTGTGGCGACCTCTGATCACAAGTTCTGCCGTCTTGCGGGCGAGGGTCATTTGGAGGAAGGCACCGATGATCGAGCTCCACGAGATCACCAAGGAATACCACATGGGGACGCAGACGGTCCACGCTCTGCGCGGGGTGACGGCAACGATCGAGGACGGGGAGCTATTGGCGATCATGGGGCCCTCTGGCTCGGGCAAGAGCACGCTGATGAATATCATTGGCTGCCTGGACCAGCCCAGCGCCGGCACCTACAAGCTGGATGGGATAGACGTGAGCCAGATGAGCGACGATGAGTTGGCTCGAGTGCGCAACCGGCGGATCGGGTTTGTCTTTCAGATGTACAACCTGCTGCCTCGCACGCGGGCCATCCGGCAGGTCGAGCTGCCGCTGATGTACGCCGGCTATGGCCGGCGAGAGCGGCGAAGGCGGGCAGAGGAGGCGCTGAACGCGGTGGGACTGGCCGATCGCATGGATCACCGTCCGGACGAGCTGTCCGGCGGGCAGCAGCAGCGGGTGGCGATCGCCCGTGCCCTGGCTCCCGGGCCAACGATCATCCTGGCCGACGAGCCGACCGGCAACCTGGACAGCGCTGCCGGCGAGGAGATCCTGGCGATCTTTGACGACCTGAATGCAAAGGGGATCACCCTGGTTCTCGTCACGCACGATGTGGAGGTGTGCAAACGTGCCCGGCGCATCGTGCATCTGCTGGATGGGCTGATCGTGAGCGATGATAGCACAGGGTGCGATTTCGAGTAGGGCACGCCGGCAGACCCGCCGGGCTTGCCACAGAGGGCGCAGAGAACACAGAGGAAAAGAGGATCGCAAATTGCCGCGAGTACCTGACAGCAGTCGAAGGGCTCTGAGGTCTCTGTGTCCTCGGTGGCTACAAAGGGCGTCTCTGGTGACCCCTCAGACGTTGGGAACCACGACGTAGCGGACACCACGGTGGCGGACGCGCGGTGATCGTGTATAATGAGCGTATCGCTCCTGGCGGGGATCGCCGGGTGGGGATGGAGGACAGAGCACAGTGCCTCAGCGAATCCTGGTAGTGGATGACGACAAAGAGATCGCGCGGTTGGTGCGCGCCTACCTGGAGCAGGCAGGGTACGACGTGCTGGTCGTCCACGATGGGGAGACCGCGCTGCACGCTATGCGCCGTGAGCACCCGGACCTGGTTGTCCTTGACCTGATGCTGCCCGACCGCGACGGGTGGGAGATCACGCGCATTGTGCGCGAGACGCCATCGATCGCCGCGCTGCCGATCATCATGCTCACCGCCCGCGTCGAGGACACGGACAAGATCGTCGGCCTGGAGTTGGGGGCGGATGACTATGTGACCAAGCCGTTCAACCCGCAGGTGGTGGTCGCCCGCGTGCGGGCCGTGCTCCGCCGGGCTGCCGATGACACGGGGCAGCGCCAGGTGCTGCGGGTGAGAGAGCTGCACCTCGATCTCGACCGCCACGAGCTTCTGCTGAGCGACCGCCCGGTGGAGCTTACGTCCACCGAGTTTGAGTTCCTGCGTGCGCTGATGCAGTCTCCAGATCACGCCTTCACCCGATCGGAGTTGATCGAGCGTGCGCTCGGGTACGAGTATGAGGGATTGGAGCGCACCGTGGACAGTCACATCAAGAACCTGCGGGCCAAGATCGAGCCGGATCCCAAACAGCCGGTCTACATCCTGACCGTGTACGGGGTGGGGTACCGCTTGCGGAGGGAGGCCTGATGCGCAGAGGAAGAGGCCGGTCGTTCAGGTTTAGCGCCCTCTGGGTGCGACTTACCGCTGCTTCCACGTTTGTGACCCTGATCGTGCTCTCGCTTTCCTTTGCGCTGTCCTATCTCAGCCTCAGGATCAGGCTGCAAGGCTACATCGAGGGCCGCTATGGCTCCGTGCCGAGTATCATTAGCAAGCAGCTAGCGACCTACTATCAGCAGCGAAGCAGTTGGGAGGGCGTGGAACTGCTGCTGGAGGACGACTTTCCCCTTGGGCTAGTCGAGACCACGTTGGCGGACGCCGACGGAACGGTCGTCTATGCGAGCTGCGGCGAGGGGGTGGGCGACCTGCTGGGATCAGACGAGCGAGGGAGGATGGTGCCGGTCACGCTGGAGGGGCAGACCGTAGGCTACTGGCGGCTCAACCTGCCTGCCAGCCTGGCGCCAGAGTCCCCTGAATGGTTCCTCTTGGAGAACCTGGAGCGCCTGTTGATCCTCGGCGCGGTGCTGGCGATCGGCGCTGGATTGGTGATCAGCGGCGTGCTTGCCCGCAGCCTGACGATCCCCTTGCACCGGCTTGTCGCGGCGTCCCAGGCCGTCGCAGGAGGAGACCTGAACCAGCAGGTGGAGGAAAAGGGCAGCGACGAGGTGGTCCAGATGGCACTTGCCTTCAACGAGATGACGGCGGCGCTGAAAAAGGCCGAAGAGCTGCGCCAGAACCTGATGGCCGACGTGGCCCACGAACTGCGCACTCCGCTCAGCGTGGTGCAGGGCAACCTGCGCGCGATCCTGGACGACGTGTACCCGATGGACAAGGCCGAGATCGCTCACCTCTACGACGAGACGCGCCTTCTGAGCCGCCTGGTCAACGACCTGGGCGAGCTGGCTCGGGCCGAAGCCGGGCAGCTTTCGCTGAACCGGCGGACTATGGACGTTGGAGACCTCTGCCGGACCACGGTCGCCAACTTTGAGCCGGCATCCGATTCCAAAGAGATCGAGCTGTCCTGCGATCTCCCCCCGTCCCTGCCCCGGATCGAGGCCGATCCCGACCGGCTGGCGCAGGTGCTGCGCAACCTGCTGGCGAACGCCCTTCGCCACACGCCCAGGGGCGGCCGGATCGCGGTCACGGCAGGCCTGGAGGCGGGGCGAGTGCGGATCACCGTGGCAGACAACGGGCGGGGCATCCCCACGGAGCATCTCGAGCACGTGTTCGATCGCTTCTGGCGGGTAGACCCCGCTCGCAGCCGCGAGAACGGCGGATCCGGCCTGGGCCTGGCGATCGCCAAGAGCCTCGTCGAGGCGCACGGCGGGCGCATCTGGGCGGAGAGC
>JADHXD010000128.1 GCA_016783145.1 Anaerolineae bacterium
TCCAGCCGCAGCCCAACCAGGGCCGGCTCGGCCCACTCGGCGAGCACATCCTCCAGTGCGGTGGTAATGTCCTCCTGGTCGGGGTCGCTGGTCAAAAAGATCGCCGACCCTCCACCGCGCCGGGCCAGCTCGTTGGCCAGGAAAGCGTTCGGCGCCGCGTCGATGCACAGCACGCTGATCCGGCGGCGGGCGGGATGCCTGGCCTCCTCATCAGCCAGGCGGGTGATACGCGCCGCGTCGGAGACCTGTGCGTCGGTGACGATCAGCACGTGGCGCGCGCACTCCTCGTCCTCCGTGCGTGCGAGATGCAGCGCCTGTTCGAGGGCCACGCCCAGGTTCGTCCCCCCGCTGTCCCGGTTCTCATCCAGCCAGCGGGCCGCACGTTCGAGGGTCTGCGCCGTCGCGGCGCTGGGCTTTTTGCTGAACCACTTGGTGGACGAGTGGAACAAACCCAGGGCAAACTGATCGCGGTCGCGCAGTGTGGACAGATAGCTGTTCACCGCCCAGTCCGACGCCGCCCACTTGGGCCCCTCCATCGATCCCGAGTGATCGACCAGCAAGATCACTTCGCGTGCCGCGCCGCCGCCGGGCGGATGTGTGGCCGGGGGCGCGACCAGGGCCAGGAAATAGACCTGCCCGGCATCGTGGTCCCAGTGGTGCATCACGCTCAGCGATGGGCGCCCCTCCTCCTGGCGGGGGGTCCATCGCAGGATAAAGTCGCGATCGGGGATGGCCTCTCCCTCGTGCAGGCGAACCCGCGCATCCCCTGCGCCCCCCTCCGGGGTGACGTCGATGTGATGGGTGGGACTCGACACCTCTCCCGCGTCTCGGACCATCAGGTCGAGGGAGAAGCGATGTCCGGGATCGCGCAGCAAGGCCAGCGGCTGTCCGCATGCGTGTCGGGAGCCCGCCTCATCTTCGCGCACGTAGCGCGGGGCAGTGGTCAAAGGCACGCGCAGGAGCCAGCTTGGCTCCTCCCCGCGCGGGCGCGCCAACTGGACATAGCGGGTCTCGACGACCACATCCTGGTCGGGCTGGATGCCTGCCACATGCAGGGTAAAGACGTCCGGGGATTCGCGGGTCAGCAGGGCGGCCTGCCTGCCCTCTTGCACGGCTTTTCCGTACTCGGCCTCCGCTGCCTCTCGCTCCTGGAGCGTGGTGACGATCTCGACCTCTCCAAAACGGACGCGCACGCCCGTGACCGCCGCATCCCCGGGCAGCGGAAAGCGGTACACGGCCTCCAACACCGCGTCGCACTGCTCGCGGCTGTAGGCATAGGTCTGGACCAGGCTCAAAGCGGCCAGCGGCCCGACGATCTCGCCGCGCAATTCGGTACGCTTGAGAGGGACAAAGAGCCGTGGCTCCTTTTCCTCTCTCTCGCCTCCGATCTCTAGCACCCCGATCCCTTCGGGGCGCGAGTTCTCATAAATCTTCTGGTTGAACACGAGATCACTCCTTCTACTACATAGGGCTGCAAAGCAGGCGGAACCGTGGCAGGCGCATCCCTATGCGCCGAGCAGCGGCATCCCCATGCCGCTGCCACGTGAGTTTGCCAAGGTACCTTGCCGCAGCCGTGTTCCCACTACACACAAGTGCCACCCATAGTATACCATGTTTGAGCGCGGTTGAACATCCCCATCTTGACCTGGAGTTACGGCTATTGCATTGTCTCTTGACTTGACTGAGGAGTGCCGCATCCCCTGATGCGGCACGGTACGGCAGCAAGCCGGGCGCATCGGGGGATGCGCCCTCCTCGGACTTTGCACCAGCCGTAACCTGGAGTGTCCGATCCTTGACACCGATACCTAAGTATGTTATACTGTTTTTTGCGCGGAGGTCCCTGCACAGGGTGTTCAATTCACCGTGCGCGTCGGCCGGGCATCCGGAGCGAGGCCCGGGTACCACCGATTTACCTGGAGAGCACGATGAGCGAGCCGATCATCCACGTCGAAAACGTCCACAAGTCCTTTCTGATGGGCAAAGAGGCGGTGCTCGCCCTGCGCGGCATCGACCTGGATGTCCTCCCGGGCGAGATCCTCTGCCTGATGGGGCCCAGCGGCTCTGGCAAGACCACGTTGCTGAACATCGTCGGCGGCCTGGAAGAACCCAGCCGGGGACACGTGATCGTCAAGGGGCAGAACGTGATCGCCCTGTCGGAGGACAAGCTGGCTCAGCTCCGGCTGACGACCATGGGCTTTGTCTTTCAGAACTATAACCTGCTGGCCAATTTCACCGCGCTGGAGAACGTCGAGGCCCCGATGGCCCTGGCCGGGCTCAGGGGGCGCAAGCGCCGGGAGAAGGCCAGAAGCCTGCTCCAACGGGTCGGCCTGGCCGACCGAGAGCGGCACTATCCCAGCGAGCTGTCTGGTGGGCAGCAGCAGCGTGTGGCCGTTGCCCGGGCCCTGGCGAACGATCCCGACATCCTGATCGGCGACGAAATCACCGGCGACCTGGACTCGGTCACCGGGTTTGAGGTGATGGACATCATCGCCGAGCTAAACGAGGAGCGCAGGACGACCGTCGTCTATGTGACCCACGATCCCCGGATGGCCAAGTATGCCTCGCGGCTGGTCCAGATCCGGGACGGCAAGATCACCAGCGACGAGACAGGCGAGGCGGCGCTGGCTGCACTGGAGTCAACGTGATCCTGCGATACGTGCTCAAGAGCTTTAAGCGACACAAGGCGCGCACGGCGATCATGGTGCTGGCCCTGGCCTTCGTCGCCACCATGCTCGTCCTGTTGAACAACGTCATCGCCACCACCCGGCGGCAGATCGTAGACCTGGTCGCCCGCGACGTGGGTGAGCACGACATCACCCTCCGCAAGCTCGACACCAGCCAGGATCCCTTTGTCGACGTCGATCGCGTGGCACCGCTGGTCCGGAATGCGCATCCCCGGATCACGGCGGTGTATCCACGCTTCCAGACCGAGGTCGAAGTGGCCCGCGGGGCAAGCGACGGAAACGCGATGCTCATCGCCCGTGATACCGAGGTGGACGATCTGGGTACGGTCACCATCCTGGAGGGCGAGTACGATCTCTCGGGGGACCACGTCGTTCTCATGCGCAGCACCGCCGACGCGTATAGCATCGCTGTGGGCGAGCGGATCGACTTGAGCTATGTGCTGCCCCTGCCCCGGACTAAGGGAGAGGAACAGGCCGAAAACATCAGCGTGAACCGCGTATCGCGCTCGTTCACGGTCAGCGGCATCGCCCTGCAGAGCGGCCTGGGGGGCGGTTCCCAGAACGGCGTCCTGGCCGAGATGAGCACCGTGCAGGGTTGGCTGGGCGTGCCGGGGCGTGCCGAGCGGTTGGTGATCGTCCTCGACGGGAGCGCGTACAACACGATCGACGTCGAGACCTCAGTCTTTCGCGTGCGGCGGGTCGCCGAGAGCGTGCGTGCTGTGCTGGGCCGGGAGGTGGACGAGTACCAGATCACGGTGGACAAGGCGCGAACGATCGATGGCAGCGAAATGGCCTTTTCGATGATGCAGACGATGACCATGGTCTACGGGTTCCTGTCGATGGGCGTGGTGGGCCTGCTCGTCTACTCGCTGATCAACGCCAACGTCGACGACCGGCGGCGTGACCTGGCCTTTCTGCGCATCCTCGGCTCGCGGCGCAAGGACCTGTTCGCGCTGGTCCTGATCGAAGTCTCCATCGTGGGGGCGATCGGCGTGGGGCTGGGCACCCTGATCGGGCAGGCGCTCTCCACGTTTGTCGTCGATCGCGTGTTCAGCTCCCTGATCGGCAGCCTGATCGACAACAGCGGTGAGCTGCAGGGGATGCCGGCCATGGCCGAGATCGACCTGTCCGTTTCTCCCTGGTCTCTGGCCTCTACAGCGGCGATCGCCGGCGTGGTCCTCCTGTTGAGCGCGATGGCCCCGGCCCTCAAAGCGGCCAACACCAAGATCCGCTACGCCATCGATCCGGGTTCGGCGGACAACATCCAGGTCGAAGACCTGGCCGCCCTGCGCGAGCGGCGGTACAACTGGAATATCACCCTTGCCGGCGTGGTGCTGACCATCATGTGGGGCCTGATCTTTGTCGGGCAGAACTATCTCTTTGCCCAGGGGAACGAAGCGGTCCTGGGGGCCTTTATGTTCGGGGGCATGGCCTTGCTCATCCTGGGCGTCAGCCTGCTCTTTTTCACCCTCACCGTGCCCTTTGAGCGGCTCACCTTGCTGGTCTTTCGCCTCATCTCGCCCAAGCTGACCTTTTTCGCCGATCGAAACGTGCGCCGGGCCAAGCGCCGCAGCACGGTGATCGCCCTGATGATCGTCTTTAGCGCCGCCCTGCCCACCTTTTTGGGGACCACCGCTACCCTGACCGAGGCGAACTTTGACGTGGGCGTCCGCCAGGGGAATGGGGCGCCGATCGACAGCCAGATGAGAGGGGGCGGAGGGTACTATTTCACCTTTTTCAACCCCGAGGATACCGAGTACCTCCGCCCCGACTTTTTGGACCGCTACACGGGGGTCGAGGGTGTCGGGCCGGCAGTAGGCTTGACCTATGACTTTCCTGCCCGTACGCGCAACCAGGTCAGGCTGCGTGAGACCAACGTCAGCGTGTACGGGCTGACTGCGTCGCCGCTGGATGTGGTCTATGGAGACCTGACCCAGGTCGTGGGCGATGGGGCCGCTGCCTTTGAGCGCGTGCTGGACGAACCGGACGCGATTATCGTGACCACCGGGTTTGCCGAGCATATGGACGTCGGCAGCGGTGACATCCTGATGGTGGAAGGCACAGGGCTCGACCATCTCGTTCCCATGCGCATCGTCGGCCTGGTCGAGCGCATCGCCGGGTTCTCCGGGGTGGGTCAAAACATGCGCTACATCCGCTGGGGAGGCAGCCCGGCCTTTGTCTCCATGGATACGTTCCTGCGCTTGACCAACGACCCCAACGAGGAGGCGATCTGCGTGGACGGGCGATGCAGCCCGTCGGAGCGCAACGCGCCGGTGATCCAACGGATCCTGGCCGACATGGACCCCTTGGCCGATTCGCAGGAGGTGACAAAGGCCCTGCGAGAGGCGCTGTCAGACCGCAATGACGTCTGGATCAGCGTGACCGCAGAGCAGGTGCGCTCGGCCAGGCAGGGATTCCAGGCCATGCGCGTCGTGCTGCTCGTGCTCACTGTGCTCTCGCTCGTAACCTCGGTCCTGGGCGTGTTCTCGGTCATCTATGTCACCGTCCAAACGCGTCGCCTCGAGATCGGCCTGCTCAAGGCGGTCGGGATCACGGGATGGCAGTTGACGGGCACCTTTGCCATCGAGTCGCTGGTCATGACCATCAGCGCCACGCTGGCTGGAACGGCGGCAGGGACCGGCCTGGGCTATCTCTTTTACGTGAGCAACAACGCCATGCAAGACTTGCCGACCGTCCCCGCCTTTGACGCGATCACGGTGTCCTTTGTGCTGGTCATGGTCATTGTTTCCAGCCTGATCAGCGCGGTCATCGGCTCGCGGGGCATCGTCCGGCAGCGTGTGACGGCGATCTTGAGGGGTGTATAGGGGCTCAGATCCAGCCTGAGTCGGGATGACCTCCCGGAAGGAGGGTGAACGGTGAAGCGACATCGATGGCTCGTCGGGTGGTTGATCGTTGCATGCGTTTTGGCTGGGTGCGGGCGCGTTGAGCACATCGGGGGAGCGCCTGTCCCCACCGAGCCAGAGGAGCAGGCCCTGCCCACACTGCCCTCGGCCCTGCCGGCGAGCAATGTGATCCTGATGGACGGCGAGTTGGTGGCCGCATACCCGTCGATCGAGCTGGCCTTTCCCGGCGGCGTCAGCGGCCAGGTCCTTGGACTGGAAGTGGAGGTCGGGCAGCGGGTCGGCCGGGGCGATCTGATCGCCACGCTCGACGACCGCGAGCTGCGGCGGGCCGTCGACGACGCGCGGCTGGCCCTGGGGCGCGCGCGGGAGGACCTGGCGCGCGCGCGTGCGGATGCGGAGGAGGAATACCAGGACGGGCTCGAGGAGGCAGGGAAAAAGTTCGAGCGCGAGACCGTGGATGCGGAGGACGCCTACGAGCGCGAGCTGGATGAAGCGCAGGATGCGCTGGAGGACGCCCTGTCGGGCCTGCAGCAGGCCAGGATGGAGCCGCCGACGACCGCGGTCACGGAGGCGCGGGTCGAGCTGGATCGCGCCCTGGACGCCGAGGCAGAGGCCGCCGACAACTACAAGCAGGCCCTCGACCGCCCCTGGGAGCCCCAGCGCAGCCGCGAGGCGCTCTACCGGGAGTGGCAGCGCGCCATCGTCGATCGAGACCTGGCGCAGCTCCGTCTCCAGGACGCCGAGATCTCGCTCAAGGTGTACGCGATGGACCTCGAGACCAGGGAGCAGGACGTGGAACGGGCCAAGGACAAGCTGGACCGGGTGGAGAGGGATGAGGTAGAGGTGGACGAGGTCGAGCGCGAGACCGACTTTGCCTCCTATGAGCGGGCCGTTGCCGACGCGGAGGCCGAGCTCGCCGATGTCGTGGAGGACCTGGAGAATGCCTCCCTCTATGCGCCGTGGGACGGCCTGGTCCTCTCGATCGACACGAGCGTCGGGGCGATGATCAGCAGTGGGACGCCGGTCGTCACCCTGCTCAACCTGGAGGGCTTGTACTGTCGCACCGAGAACCTGAGCGAGCGACACGTCGCTCAGCTCCGGGAGGGACAGGGGGCCCGTATCACCTTGCGCACCTATCCCGACGACACGGTCACCGGACAGGTGCGCGCGGTCGTCCCGCAGACAGAGCGCCAGGGTGATTCTGAGGCGCGCTTTGCGGCCTACATCCGGTTGGACGAGAGCGAGTTGGATCTCCTGCCGGGGATGACGGGACGGGTCGAAATCGTCACCGGGGGCGAATAAAGAACGCCCGTGGCAGATTGGACTCTGCCACGGGCGTTCTTTTTCCCGGAGGGACCTATCGCATCTCCTGTCCACCGGTCACGTTGACCGCCTGCCCGGTCATATAGCCGGACTGCTCGGAGGCCAAAAAGACGACCACATTGCACACGTCCTGGTAGGTGCAGCCGCGCTTCATCGGCACCTGGTCCACGTATCTCTGGCGCACCTCTTCTTCCGTGATCCCCCATCGCTCGGCGTACTGCCCGTATAAAGAGTTGACCCACAGCGGCGAATCGAGCAGATTGCCCGGGCACACGGCGTTCACGCGCACGCCGTACTCGGCCATTTCCAGGGCCACCGACTGGGTGAGCCCGATGCCCCCGAACTTGGTCGCCGCGTAAGCCGAGTTCTTGAAACTGCCCTTCTTGCCCGACTTGGAGTTGATCTGCACGATCGACCCGCTTTTCTGTTCTACCATCACCCGGCACGCGTACTTGCAGCACAGAAAGTAGCCGAACAGGTTGACGTTCATCACAAACCGCCAGTCGTCGGCGTCAAACTCCTCGATCGCGCCCGAACGCAGGACCCCGGCGTTGCTGACCAGGATGTCCAGCCGCCCGAACTCGTCCACGGCCCGCTGCACCAGGGCCTCGACCTGCTCTTCATCCGTCACGTTGAACTGGACGGCGATCGCTCTACGGTCGGTCTGCTCGACGATGGCTGCTGCTGTGCTGTTCGCGGTCTCTGCGTTGATGTCGGCGACGACGACGTGCGCCCCTTCCTCTGCCAGCCGGTTGCAGATCGCCTGGCCCAATCCCTGGCCTCCACCGGTGACGATGGCGACTTTATCCTCCAGTGTTCGCGACATAGGACCTCCTGTGATGGGCCGAGTGATCTGATCAGCTAAAGAGCAGCCCGATCAGCCGCTGCACCAGGTTGATCGCGACCGGGGTGAGCACCGACAGAAAGAGCGTGCGCAGCATGCCCAGGTCGTAGGGCCAGGTCCTGGTTGCCTTGACCCGTTTCTCGTATTCCTGCCAAAAGCCCAGTTTCGTGGACAGGGTGCTCAATTCCTGGCTTCCCGGCGCCAATCCAGCCACGGACCGGTAGGCGGCGACGATGTGCTGCCGGACCGTCCCCAGTTCCTGCGCTTTGGCCTGGCTCAACACGCGGTGCGTGTGGCGCATGGTGTGGAAAAAGACAAACACGGCGATCAGGATCAGGGCACCGTGAGCGATCAGCGAGCTTGATTCCAGGAGGTCCTGGTCTCCGAGCTGAAAGAGCACAGAGAGCGCGCCGCCGCCGACAAAAGCCAGGGAGCTCACCAGGCCTTGACGGCCGACGGGCTCAAAAGGGCTGAGATCGAAGGGGTCAATGTCCGACAGATGGCGATGGATCACGGCGACGGGCTTGCTGCTGGCAAAGGCGACATAGATGCACCATGCCAGGAGGCTCATCACGACCGGGTTCGCCACGTACCAGTATACCGCGATCCAGGCAAAGCCCTCTCCTCCCGCCCACGGAGCAAGCGGCAGGAAGCCACCGACTGCCCCGACGGCAAGCGCGATCCACTCTCCTCTGGGGGTAGTGCCAGACTCGCTGCGCAGCAGTTGGGCAAAGGCTTTGTCATCCAGCGGCACGTAGGGGCGCAGTGCTGCGATCGCCCTCTCGCTGGACTCGCCCAGCGGCGGGATGATGGACAGCATATAGGCCATAATCACTGGGGCAAAGAGCATCGTGCGCCAGTGATCGGCGCTGAAGAACTGGTCCCAGATGCCGTCGAGGTAGGCGGTGGCAAAGGCCAGGAAGAACAGGGTCAGGGTCACGATCGCCGTGAACCTGTACCAGGAAAGCCCTGTCCGGTCGATCAGCCGGGCAAGCAGTGAGGACATGAGGGACCGTACTCCTTCTGGGAATGGCAGCCAGCGCCAAGCGCGATCGTATTATATCACATTTCGTGCTCTTGTGCTCACCTCAGTGCCTGGCGCAGGAACTCGTTCTCCGCCTCCACCGTCCACTCGCGCCCGTTCGCGAGCCTGGCATAGACCGCCGGCATCTCTTCCGCAAGGGCGGGCACAGCGGTGACCGGCATCGACCGGATGTGGGGATAGATGACCACCTTGCCCGGGTAGACTGCGTCCTGCAGGGCGATCAGTCCCTCACGCGCGGCGTCCAGAGATCCAATAGCTGCCACAGAGCGATTGGGCGCCAGCAGGTTGTTCTCGGCCTGGAACAGCATCAGCTTGAGGTCATCGATGCTCGACGCCGTGTGCCCGATCACCCGGGTGCCGTCCAGGTACACGCGGCTGAGGTCGATCTGGGCCATCGTCCCGCGCAGCACGCCGGCAAAGACGTTCATCACCCCGCCAGGGGCGAGGTAGGTGCTGGCCTCGCTGATCACGGATGGGACTGGGGCCAACACGACAATGTCATCGAACCCGGATCCCTGGAAGCGGGCCATCCCCTTTGCGTACCCATCCCTGTTCATGGGATTCAGGGTCACGAGTTCGACGTCCCTCGCTTCTGCCTCGGCCCCAAAGGACGCGACCATGTCCTCCAGGCGGCTGTCGCTGATGTCGGTGCTGACCACGACGCTCGGGCCACCTTCGAGCTGGATCGCCCGCTGGACGTGCATGCGTCCCATCGGCCCGCCCGCGCCTACAAAGAGGGCCTTGCCGCCCTTTTTCAGGGACGAGCGAATGGGGTGGTCGGCATACGCGCGGGCAACGTCGGTGCCCGTACCCCCCACGTACGTCCAGCGATGGTAGTGGATCCGTCCGACGTCCACACCTACGGTCCGCCCCAGGGGTTCCGTCGCCATGATGCACAAGATGCCGTGCATGGCAAGCAAGGGGCTGGCGGCTTCGATCACATCGGCGTCTGCGCCCAGGACGATGATGTCGTCCACCGCGTCGGGCGCGACGTCGCAGATCGACGGGTACTCGGAGGGGGAGAGGCCATTGCGTTCGATCACCTCGATGCCCAGCCCGTTCGCCTGCTCTGCGATCCAGGCCGCGAGTTCGGCGGGCACGTCGGTCAAGATCACGCGGTCCGGGTGGGCGTTCGCATCAAACCCGCTGCTGATCTGGTACTGGGGCCCTGCCCCGGAGGTGCCAATGACCCACGTCGTGCCCCCCGCCTTGAGCGCCGTGCGGTAGGTCAGCTCGTAGGCCGCGATCACGCACGCCCACGGTTCGGTCAGCGCGCTCTCGGCGTACCCCGTGTCCGGCTTGACCGGGATCAGGTAGTTGCCGTGGTCGCCGTTGAGGATGCGCTGGTCGATGATCGCGTATTCGGACAGCCCGCCGTCGATCATGTACCCGTAGGCATAGTTGACCCCATCTTTGTAGATGTCGGCCTGGATGATGAACCGCTGCCCGACGTGGTACTGCCCCGCCAGGTCCGCGCCCACCTGGACCACGGTCATGCTCACCTCGTGGCCCAGCACAACGGGATCGGTTTTCATGTCCTTAAAGATGCGGGTGTGTTCCTGGCCCTGCTTGATCACCTTGATGTCCGAGAAGCACAGCCCGCAGGCATCGTGGCGGACGAGCAGTTCGTCGGGGCCGGGCCGGGGCATGGGCACCTCGATCGGGCCGCCGTGCACGCCCAGGTTCTCGAACCCCGCGCCGTACAGGGGCCATATCCGGTTCACCTCCGGCAAAGGGCCGGTAGCACGCTTGTATTCCGTTAGCTTGTCGCTCATTGTGCACTCCATTCGTGAGAAAAGCGGTCAGCGGATAGCGGTCAGCGGTCAGCGGTCAGCGAACAGCCATCAGCGAACAGCGGACAGCCGTCAGCGGCCAGCGGACAGCCGTCAGCCATCAGCGGACAGCCGTCAGCCGTCCACCGTCGGTCGTTCGTCGTCAATCGTCGACCATCCGTGAACAGCCGCCAGCCGATAGCTGAATGCTGACCGCTGACCGCTGATAGCTGGCCGCTATACTGCCGCCAGGATCTTGTCCGGAGATCCTACGGACACCTCGCTCAGCTTTGCCAGTCCGCGCGCGCCAGGGGGTACACGGCGTCCCAATGCGGCGTAGAAGTCGTTACGTGTGCGCCGGGTGGGCAGTTCCGCCTGTGCCCACGGGCTCTGGTAGCCGATCCCCAGCGCGCGCTGGGCGACGGTGTGCCCATAGATGGTCATCGCCCCGTCCAGGAACGCCTCTCGCACGGGTGCCAGCTCGGGCGCGTCGAAATCGTCCACCAGCTTGAGCCCGTAGCGGTTCATCTCTGTGCCCACGTTGAGAGGGAGCTCCAATCGCTCCGCAAGGCGGACCACCTCGTACAGGTTGCGCACCTTGACCTGCTTGACATCCGGGTCGGCGATGTTCCAGTTGCGGTCGGGGACAATGTTCAGGGCGACGATCCCCTTGCCGATCAGCAGGTCGAGCAGCTCCTCCTCGGCCTGCTCCCCCTCCAGGGTGCCGTCAAGCCACGTGGCGCAGGGCAGCGCGCCGCACGCCAGGATCAGCTCGTTCACCTCCTCGACGGAGGGAAAGGACGCGCCATCGGGCTGGACGTACCCCACGCCGCCGCGCTTCATCAACTTGCCCCGGATCAGGTTCTTGAACTCGGGCAGGTCGCCGCTCAGGGCCGAGACCTGTTCCCGCCCCACCTGGAGCTTGTCTGCCCAAAAGCTCACCGGGTCGGAGAGGGTGCGCTCGGCGACAGTGACGTAAGCGGCGGTGATGTGGCGCTCGGTAGCGTTCCCCAGCGGCGTCAGGGGCAGCACATCCCCCTCATAGTCGACGACGACCGGCGCGAGAGTTTCGTTGACGCGGCGGACCACGTCCTGGTTCCGGTCCTTGGCCCGCTGGCGCATGTCCTCCAGGATGCCCTGGACGCGCGCTGGCACCTTCCCCGACGTGAAGCCGATGCCCATGTGGTAAAAGATGCCCGGCTCTCCGGGCGAGTTGATCTCGCGGGTCGCGTACTCGGGCACATAGACCCGGGTCTCCATGCCCGCGCTGCCCCGCAGGCCGACCCGATCGCAGGCCTCCAGGAACTCGTCCACGCCGTCCAGCACGTCAAAGTCGACGATGCCCATGGCCTTGAGCCCGCGCCGTCGGCCCATCCAGGCCAATGCCGTGGGCGAGTAGCCGTAGCCATTGAAAGAGAAAGAGGTGTGGCAGTGCATATTGACCATATCTGCCTGCGGCGCAAAGGCGATCTCTCCCGCTTCGACGAGGGCCAGCCCCTCGCACAGAGCCCGGGCGCGCGCCTGTGGATCAAAGTCATTCAGTGCTTGCTCATCCATCGCGCACCTCTAGATCCGTTTCCGCCGGTACTGCTCGTCCGGGCGGGTGTGAATGCGCCGCACGTTCTCTGGGCTCAAGGGATGCGGCCCCCCAAAAGCATACGTCCCCTGCAAGACTCGCGCCGCCTTGACCGCCATCGCGGTGATCGCCTGCACTTCGTGCGCCGTGGCTCCCAGCGCGATCAGGCCGTGGTTCTGCATCAAGATCACCTTGGGCTGCTCGTTGTAGCGCTCGATGAACGCGTCGATGAGCCCGTTGACCGCCCGCGCCAGGGGCAGTCCGGGATCGGTGTAGGGGACGATCACCGAGGCTGGGCCACAGCTCACGATCTCGTCGGGAAAGAGGCGCCCGCTGGCTGCCGTCTCAAAGGCGGCGGAGCAGGTGAGGGCGTTGATCGCCGTGGGATGGGTGTGCCCGACATAGTGGACCCCGTCCAGGCTGAGGGCGATCGCATGCAGCACCGCCTCGGTCGACGGGTGGCCGGGTGATGCCGGATCCACCTTGGCCTCGGTCAGCCCGGCCCTGACTGCACCGTCGCTGATGTCGCTGCTGTGCAGCAGCTCGAACAGGCGGTCAAAGCGCACCTCCACCAGGCCGCTCTCGTCCAGGGTGCGCAGGTTGGTGCCGCTGGCCTTGACCCAAAAGGTCTCATCGTCCCTTTTGGCCGATGTGTTGCCTTCACCCAGGATGGCATAGTCCAGGGCCGGATCGCCCAGGTGATTCGACATAGCGATGAGGTTTGAGAGAACGTCGTCTTGTATCATGTATTGTCTCCAGGTAGGGCACGTTTCTTATACGTGCCTCTTGTCGCCTACGGATAGGCGCTCTATTCCTCTGTGTTCTCTGCGCCCTCTGTGGCAGTCCAGGTTCTTGAGCACTCACCTAGACCCGCCTGGCGAGCTCTCGCCGTTCATAGTCCTGGATCTCGTCCACGTAGCGGACCCCCACGGGCACGCCTTCTCGCAGGCAGAAGGCATCCCACACCGCGCCAAAGGGCAGGCCCTTGAGTTCTTCGAGCAGGGCCAGCCGCTTGGTGTAATCGCCCGAGACCTCGATCTCTTTCAGTTGGTCCAGAGGTTCCAACAGGGCCATCAGCAGGGCGCGCAGCGTGTTGCGGGAACCGATCACCCACGCCGCCACGCGGTTGATGCTGGCGTCGAAAAAGTCCAGGCCGATGTGCACCCGCTCCAGGAACCCTCCACGCACGATCTCCTGGGCAATGGCCTGCAGCTCGTCGGTGAGCAGGACGACGTGGTCGCTGTCCCAGCGCACGCCGCGGCTGACGTGCAAGAGCACCTCGTCCAGAAAGGCCAGGACCGCCGAGAGCTTGTCCGAGATCACCTCTGTGGGGTGATAGTGCCCCGCATCCAGGCACAAGAGCACGCCGTTGGCGATGGCATAGCCGGTGTAGAACTCGTGCGAGCCGACCACGTAGCTCTCCGACCCCAGGCCAAAGAGTTTGCCCTCGACGGCATCGAGGTTGTACTGCCGGTCGATCTGGACGGAGAGGATCTGATCCAGCGAGTCTTTGAGCAGCATGCGGGGCGTCTTGCGGTCCACGGGAACGTCCTTGAAGCCATCCGGGATCCAGATATTGGTCACGCAGGGGGTGCCGAGCTGCCGTCCAAAGCTCTCCCCGATCGCCCGGCAGGCGATAGCGTGTTCGATCCAGAAGGTGCGAATGCCCTCGTCATAGCTGGACAGCGTAAATCCGCTGTCGGCCTTGGGGTGCGAGAAAAACGTGGGGTTAAAGTCCAGGCCGAGTCCCTTTTCCTTGGCCCATTCGACCCAGCGGGCAAAATGCTCGGGCCGCAGTTCGTTGCGCTCGACCGGACGCCCCCCGGTCTCGGCATAGATCGCGTGCAGGTTCAGCCGGTGGCTGCCCGGGATCAGGCTGTAGGCCACATCCAGGTCGCTGCGCAGCTCGTCGGCGGTGCGCGCCTTGCCGGGGTAATTGCCCGTGGCAGCGATGCCGCCGCTCAGCTCGGTGTCCGGCGATTCGAACCCGCCGACGTCGTCGCCCTGCCAGCAGTGCAGGCTGAGTGAGATCCCGGCGAGCGCCTCCATCGCTGCCTCGGTATCCACGCCGATCCCGGCGTACCGCTCCTGTGCCAGCGCATAGGCATCCTGGACCTGCTTGTCTGTGGGTTGACTGCTCATCCTTTCACCTCCTTGTTCGCGGTAACGTGCGTCTGGGCGTATTGTACACGATGTAGCCAGGAGTGCAAGAATCTTCTGTGGGCAACCCATTTGACTTATCGGGCATCTTGTGTGAAAATACCATCGTTCCAGCTGCACACATCGCTGCTCGGCGAGCGGCTCACCATCTAGGGTTCGTTTCGGCAGGGAAAGGGGAGTACGATGTCCAAGATCAAGATTGGCGGGATCATGCAGACTACCGGCCTGGCCAAAGTGGGCGTGATGTCCATCCCGGACCGTCCGGGGATTGCGGGCAAGATCATGGCCGCGCTCGGGGATCGCAAGATCAACGTCCAGTTCATCGTGCAGTGCATCGACAATCTGGGCAACGATCAGGTCGTTTTCTGCATCTCTGAAGATGAGCTGGGCCTGGCCAGCGATCTGCTGGAGGATGTCAAGCGCGAGGTGGGTGGGGAGCAGGTCATTCAGCGACCCAAAGTGGCGATCATCTCCGTCTTTGGTCCTGACTTTCGCGAGCGCCCCGGGATCGCGAGCACGATGTTCAGCGCATTAGGGGACCGCAACATCAACATCTTGGCCATCAGCACCTCCATTTCCACCCTTTCGTGCGTGATCGACGCCGACCGGCTGCAAGATGCGGTGGGCGCGATGCGGCAGACGTTCGATCTGCCCTGACGTTTCCCCCCGCGTTGCGCAGAACGCAGAGTACGGAAAGGATCGCCACATGGATCTGGCCCAAACCATTCGCAACGTCCCCGACTTTCCGGTGGAGGGGATCCAGTTCAAAGACATCACTACGCTGCTCCAGGACCCGGTCCCCTTTCGGGCGGCGGTCGACGAAATGCTGGACGCCTACCGCGATCGCCCGATCGATGTGGTCGTGGGCATCGAGTCCCGGGGGTTCA
>JADHXD010000019.1 GCA_016783145.1 Anaerolineae bacterium
AGTGCGACGTGTTGTTCGTTGCCCTCCCTCACGGTGAGGCCCAGCGACGTATGCCGGAGCTTGTTGCACTGGCCCCGCGGATCATCGACCTGTCCTCCGACTTTCGGCTGCGCGACCCAGCACACTATGCTCGCTGGTATGGCCACGAACACGTGGCTCAGGAATGGCTGGACCGGTTTGTGTACGGCCTGCCAGAGCTGCATCGCGAGGAGATCTGCCGGGCCAGCTATGTCAGTGGAGTGGGATGCAACGCAGCGGCGACGATATTGGGCCTGTATCCACTGTTTCGAGCCGACTTGGTCGATCGCTTGCGCGGAGTCGTGGTCGAGGTCAAAGTCGGCTCCTCGGAGGGAGGAAGGAGAGAGGGCGCGGATTCCCACCACCCGGAGAGGAGCGGCGTCGTCCGCTCGTTTGCTCCGACGGGGCACCGCCACACGGCAGAGGTCGTTCAGGAATTGGCCCTGGGCGGTGACGAACCGGTCATCCACTTCTCGGCCACGGCGGTCGAGCTGGTGCGCGGCGTGTTGGCCACGGCCCACGCTTTCCTAAAGACACCCGGGAAGGGAGAGAGCCCCCTCACGGAACGCGACCTCTGGAAGGTCTACCGGTCAGCCTACCAGGACGAGCCCTTTGTGCGGATTGTCAAGGAGCGCCAGGGGATATACCGCTACCCAGAACCCAAGATTCTCGCCGGAAGCAACTACTGTGACGTTGGCTTTGCGCTGGACGAGGAGAGCGGGCGCGTGGTCGTCCTATCAGCCATCGACAACCTGATGAAGGGTGCAGCAGGCAGCGCGGTTCAGTCGATGAACCTGATGTGTGGCTTTGACGAGATGGCCGGCCTGGGGTTTCCTGGGCTGCACCCGATCTAGCAAGGGAGGCATCTATGCTCGTGATCAAGGTTGGGGGCCGCAAAGGCCTGGACTATGATGCGGTCTGCGCCGACGTGGCCAAGGTCTTTCAGGGTGGGCAGCAGCTCATCTTGGTCCACGGAGGGTCGTACCAGACCAACGTGGTGGCCCAGCAGCTTGGGCACCCGCCACAGTTCGTGACCTCGGTGTCGGGCTATGTCAGCCGCCGCACCGACCGGCGCACGCTGGAAATCTTTGAAATGGTCTACTGCGGCAAGATGAACAAGTCGATCGTCGAATCCCTGCAAAAGCATGGCGTGAATGCGGTGGGCTTGTCGGGCATAGATGGGCGACTGCTCGAGGGCAAGCGCAAGAGCGCGATCAAGGTCGTGATCGACGGGCGCAAGCGCGTGCTGCGCGATGACTATACAGGGACGGTGGTGCAGGTCAACACAGAGCTGCTGCACCTGCTTCTCAGCGCAGGCTATCTCCCGGTGATCAGCCCGCTGGCGATCAGCTTTGAGAGCGAGGCGATGAACGTGGACGGCGACCGTGCCGCTGCCGCCATCGCTTCGCATATGAACGCGGAGCAGTTGATCATCCTTTCCAACGTCCCTGGGCTGCTGCGTGAGTTCCCCGACGAAAGCACGCTCATCAGGCACATTCCTGCTGCTCAGGTGGAAAAGTACATGAGCTACGCTGAGGGGCGGATGAAGAAAAAGGTGATGGGCGCAGCCGAAGCAGTGCAGCAGGGCGTGGGACGGGTGGTCTTTGCGGACGCTCGCGTCGCCGATCCAGTGCGGTCGGCACTGAGCGGGAACGGAACGGTGATAGAGTAGCCATATGAACACGATAGAACTGGAAAACAGACATTCGGCTGGCACTTACCCTATGCGCGACATCGTCCTGGTACGTGGACAAGGTGTGCGGGTGTGGGATGAGTCTGGACGGGAGTACATTGACTGTGTAGGCGGGCACGGGGTGGTTCTGCTGGGTCACTGTCACCCTGCGGTGACGGCGGCCATTGCCGAGCAGGCACAGCGCATGGTGACCTGTCCGGGCATCTTTTACAACGACCGGCGCGCGGCGCTGCTGGCACGGCTGGCTGAGCTGACCGGATTGGAGAGAGCCTTCCTGTGCAACTCTGGGGCAGAAGCCGTGGAGGGTGCGCTCAAGTTCGCCCGGTTGAGCAGCCAGCGGACTGGCATCGTGGCCACGATGCGTGGGTTCCACGGACGGACCATGGGCGCGCTGTCCACAACCTGGAACAAGAACTACCGCGAGCCCTTTATGCCCCTCATACCTGGCGTCACGCACGTGCCCTATGATCGGATCGACGCCATGGAAGAGAGCATCACCGACGGGACCGCGGCGGTCATCGTCGAGTTTGTACAAGGAGAAGGCGGTGTGCGCCCTGGGAGTGCCGAGTACTTGAGCGCGCTGCGCCAGCTCTGCACCGATCGTGGCGCGCTGTTGATCGCCGATGAGGTGCAGACCGGCTTTGGGCGCACGGGCAAGATGTTCGCGTTCCAGCACTATGGCATTGAGCCCGACATCCTGTGCCTGGCCAAGGGCATGGCCGGCGGCGTGCCCATGGGGGCGGTGATGCTGGGTGACAGGATCACTGGCATTCACAGCGGCGTCCACGGCTCGACGTTCGGAGGAAACCCCCTCGCTTGTGCCGCTGCGCTGGCCACCATGGATGTCCTGGAAAGCGAGGATCTGCCAGCCCGGGCGGCGAAGAGTGGCGCCTACCTGATAGACCGACTCAACAGCATGCACACACCAGTCATCCGTGAGATACGGGGGCTGGGGCTCATGATCGGCATCGAGCTGCGCACACGATCCCGCCCCTACTTGGAGGCTCTGATCGAGCAGGGCGTGCTCGCCCTGCCGGCAGGTCCGACGGTGATCCGGCTGCTGCCTCCGCTGATCATCGAGAGGGACAGCCTCGACACCGTCCTGGCGGCGATTGAGAACGTGTTGGCCGGATGACACACCCGAGAACGGCAGAACGCGGACCGGATGATGCGTTCGCAGACGATTTGCTGACAGGACTGGTGGAGCGGCACAGCCCATCTGGCGAGGAAGAGCCTGCTGTGGCCTACCTGGTGGAGCGGATGCGGGACATCGGTTTCCACGCACAGGTGGACCAGGCAGGCAACGCCGTAGGAGAAATCGGCGAGGGGGCTCGCACCATCCTGTTGCTGGGACACATCGACACCGTGCCTGGGGTCATCCCCGTGCGGCGAGAGGCGAACCTGCTGTATGGGCGGGGCACCGTGGATGCAAAGGGACCGCTGGCTGCCTTTGCGGTGGCCGCAGCGCGCGTGGGGGCCCTGCCGGGGAAACGCTTGGTTGTCGTGGGCGCGGTGGAGGAAGAGGCGGCCACATCCAAGGGTGCCCGCTTTCTCCTCAAGCGACCAGGCATTGGGGATCCCCCGCCGGACGCGGTGGTCATTGGCGAACCCAGTTCGTGGCGTCGCGTCACCGTGGGATACAAGGGACGACTTCTGGCCAGGTACGTGCTGTCCAGGGAGGTCGGTCACACGGCGGGCCCGGCGCAGAGTGTTGGAGAACAGGCCTTTGCCTTTTGGTCGCGGGTAACGGCCCATGCGGACCGCTGGAACGCAGACCACGACCGGATGTTCGATCAACTGATCCCCTCGCTCAGGAACGTCAACACCGAGGACGACGGGTTCGTCGAAACCGTCTGTATGGTGCTGGGTTTCCGCCTGCCGCCCGAGATCGACGTGGATGGGCTACAGGAGACGCTGCGCGACCTGGCGGGCGGTGCACGACTGCATCTCTACGGACGCGAAGCAGCCTACAGGGCGCCGAGGAGCACGAGCCTGGCACGCGCGTTCGTCAGAGCCATCCACGCGCAGGGGGCGCGCGCAACGTTCCAGGTCAAGAGCGGGACATCGGACATGAACGTCGTTGGGCCGGTCTGGGGCAGCCCGATTCTGGCATACGGCCCCGGCGACGCGCTGCTCGACCACACGCCCCGCGAGCACATCGACCTCACAGAATACCATCGCGCGATCACCGTGCTCGTCCACGTTCTCCGTGATTTGTAGCCGCCCACTCTCACACAACACACGTGCCGCGCCCTCGGTAAGCACAGTGAGGGGCACTGCTTTCTCAGCCGCGGAGTGATACGCTGAGAGCGTCCAGAAAACGGAACGAGTGTACTCAAAACCGTTGACATCTCGCGTTCGATCGAGTATAATAGCAGCAACCAACTGAATACGTGTTCTCCTGGAAGGAGTAGGCAGGCTCGGCACTGACAGAGAAGAAGGGTCATAGGTTGAGAACCCTCGCAGCGGCCCACTGTCGAATGTCGTCCAGAGGTTGATGGCCAAAGAAATCCGCACTGGCGGAGAGTAGAATGGCCCGGGTAAGCCCGTTACAGCGAATCCCTGATGATGGTCGGGGAGGTGAGCGCGCTGGCACAGCAATGTCCGGCGAAGTGAGGTGGTACCGCGAAGGGAGCGCCCTTTCGTCCTCATGGGACGAGGGCGCTTTTCTGTTGTACCGCAAGAGGAGACAGACATGAGCTTGCCAAGACGCTACAATCCGCGAACCGCAGAGCCGGAGCTCCAGGAGAGCTGGGAAAGGTCTGGGATCTACCACTTTTCGCCCCAGGCGGAGGGACCGGTCTACTCGATCGACACGCCGCCAGCAACAGTGTCCGGCCACCTCCACCTGGGCCACACGTACTCGTACAGCCAGACCGATTTCATCGCCCGATTCTGGCGCATGAACGGGTACAATGTCTTCTATCCCATGGGCTCCGATGACAACGGCCTGCCCACCGGACGATTCGTGGAAAAGCAGGCAGGCACGACCGCAGCGGAGATGGGGCAGGATGAGTTTGTCGCGCGGTGCCTGGTGGCGGGTGCAGACATGGGCGAGGAGTACAAAGCCCTCTGGCGGAGGCTGGCTCTCTCCGTGGACTGGCGCCATACGTATCGCACCATTGGTGGGCGCGCCCAACGCCTCTCTCAGCTCTCTTTCCTTGACCTGTACCGCAAGGGCCTGGTCTACCGGCGTAAGGCCCCGACGATATGGTGTCCCGAATGCCAGACGGCGATCGCTCAGGCCGAGCTCGACGACCTGGAGCGGGAGAGCACGTTCTACACGTTGACCTTTCTCACGGAGGACGGGCAGGTGCTGCCCATCGCGACCACCCGGCCCGAACTCCTGCCCGCTTGCGTGGCCGTGTTCGTTCACCCGAACGACGAACGCTATCAGCGACTCGCAAGCCAGACGGTGACCGTGCCGCTCTTTGGCCAGAGGGTCCCACTGCTGCGCGATCCGGGCGCTGACCCGTGCAAGGGGACTGGAGCAGTGATGTGCTGCACCTTTGGCGATGCGGCCGACGTGGAATGGTGGCGCATGCATAGCCTTCCCCTCATCGAGGCCATCGATCCCGGAGGTTCTCTGACCGAGGCCGCTGGCCGCTTTGCCGGGCTGTCCACGCACCAGGGCCGGCGGCAGATCGTCCAGGCTATGGAAGACCTTGGGCTGATCCTCGATCGTCAGTCGATCGCCCAGTCTGTTCGCGTCCACGAACGCTGCGATAGGCCAACAGAATACATCGTGACTCAGCAGTGGTTCCTTCGCGTGCTGGATTACAGAGAGGAACTCCTCGAGATGGGGGAGCAGATCACGTGGCACCCATCCCATATGAAGGCGCGCTATCGTCAGTGGGTGGAGAACCTGGGATGGGACTGGTGTCTCTCTCGCCAGCGCGCTTTCGGGGTTCCCTTCCCGGTGTGGTACTGCCGCGACTGCGATGAGGTCGTGCTGGCCAGAGAGGAGCAGCTTCCCGTCACCCCGACGCATCAGGCACCGCCGACGTCCTGCGCGTGTGGCGGTACGACCTTCCTTCCCGAGGAGAGCGTAATGGACACGTGGGCCACATCCTCCCTGACACCCCAGATCGCCGGGCAGTGGCGCACCGATCCAGAGTTCTACGAACGCGTCTTTCCCATGTCTTTGCGCCCCCAGGCGCACGACATCATCCGTACCTGGGCGTTCTACACGATCGCCAAGTCGCTCCATCACTTTGGCGTCCCGCCCTGGAGAGAGGTCGCCATCTCGGGTTGGGGCATCGCAGGAGAAGGCATGGGCAAAATCAGCAAGAGCCGTGGCGGAGGGCCCGTGTCGCCCATGGAGATGATCGAGCGCTACTCGGCCGACGCTGTCCGCTACTGGTCGGCCAGCACCGGCCTGGGCAAGGACGCTGTGATCAGTGAGCAAAAGATCGCCGTGGGGACAAAGCTGGTCAACAAGCTGTGGAATGTGGCTCGGTTCAGCCAGCGCTTTCTCCTCGAGCCCATCAGCGCTGGCCGCAGCCTGCCGCCGCTTTCTCCCGCAGATCGCTGGATCCTCTCGCGCACGCAGCGCACCGTGCGCCGGGCGACTGATCTCCTGCGCGGCTATGACTATGCGGCGGCCAAGAACGAGGCAGAGAGCTTTTTCTGGACCGAGCTTGCGGACAACTACCTGGAGATGGCCAAGCTGCGCCTGTACGATGGTGCACATCCCACACGCGAGGGCGCACGCTACGCGCTCTATCACGCACTGCTGGCGGTCATCAAGCTGTTTGCGCCCTACCTTCCGCACGTGACGGAACAGATCTACTTGGGCCTCTTTGCCGAGTCAGAGTCAAGCCCGTCGATCCACGTCGCTCGTTGGCCTACCGTCGATCCCCGCCTTGAGGACGACGCAAGCGAGGCGGCTGGTGGTACGCTGGTCGAGATCGCCACGGCAGTGCGTCGCTACAAGAGCGAACACAGCCTGCCCCTGGGCACTGAACTGGCTCTGTTGGAGCTGGCAGTCGAGGGACCGGCAATGGCGGAGATTCTCCGCCAGGCTCGGGCAGACCTCAAGAGCATCACACGGGCGAGGGAGGTATGCCTGGTCGGGGAGGTGTCTGCCCATCTCGATGTCGTGCTCAAGGGCAAACCAGTGACCGTCGCCATCGAGATTGGACAGGCTCTGCGGACTTGACAGCCCACGCCTTGTATGATACGCTGTGGCCCTCAGAGACCGTCGAACGAGGATCCAGAAATGCCTGACGTGCTGGCTCTCATTCCAGCCTACGATGAGGAGGAGCACATCGGAGCGGTGGTGCGTGGCGCACTCGTGCACCTGCCTGTGTGCGTGGTGGATGATGGATCGACCGACCGCACGGCTGTCCTAGCCCGGGACGCTGGGGCAACTGTCCTGCGCCAGGTTGCCAACCAGGGCAAGGGAGCGGCACTGCGAGCCGGCTTTCGCTATGCAGTGGACAAGGGATACGACGCCGTTCTGACCCTTGACGGAGACGAGCAGCACGATCCGGCCGACATCCCCACGTTCCTGGAGGCATATCGCGAGAGTGACGCCGATCTGACCATCGGCGCGCGCGCTTTCAGTGAGATGCCCCTGGCGCGCCGCCTGGCCAATACCCTCGGGCGCTGGCTGTTGTCTTGGGCTGTAGGCCAGCCGATCCGCGACAACCAGAGCGGGTACCGGATGATCAGCCGACGGCTGATAGAGTCTCTGTTGAGCGGAGCCGAAAGCGGGTTCGAGTTCGAGATCGAGATGATCGTTACCTGCATAGGAGCAGGGTTCACCCCACGTTGGGTGCCGATTCGTACCATCTATGGTGGAGAAAGGAGTCACATCCGCCCTGTGCGCCACGTCGCGAACTTTCTGCGGATGTCGTTGCAGGCGCGGAGGATGATGAGGAAGAAGCCGTGAACGGCAGCGTACCCCTCTCCATACTCGACAGCTCTGAGCGCCCGTTGTTCACACAACGGCTCTCTCAAGGAGGCTTCAACGCATGAGGACAAAGACCGTCCTGGTGAGGCGATTCAGGAGCATGCATGGCTGGACAAACCGCATCCTCCGGATCGACCTCCGCGATATGGACATCAGGGTGCAGCCGACCGCTCCGTATGTGCCCGCCTACCTGGCAGGCCGAGGGATCGCACACAAGATCGTCTGGGACGAGTTCCCAGAGCCGGTAGACGCGTTCGATCCTCGGAATCCGCTGATGGTGTTCCCAGGAGTGCTGACCGGCGCACGCGCGCCCTACTCGGGACGGACGAACGTATCTGCGTTCAGCCCGCAAGGCTACCCCTACCCGTGGTTCTCGCGCTCAAACATCGGGGGGCACTTTGGTGGCGAGCTCAAACGTGCCGGCTACGACGGTATCGTCGTGATGGGTGCCAGCGAGCACCCGGTGAGGATCCGCATACGAGACGACGAGGTGAGCATCCTGTCCGCAGAGGAATTGTGGGGTATGGACGCGCTGGACACGCTGGACACCCTGGAGTCGCTCGATGGACCCGGGACCCGATCGTTGGCGATCGGGCCGACCGGCGAGCGGCTGAGCCGCATCGCGACCATACAGACAGCCAGCTCGTCAGCATGCGGGCAGTGCGGGTTTGGCGCGGTGATGGGCTCGAAAATGCTAAAGTCGATCTCGGTTCGCGGCAGCGGCTCAGTCTCCCTGGCAGACAGCCGCCGCGTGACAGAGATCACCAAGGCGGTGGGTGCAGAGACACGGAGCATCCGCTGGGGAGGCGAGGCTGTGAAGAGAAAGAATGAGCAGCTCGCCGCAGCCGGCGAAGGAAGCGTCCGCCTGTCTCCGTGCACCGAGTACTGCGTCTCCCCTTGCCGCTTCCGGTATGAGGGCGTCCCTGGGTGTGCCTACGACCGCACCTGGGATGGAGCCTGGATGTGCGTGGGTACCATTCTGCAAGGACTCTCGGAGGATGGGCCGATCTCACACGGTGGCGTCTTTGACTGGAAGCTCGGCACACGCGGCGGCCTGGAGGCCAACGTGCTCTGCAACAGGTATGGCATCAACCAGTGGGACCTGATCATCGGGATCGTGCCCTGGCTGGAGGCGTGCCAGGCAGCAGGGCTGATCGCCGAGATGAACGGCCGTGCGTTTGACTGGCGTTCCCCGGCCTTCTGGGCTGAGTTCCTGCACGCCATTGCGTATCGTGAGGGCATGGGGGATGCGCTGGCCGAAGGCGGATGGCGCGCGGCACAGGTGCTTCACCTGGGTGAAGACCTGGTTCGGCGGTACTACACAGGGTGGGGCTATGCAGGCCACTGGGACGGACACGGCTCCTGGTCTAACTACATCGTCTTTCCATATTGGCTCGTCTCGGCCCTTCAATGGGCGACAGACACGCGCGATCCGATCCCGAGCGGGCATGGCTACACGCAGAACGTGATGGCGTACAGCCCCATCGGAGGGCGCATTCCGATGACCTGGGACCAGATGCGGGGCATCGCCGCTCGCATCTATGGCGATCCGGATGCGGTAGACCCGTACAGCGGCTACAAGGCAAAGGCCTATGCGGGATTCTATCATACCAAGCGCTCGGTGATAAAGGACTGCTTGCCGGCCGATGACTTTCGGTTCCCCCTGATCTACAGCCCCAACACCCCCGACCGGTTCTGCCGCATTGACGGGATCGACGGCCCCTCCGTAGAGTACCACCTGTTCCGGGCTGGAACGGGCACGGACTGGTCGGAAGAAGAGTTTGAGCGGGCGGCAGAGCGTGTCTACACGCTGGAGCGTGCGGTAATGATCAGGCACTGGGGACGCGATCGCGAGATGGACGAAAGCGTGCTGCCCTCGTTCGAGTACCTTGAGAACTGGCCCAGTCCCCTTCTCAATGAACGGCAGGCGCTGGACCCGGGGCAGTTCAAACCGGTGATGGACGAGTACTACCGCCACCAGGGCTGGGACGTCGAAACGGGTTGGCCTACGCGCGAGCGGCTGGCACAGCTTGGCATGGAGGACGTGCACGAGCCCATGGTGAAGGGTGCAGAGCGCGCCCGGTCAAGCTTGCCCGCACCCCCTGTCGCCCAACCTGTGCCCTTGATCCACGGCTGACCGTACAGACAGTAGTGGAGGACTCGCGATGAGCACATCAGATGCCCGACCTGGCCGCCCTCGGCGCTATGACCTCCAACCGAGGCCAGAGTGTGTCAGCCCGGAGGTTGGCTATGCGATCGCCGCGCTCGACGAGCTTTCGGAACGCCTCTTTGACCTGATCGCGGACCTGCCCCAGGAGACGCTTGACTTTGTGCCGCCGGGCACCACCAACTCGATCGCCATGCTGACCGTCCACATGGCCTGGGCGGAAGCCGGTTGGATCTCCCGAGTCACCGGAACACGCCTGCCCTCCGAGCTGGAGCAGCTCCTTGCGCCCGGAGCCCAGGATGCCTCCGGAGAACTCCCCCCCTTCTCCATGGGTGTTGAGCGCTTGATCGAGCTGTGCCGGCGCGTGCGCCAGGAAGTGACTCTCCCGGTCCTCTCCTCGCTACACGATGTCGATGCTGAGGTAAGGGACCAGCGCAGGCCGATGACAGTCCGCGGCGTGCTGACGCACCTCATCTGGCACTGGACCTATCACTCAGGGCAGGTTGGTCTGCTGCGGAGGCTGTGGGGAGCACGCTACAGATGGACGTTCGACGCCACGCTGGGCGCTCCGCGTGCTTGACCTCGGGCGCAGCGCGCCCTTCCGTTGACCAAACCCATAAACGATGCTATACTACGGCCCGGCGTCGGCGGCAGGCTGACAGCAGATGCAGCATTCTGCCCGGCCCAACTCGTGCTCTGCTCGCTTTCAAGGAGACTACCCGGGGATGACCCAACTGCTTCGGCCAGACGATCCACGCCTCACCTGGCAAGGCGCCGTTTCGCTGGAACGCACGGATGGCTGGGTAGCGCCGTGGCGTATCCCCTGCGAGGACCGGGTGCTGTTCCCGCCCGAACGCCTGGGCGAGCGCCTGGCGATGCCCGCTGGTGTTCGCATTGTATTCCGCAGCAATACGACCCTCCTTGCCGGGCGGCTGGCCTCCCCTCACCCCGAGTCATCACCGATCGATCTCTGCTGTGACGGCGTGCTGTTCGGCTCGATCCCACTTGCCGGGCGCGATGCGTTTCGGTTCGACGGCCTGCCGCCCGGCGACAAGCTGATCGAGCTGTGGCTGCCACAGTTTGGGACCTTTCGGCTGCGGTCCCTCGAGGTGAGCGACGGCGCGACCTGTGCGCCCTGCACGGACGTTCGCCCTCGCTGGATTACCTACGGCAGCTCGATTACTCAGTGTCGCGCTGCCGAATCGCCCACGCGAACCTGGCCTGCCATCGTGTCGCGAGCCCGCGGGCTCGATCTCTTCTGTTTGGGCGTCGGCGGAGAATGTCACCTGGACACCATGATCGCGCGGATGATCCGCGACCAACCGGCAGACCTCATCTCCCTGGCGCTGGGGATCAATGTGATGGGAGAGGCGAGCCTCAGCCCGCGGACCTTTCGCCCTGCCGTGATCGGTTTCGTGCAGATCATCCGTGAGAAGCATCCACACTGTCCTCTGATCGTGCGCTCGCCCATCTTTTCCCCGGCGCGCGAGACAACCGCCAATGCCGTCGGGTTTACCTTGCAGATGATGCGGCAGGAAGTCCAGGCTGCTGTCGAGGCGCTGATCGCGCACGGGGACTGTAACATTCACTACGTGGACGGGCTGGAGGTGCTTGGCCCCGAGTTCGCTCACCTGCTGCCGGATGGCCTGCACCCCAATGCCGACGGGTACAAGGTCATCGGACAGCGGTTCTCAAGGGTCGTTGCCAGGATACTGTCCTGACCGGTCTCGTACTACCGGTCGTAGACCCGGATCAGCCCGGGAGAGGAGGGTACATCTATGCACATGAAACAGTCACTCTGCTATCCTATCTTCAGGTCCAAGTACGTGAGTCTTGACGAGTTGTTCGGTGTGGCCTCTGAGATCGGCTACGCTGCCGTCGAGCTTTGGGATCGAGGCGATGACTTGGAGGAGGTCGTGGGTACCGCCAAGGCACACGGCCTCGTCGTCGCCAGTATGACCGGACATGCGTCTCTGCCCGATGGCCTGAACAAGCGGTCCAATCACGATCGCATCGAAGCAGAACTGAAGGACTCTATCGACATCGCTGCCAGCTACGCTATCCCAGGCCTGATCTGCTTCAGCGGCAACCGGCAGCCTTACCAGAGCGAACTGGAAGCCATCGAGGCAACTGCCGACGGTCTGCGACGGATCGCTCCCTATGCGGAGGAGCGCGGCGTCAATCTCAACGTGGAGCTGCTGAACTCCAAGGTGAACCATCCCGGCTACCAATGCGATCACACGGCATGGGGCGTAGCCGTGTGCGAACGCGTCAATAGCCCGCGCGTCAAGCTGCTGTACGACATCTACCATATGCAGATCATGGAGGGGGATATCATCCGCACGATCCGGGAGAACATCAAGTGGATCGGTCACTTTCACACCGCCGGAAACCCGGGCCGGAATGATATGGACGACACTCAAGAACTCAACTATGCCGGCATCTGCCGCGCCATCGCCGCCACAGGGTACGATCTGTACGTTGGGCACGAGTTCGTGCCCAAGGGAGACCTGATCGAGGCTATCCGCGCGACCTTTTCGCTCTGTGACCAGGGCTGACTCGACTCCCGCGTCTCCTCCGCCCTGCGCTGGCTTGGAGCGAGACTTGCCGTGCTCGCCGCAGCCCACGAAAGTGAAGCCTATGAAGACCCTCCCCAGCGCTACAGCCTTCTTCCCTGCCTACAACGACGGAGGCACCATTGCCAGCATGGTGATCTCGGCGGTAACGACGCTGCGCAAGCTGACCGATGACTATGAGGTCATTGTCGTCAACGATGGCAGCCAGGACTATACCGCCGAGGTGCTGGAGGAGCTCGCCACCCACTATCCTGAGCTGCGCGTGATCCATCACCCTCAGAACAGAGGCTACGGCGGAGCGCTGCGCACTGGGTTCGCCAACGCCACCAAGGAGTGGGTCTTTTACACCGACGGGGATGCTCAGTACGATCCACACGAGCTGACAGTGCTTGTATCCGCGCTGGATGAAGGCATAGACGTGGTGAACGGGTACAAGATCACGCGCCACGACCCACTTTCGCGCCGCATCATTGGCAGGGTCTATCACCACTTTGTCCAGATCACCTTTGGCTTTCACCTGCGCGACGTGGACTGCGATTTCCGCCTTTTGCGACGACGCATCTTTGATGAGATCGAGCTGGAGAGCGACAGCGGAACGATCTGTTTGGAGATGGTCAAAAAGATCCAGGACGCTGGTCACGTCTTTGCCGAGGTCCCAGTCCATCACTATCACCGTGTCTACGGCGTCTCTCAGTTCTTTAACTGGCGACGGCTCGTCCGCACGGCGCGCCAATTGGCTGCCTTGTGGTGGAAGCTGGTTGTCCAGAGGGAGCATTTGGGAGGCAGAGGAAGGCGCCATGGCTGATCTTGCCACCGCCTTTTCTGGGCGGCCCGTTCTCATCACTGGGGGCCTCGGGTTCATCGGCAGCAACCTGGCGCGCAGGCTGGCTGCACTGGGTGCCCAGGTGACCATCGTGGACTCGCTGATCCCCGCCTATGGGGGCGATCTGTTCAACATCGCCGGCATCGAAGACCGCGTGAGGGTGAACATCGCCGACGTGCGCGATGTGTACGGAATGAACTACCTGGTGCAGGGCCACGAGGTGATCTTTAACCTGGCCGGACAGGTGAGCCACCTCGACAGTATGCGGGACCCCTACACCGACCTGGAGATCAACTGCCGCAGCCAGATCTCTATCCTGGAGGCCTGCCGGGAACACAACGCCGGCGTCAAGATCGTGTATGCCAGCACCCGCCAGATCTATGGCCGGCCAAGATATTTGCCAGTCGACGAGCAGCACCCCCTGGAACCAACGGACATCAACGGCGTTCACAAGCTTGCCGGGGAGTGGTACTATCTCATCTACCACCGTGTGTACGGGTTGCGAACGGTTAGCCTGCGCATGACCAACACGTACGGACCGCGGATGAGAGTCAAGGATGCCCGCCAGACCTTCATTGGCTGGTGGGTACACCAGATGGTGAGTGGAGAAGAGCTCGAGATCTTTGGGACGGGCAAGCAGTTGCGCGATCTGAACTATGTGGACGATGTGGTCGAGGCCTTGCTGCTCGCCGCAGCCAGCCCGGATGCAGAAGGGCAGGTCTACAACCTGGGTGGAGACGAACCGATCTCCCTGATCGACCTGGCCAAGCTGCTGGTCGACCTGAACGGCACAGGAAGCTACCGTCTCGTGCCGTTCCCGCCAGAGAGAAAGCGCATCGACATCGGCGACTTTTACGGAGACTACCGCAAGATTCGCGACCAGCTAGGCTGGCAGCCGCGCGTCTCGCTGCGCGAAGGATTGGCACGGACGCTGGCTTTCTACCATCAGCACAAGGAGCACTACTGGTGAGCCCACACATCCTCTCAGCCGACCCCGGTGCGGGCTATCGAGCGCACCAGGTCGAGATCGACGCCGCGATCCGGCGCGTGCTGGACAGCGGATGGTACATCCTGGGCCAGGAAGTGCAGGCCTTTGAGGCCGAGTTCGCCGACTACTGTGGGGCAGAACACGCAGTTGGCGTGGGGTCAGGCACGGACGCGCTGCACATCGCCCTGAGAGCCTGTGGCGTGGGAGCCGGCGATGAGGTGGTCACAGTTTCCCACACGGCGGTAGCCACTGTGGCAGCGATCGAACTGACCGGTGCCACGCCAGTGCTGGTGGACATCGACCCTGAGCGATACACGCTCGATGCAACCCACCTGGAGGATGCCATCACCCCTCGCACCCGAGCGGTCATCCCGGTGCACCTATACGGCTGTCCCGCGGATATCACCCCGATCCTGGACATCGCCCGACATCACGGCCTGCGCGTGATAGAGGACTGCGCACAAGCTCACGGGGCACGCTATCGCGGACGCCGTGTGGGCACGTTGGGAGACCTGAGCGCCTTTAGCTTTTACCCGACCAAGAACCTGGGCGCGATCGGCGATGGCGGCGCGGTTGTAACGAACGATCCAGCACTGGCAAAGAGAGCACGGCTGTTGCGGGAGTACGGCTGGCAGACGCGATATGTCAGCCACATCCAGGGGCTGAACAGCCGGCTGGATGAGATGCAAGCGGCGATCCTGCGGGTCAAGCTGCGCCACCTGGATGCGGAGAATGAGGCACGACGCCGGCTGGCCAGGCAGTACAGCGATAGGCTGTCCGCCCATGGCCTGATCGTTCCTGTGGAGCCGCGGGGTGTCAGTCACGTCTACCACCTCTACGTCATCCGGCACCCCGAGCGCGATGCCCTGCGCGCCCACCTGCACGAACGAGGAATTGGCACCGGGATCCACTATCCCGTGCCCGTGCACTTGCAGCCTGCCTACGCACACCTGGGCTGCGGTGCTGGCGACCTACCGACGACCGAGAAGGTGGCACAAGAGGTGCTTTCCCTCCCGCTCTATCCCGAGCTGAGGGTCGAAGAGATCGAGACCGTGTCGGCGGCTATTGAGGGATTCCTCAGCGCTCACCCATCCCTGCGAGCCTGACCGCTACACGTCAGTTCGGCACCAGCACCCCGGCACCACTGATCTCGCTTCGCTTCAGAGCAAGCAGGGCTTCGTTGGCGGCCTCCAGCGGGAACGCCTGCACGGTGGTCTGAATGGGGATCTGTTCTGCCAGTTGGAGCAGTTCCGCCGCGTCTTGCCGGGAGAAGTTGGCTACACTGCGCACTGTTCTCTCCCAGTACAGCAGCCGGTCATAGTCCAGCTCGGGGATGGGCGTCATCGTGAGACCCGCCAAGGCCAACGTGCCGCCCCGCTCCAGGGAATCCAGCGCCTGCGGCACCAACACCCCTGCAGGCGCAAAGAGGATGCTGCTGTGCATTCGAGCCGGAGGCGTGTCCTCCGCGCCACCGACCCAGACAGCTCCTAACTCACGGGCCAGCCTGCGGTGCCCTTGGCTGCGGGTGAACACGTAGACCTGGCATCCCCAGTGGCGTGCGACCTGGATAGTCACGTGAGCGGAGCCGCCAAATCCGTACAGTCCCAGCCGCTGGCCCGGCTGGATCTCGCTGAGGCGCAGTGCCCGGTAGCCGATGATCCCGGCACACAGAAGCGGGGCAGCCTCGGCGTCAGAGAAACCCTCGGGAATCGGGTAGGCGAATTCCTGAGACACAGTCATCGCCTCGGCGTAGCCGCCATCGACGTGTAGGCCTGTGAACTGGGCATTCGCGCACAGGTTCTCCAGGCCGCGCTTACAGAACTCGCACCGGCCACACGTGTGATAGAGCCAGGGCACCCCGAGCCGGTCCCCAAGCGCGAAACGCGTTGCGCCCTTGCCACGAGCTTCTACGGTACCCACGACCTGGTGGCCCGGAACCAGCGGCAGCTTGGGCAGCGCCAGGTCGCCCTCTACCGTGTGCAGATCGGTGTGACAGACCCCACAGGCCCGCACAGCCAGTCGGACCTCTCCAGGGCCAGGCTCAGGCGTGGGCAGGTCCGAAGCGACCAGCGGTTCCTGTTCTGCTGGCCGAGGTGCGTTGAGCAGCATCGCTCTCATGACCTACTCTCCGCTTGCCCACCGCACCACACGCAGGTCACTCAACGGCCCACCGGAATGCGTTCTGCCCAAGCTGGAAACCAAGGTCATACTCCAGCAGGTAGATCGGGAAACCGATCACCACCATTTTCCCGCCGTCGAGCTCGTCTGCCTGGGCAAAGACGATCGCTTCGCCCGCGAACTCGCTGCCTGGCCCACGCACGAAAACGGCGTCTCCTGTGCCCAGATCGCTCAGCAGGTAGGGTGAATAGTCTTCCTCGGCAGTGAAGCGCTGCAGCTCCAACACCTGGTCCGCTTCAAAGCCGGACGCGAGGGGATGGTCTGCCTGGCTGACCTGGACATCGAGGAGCAAGCCACTCTCCCTTGCCTCCGGATCGCCCAGGAAAGCACCGGACAGGATCACCCGTCCCCCGCCCTCAAGGTACGCCTGCAGCATGTCCAGCTCATCACCAGAAGGGTTGCCCCCCTCAGCTTGATAGTCGCCGGTGCACCACACAACGACGCTGTACGACTGCATCTTCCCCGGATCCACCTCTCCGTCCAGCCCTGTCGACCAGACGTCAGGCTCGTGGCCTTCCTCGATCACAATGTCGTAGAACTGGTAGGCGCTGGTCCACCAATCCAGCGTCCCTTCACCATCGTCATCAGCCACAATGAGCACGCTTCCTTCCAGCTCGGGGATCACGGTATCGCCGTCCTCGGACTCAGGCGTAGGGGTTGGCTCTGGCGTCAGGTCCTCCTCCGATGGCTCGTAGGCGGTCGGGCAGAGCGCAACACTGGCGGCATCAGGATCAGCCACTCGGTCCTGCTCCATCAAACACCCGGCAAAGTCGCCGTCGATCAACCTACGTGTGGCTGAAGCCAGCCCTTCTTCGCTGAAGGCCAGGACGACGAGCACCTGGCGGCCGCCTTCTTCGTTGTGGTAAAAGAGCGCATTCTCTCTGGCGTCCACCGCACCCACGCCCTCTATGTGGATCCAGTCCCGCAATGGCCTGACAGTCGGTGTCGGCGTGGGGGGGGGCGAGACTGTGGAGGTCGGCGTGGGTGTGTGCCGTGGCGTGGGCGTGGCGCTGGGGGCCGGGGTAAGCGCAGCGCGCTGCTGCTCAGCCGTTTCCAGGGTGAAGGAAATGCCCTGGGCCGCCATGATTCCGGAGACCTCCGGGCTACGCCACAGTCCGCCATAGAACCCGAGGTAGATCGTGTCGCGCTCCAGGTCCGGAATGGCTCGCCAACGCAGGATCCGGTTCGCCGATCCGAGCGCAGACTGGAGCGTGGAAAACTCGTCGACCAGCGCTCCGGACAGCGCGAGCTCCTCCGCTGTGACCACGAGGGGGACCATCTCCACCTCGTCACCAAAAAAGTGGGGGAACTCGACCAACCCATAGGTCCGGCTGGCAGCAGCCACAAAGTCCGCGATGTTGGCGATCAGGCGGTTGTTGTCGGCGGTTGCGTTGTACGGTTCGGTCATGAAAGTAAAGTCCCCGACAGCCAGCACCTGACCACCGCCGCCCAGGCTCACAGTCACCAGACCGCCAGTCTGCTCGCTCAGAGAGGAGGTGGTCTGCGAATCGCCCGTGATCAGTGCCGTTTCGCCCTGAGCGATCGAGTGAGCGGCATAAAAGACGACCTCTTCCAGGCCAGCCGTCAGAGGGCTCTCGACAAAGTCTCTCAGTCGAACGTATTGGTAGTTGCCAGCGTTCTCGGCAGTGCTATAGATGTAGTCATCTGAGAATGCCAGGCCCATTGCCGAGGCCAGGCTGTTGATGGCGGTCACGTCAGACGCCGGGATCAGGTACTCCCCAAAGACTTCGTCGTAGGCCACGTCTACGCTGTATCGACTGGGATCGCCAGCCAGAAGCACACGCCCCCCCTGCTCAACGAAGCGTCGCACAGCCTCGACCTCTTGTGCGGAGAACGAGAGGTGCGGGGAAACGACCACCAGGGAGGCAGCCGCCCGCAGCGCATCAGCCATCGGTTCGTCAGACAGAAGCGACAGCACCTCCATACCCCGTGCCGTGAGTCTTGACAGCAGTACGTTCAGCTCGTCGTCGTCCACCGCATTGTCGTGGGCTCGATCGACCAGAACTCGGCCTTTGCCCAGTCGCACATCCCGATCAGCGAACGCGACCGGCTCGGCAATGGGCATATCTACCGCCGAGTGATCGGGCAGGGCCACAGGCGGAGGAGCATAGATGCGTCTGTAGTAGTAGGCACCCCGTCCCAGAACTGGCAGCGCGAGCAGGAGCACAAAGAGACAAATGCGCCCCACGGATTTGAGCAGGTCCCTTGAGGGCATTCTCATCGCTATGGCCTCCTCTGCTTGGGCTCGACGTATAGATAGTAGAGCCCTTGTCGCCAGGCAGGGTCCTCTTCCAGCAGCGCGTCCAGCGATCCAGAAGAGATCCAGAGGTCCGCTGGCGCGTCCTCCCCGTAGACCAAGCCGTTGACGTCTACGGTTCGATAGTTGGCGATGTGCGCCAAAGCTGCCGCCTTGCGCACCGCCTCGGTGTTCGCGCCCAACTCGTCCACCAGGCCCAGCCGCAGCGCCTGGACGCCCATAAAGATCTCGCCACTGGAGAGCATCTCACGATCGACTGCCAGATCTTCGCCGCGTTGGGCAAAGACGGCCTCCAGGAAACCCAGTTTGCTGAGCTCTATCTGGCGCATATAGTCTCCCCGGCTTCCGCCCGAGAACTTGAAGGGTCCTGTAGACACATAGTCCTCGCTGGTAAAGCGCTGGTCATCGATGGAAGGCAAGAAGCTGATGACGCCGATGTTGCCCACAAGGGAAGCGGGCTTGGCAAACACATAGTCACCCGCGGCAGCCATATAGTAGCCGCCGCTTGCCGCCAGGTAATCGATGGTGACCACCAGCGGCTTGCGCCGGCGCACGTCCAGCAGGCGGTAGTACAGCTCCTCAGTAGCCGTCACTTCGCCGCCAGGGCTGTCAATCTCGAGCACCACAGCCCGGATGGAGCGGTCCTCTAGGGCGCGCTCCAGCATGTCGCCCAGGTAGGAGACACTGCCGCTCCAAATCATGCTCTCGAACCGGATGACCGCCACGCGTGGGACCGGCACCAGCAGGATAGCCAGGACGGCGCCCAAGATCAGGGGCAGCAGAAACCAGAAGGCAACATAGCCCAGCTTCCGCACCAGCGCGCAAAGAGAGCCTCCGTTCATTGTCCGTCCTTTCTGCATGGCTGCCCGGGCCAACAGGCCAAGGCGTCTCTGAACACCACCTTTCAGCCCTAGCGATCGCCACGTCCAAGATGAGAGAACCACCCCGAGGGCGATAGAGGCAGTATAGGGCAACTTTGCCAGGTTGTCAAACCAATCTCCGCTCGCTGCGCGCCCAAGAATCTTCCGTTTCTCATAAGTTTTTTCAAACTGGATATTGACAAATCTAATCCAGTATGGTATAATCCTTATCGAGATGCGATGGAAATCACTTGCTCTGTGAGAGTGCAGTCCCTTGTGTGGACTGCCGATGGTTGGAGGAGACATCTATGTACCCAGTGATCGGCATCTGTCCGATTTGCGGCGAGAACCTGACCGTCACCCGGCTGTACTGCCGGGCGTGTGACTCTACTGTGGAAGGTCATTTCACTCTCGGCCGGTTCTATCATCTTGATGCGGAGCAAATGGCATTCATCGAGACCTTTATCCGCTGTGAGGGCAAGCTGACGCGCGTACAGGAAGAGTTGGGAATGTCCTACCCCACGGCTCGCGCTCGACTCACGGCCGTGATCCGTGCGCTCGGCTACGAAATCGCAGAGTCAAAACAGGATGTGCCGCCCGAAGAACGGCAGCGGATCCTCGGGCTGTTAGCAGGGGGAGAGATCTCATCGGAGGAGGCAGTACATCTCCTCCAGGGAGAGTAGACGACTGGAACGCAGAGGAGGAATCACAGTGAGCGAAGAACGTGCCCGTATCCTGCAGATGGTGAGCGAAGGCAAGATCAGCGCCGAAGATGGAGTGAACTTGTTGAACGCACTACGCGGCACCAAGGAGGCCACTCAGCGACCGCGAGAGAGCAGCCCCCGTTGGCTCCGTGTTCGTGTGACCGACTTGGTGACAGGACGCACCCGCGTCAATGTCAATCTGCCGTTTAGTCTGGTGACGGCTGCCACCAAGCTGGGTGCCCGTTTTGCACCGGAGGCAGCGGACCTCGACTGGGAGCAGCTCATCGCTGCCATCAAGGAGGGTGCGTCCGGCAAGATCGTCGATGTCGAGGACGACGAGGGCGGAGAAAAGGTCGAGGTATTCGTCGAGTAGGGTAGAATCGGAGGGAGTTTCAGCATGGGAAAGCAGATCCAGGAGGCATTTTCCACGCCAGAAGGTTGCGATCTGGTCGTGGAGAACGTCAAGGGCAAGATCGATGTCAAGGGCTGGGATCGCCCAGAGACACAGGTCGTGGCTGAACCGCATGACCCAGAGATAGAGGTAGAGATCAGCCAGGACGGCAGGAAAGTGATCGCGCGCACCAAGAGCCAGAACAAGCGAGGGCCGGGCCTCTGGTTTGAGTGGCTTGCCAAGGGCCGGACCCCAGTCGTTGACTATGCAGTCTGCGTTCCTTTCCACAGCAATCTGACCCTCAGGAACGTCAGCGGACCAGTGAGTGTCACGCAGGTTGAAGGGGCCGTTCGCGTCAACAACGTGGACGGCGGTGCTACGCTGGTCGAGGTCAAAGGCGAGGTCAAGGCAGAGACCGTCAATGGCGCGGTCAAGGTCACCGGGATGGACGGCACATCCACGCTCAAGACGGTCAATGGAACGCTCGACGTCGAGGGCGGCAGGCTGAGCAGCATTTCGGCTGATACGGTCAACGGAACCATCCACGTTGCAGCTACATTGGACGCCGCCGGGCACTATGCCTTCAAGACCGTCAACGGCGGGTGTCACCTGACCGTGTCGCCCAGCTTCAGGGCCCAGGTGTCTGCGCACGGGGTCAACCTCAACGTCACGTGCAAGGTACCCAGCGAGGAGGTCCACCGCCAGTTCGGTAGCTGGCGGGGAACGATCGGCTCCGGAGACGGGCCAACTGCCGAGATCACCTTCAACACCGTCAACGGGCACCTGAGCATCAACAATGGTGAGCCGCAGGTCGAGTCCGACCAGCCGCAGGCATCGGAAGAGTCGGCTTCCCCTGAACCACCTGCTGAATCGATCGAGGTCAAGGTAGCCGAGACACCCGCTACTGAGGAACCGGAGACCTCGCCAATAAAGTCACAGACCGAGATCCTGCAGATGGTGGAGCGAGGGGAGCTCAGCGTCGAGGAAGCGATAGTGCTCCTGAAAGATCAGTAGCCGTGGACAGTTGACCTATTAGGGCTGTTACATTGTCTCTTGGCTCGAATGAGGAGTGCCGCATCCCCCGATGCGGCACGGTGCGCCAGCAAGCCGGGCGCATCGGGGGATGCGCCCTCCTCGGACTTCGCAACAGCCGTATTGACCTATTACGGCTGTTGCATTGTCTCTTGACTTGACCGAGGAGTGCCGCATCGGATGCGGCACGGTGCGCCAGCAAGCCGGGCGCATCGGGGGATGCGCCCTCTTCGGACTATGCAGCAGCCCTAGTTGACCTATTGCGTGATCTTGCCATGGCTCATGATCCGTGGTATAATGGACCCAGTTCGTTCTCGGAGAGAACTCATGCCGTATAGAGCCTATGCCTGTGTAACCCGGTACCTCCTCTGCGCTTCACTCCTTCTTGCGAGGGGTCATTACCGCTTGGGAGAACGCCGGCACTAGGCAAACTCATCCATCGTGCTGTAGAAGGCCTCCCCAAGTGGGAGGCCTTTTTTGTTTTCACACGGAACTGCGCACACGAAAGGAGACGTGGAAATGGGGCTTGCGAACAGATCCCAACCGTTGTTGAACAGGCCGGCCTGACCGGCCCCAGCTACCGGCAAGCCGGCGGAAAGCGGCCGTTCTCCCCGAACGGTTCGACTGCCCATGGCCGAGCCGACAGGAGAACAGACGTGAGTACTGAACCTGGAGTCGAACCGTACGATCCACAGGCGATCGAGCGCCAGTGGCAAGAGCGATGGACTGAGACAGGCATCTACCGCACGCCTGATCCGACCCGGCGTCCCGGCCGTACCTTCTACTGCCTGGACTTTTTCCCCTACCCTTCTGGCGAGGGCCTGAGCGTTGGACACGGGCGAAACTATGTGCCGACCGACGTCATCTCACGCTACCGCCGCATGTGCGGAGACGCTGTACTCCATCCCATGGGCTGGGATGCGTTCGGCCTACCCGCTGAGAACGAAGCCATCAAGCGAGGCATCCACCCCCGTGACACCACCACCCGCTACGCTGCAAACTACCGGCGGCAGATGACGTTGATCGGCTGCTCCTATGATTGGGAGCGCGAGATCAATTCCAGCACGCCTTCTTACTATCGCTGGACCCAGTGGTTCTTTCTGATGCTGCACCGTCGCGGCCTGGCATACCGGGCTACAGGCCGGCAATGGTGGTGTCCTGGCTGCATGACCGTTCTGGCCAACGAGCAGGTCGAGTCGGGGGGCATCTGCTGGCGTGGCCACCAGGGCGTCCACAAACGTGACCTGGAGCAGTGGTACTTACGGATCACTGCATACGCTGACGAGCTGCTGGCTGATCTGGAGGCCTTGGACTGGCCAGAGCACATCGTCGCGATGCAGCGCAACTGGATCGGGCGCAGCACAGGTGTCGAGTTTGAGATGCAGGTCGCAGGTACCGACGCTCGACTGACCGTGTTCACCACCCGTCCAGACACCGTCTATGGGATGACGTTTGCCGTGCTGGCCCCGGAGCACCCACTGGTCGAGGAGATCTGCACGGCTGACCGCCGCGCCGACGTGAGGGCCTACTGTCAGGCTGCGATGCAGCGCAGCGATGTGGACCGGCTGCAGGCCGGCCGAGATGGTATCGCCACCGGCGCCTATGCCATCAATCCATTCAACGGTGCCCGCGTGCCCATCTATGTGGCTGACTATGTGCTGATGACCTACGGAAGCGGAGCGATTATGGCGGTGCCGGCGCACGACGAACGCGACTTTGACTTTGCAGCGCGCCGCGCCATTCCCGCCCCCGTCGTCATTGCGCCTCCAGGCTGGGATGGAAGCCCCTTGGCGGCTGCGCACACGGGCCCGGGGACCATGGTGGGCTCTGGACCCTTTGATGGGCTGCCCTCCGCTGTCGCCGCAGATCGGATCGCCGAATGGCTAGACGCACAGGGCATTGGCCGACGCAGGGTCCGCTATCGCATGCGCGACTGGTTGATCTCGCGGCAGCGCTACTGGGGCGCGCCGATCCCTGTGGTCTACTGTGACCACTGCGGCATCGTACCCGTGCCTGAGCGTGATCTGCCTGTGCTGCTGCCGCACATCGAGGCCTGGCTGCCGGGCAGAGAGGGCCGCTCTCCTCTGGCCAACGTAGCCGAGTTTACCCGTGTGGCCTGCCCACGATGCTCTGGCCCCGCGCGGCGTGAGACGGATACGATGGACGGCTTTGCCTGCTCCAGTTGGTACTTTTTGCGGTTCATCAGCCCAGACTATGAGGAAGGACCGGTCGATCCGTCGGCGCTGGCGCGGTGGGGACCGCCCGATCTGTACGTGGGCGGCGCAGAGCACGCCGTGATGCACCTTCTGTACGCCCGGTTCTGGACCAAGGTGATGGCCGACGCAGGCGTGGTCTCTTTCCGCGAACCGTTCCCCGTGCTGCGCAGCCAGGGCGTCATGCACGCAGTTGATCCGCGAACCGCCCAGGTGCGCCGCATGTCCAAGTCAGCGGGCAATGTCGTCAAGCCCGACGAGGTCGCGTCGACCTACGGAGCAGACGCACTTCGCGTCTATTTGCTGTTCATGGCCCCCTTTGAGAATAACACGGTTTGGGAAGAAGAGGGTATCGTCGGTGCGAAGCGCTTCCTGGAGCGCGTGTGGAGGCTGGTCAACGTGGTCGCGGCTGCGCCGTCCGCCCCAGCCAGCCCAACTGACGTCCCACTGCGTCGCACGATGCATCGCACGGTCCAACGTATCACGGCCGATATCGAAGCCTTCAAGTTCAACACCGCAGTGGCCGCTCTGATGGAGTGTTTGAACGAAGTGACTGCCCACCACCGCTCCCAAGGGACCACGGAAGGGTTGGCTGAGGCTGTGCAGACCTTCATCCTGATGGTCGCCCCCTTTGCACCCCACATTGCCGAGGAGCTGTGGGCGCGCGTTGGGGGTCCGTACAGCGTCCATCAGCAGGACTGGCCGAGATGGGAGGAATCGATCACAGACGTCAAGACCGTCACCCTGGTCGTGCAGGTGGACGGAAAAGTGCGCGATAGATTGACCGTGCCCGCTGGAATCACCAAGGCGGAGGCCAAGGAACGAGCCGAGGGCCGCGAAAGCATCCGCCGTTACTTGAGCGGACGTCGTACAAGCCGGGTGATCTACGTGCCAGACCGGCTGGTCAACCTGGTGACCACGCAGGACGCGGCCCAGTAGACAGACAGCAAGGGCCACGGAGGCCCTACCCTTTGGTGGGCCTCCGTGGCAGAGCGCGCCGGACAGGAGGACGGCCGGCCCAAGACCGCATCCCGCGCGTTGCCCTCTCTCGCGACCTGTAGTACAATGTCCAAAGGTGCGCAGGTAAACCCTTCACACTCCAAGGGGGCAAGGCAGTGGCTCTACTGATCAAGGCGTTGGCCGGTGCTCTGGTGGTCGTGGTCATCCAGCTACTTGCGCGCTCACGGACCTACTACATCGCCGGGATGGTCCCCCCTATTCCCGACCTTCGCCCTGATCTCTCACTATGTCGTCGGAACACAACGGACGACTGCGGAGCTGCGGCACACGATCCTCTTTGGCATCCTCTCGCTGGTGCCATACTTGGCCTACCTTGCCTCGCTCTACTACCTCGCCGGCCGGTGGACATTGCGGGCATCACTCCTGGGAGCGGTCTTGTGTTGGGCTATCGCCGCCACGGCCCTCATCGTCGTCTGGGAACGGACGGGAGGATAGAGTAATGACTACCTGATCGACGAGACGCTGAGCGATGAGGCCGTACCCAGGTGGCAGTCCGACCACGGTCAGGTCGTGACCACGATTCGGCTTCGGTAAAGGGGGCAGAGTTGAGCCGGCGCATGCGAGGGAGGACTACAGTGATGAATGGTATAGACAGTCTGGCACGCAACGTGACGGCGGGAGAGATCATCAAGCCGTGGCTGATCCTGGGACCCTTCTACCAGGATCTCTCAGATCGGGTGCAGGGACTCACCCTCTTTGAGCGTACTGGTGCGGCCGTAGGACGCGCCGCGATGACCGAGATCGTAAACGAGGCCGAGCCCGTGCTTTGCTCTGCTCCGCGCGAGGGACACGAGGCCACTTGGCGAGGAGAGACCGCTCGCTGGCGTCTGGTTCGTCGCCCAGAAAAGCACCTGGCTTGGGGCCAGTACAACATCTCCAATCACCTCGGTGCGGCCTTTCTTTCCAGCGTCATTGTGCCCAAGGAACCGGGAACGAGGTCCTGGAAGCTGATCACACGGATCACCTCGCGCGTCTTGATCGCCATCAACGGGGCGATCGTCTTTGACACCGACGCACACGCCCACACAGTGCACGCCACACCTGGCCGCTTCGAGTATCGCTTCCGGGGTGACCTGCAGTCAGGGGAGAATACCCTGACCGTCGCGATGTTCCGCTTGGGCCGGATGGCCCAGATCGGCTGTCGCCTGGAGATCGAGGACAGCGACGTGCGGGCGCTCGTTCCCCTCGCAGAAGGCGGTTCCAGGGACTCCCGGGCCCAGGTGGAGGGTGAACTGGCCAGCCTGCGCTTGGGTCGAGATGTCTTCTACCCAGAAGACGAGATCGGTCTCACCTTGAGAGCTGACCACTCTGGCACAGTGCGCGTACGCCTGCTGTCGGAGGAGGGGCGGATCCTTCGGCAAGCCCTGCCCAACAGCGCCGGCAAGATATCCCTGTGTCGCGGCGATTTGCTCTCTGATGGGCAGTACACGATCGACTGCGCCTGGGTGGACGATCAGGGGGAACAGATCACGTCCGTTGCCTACGAGGTCCGCAAGGTCACCCCCGTGCCTCCCCTGGTTGGGTACCATCGCCTCGAAGAGCGAAAACGAGTCGCCCTCGAGCACTATGCCGGCAACCAAGAGAGTCGGCCCATATGGACGGAGGTCGCCCGGTATGGTCTCGGCCAATACGACCAGGTGGACGAGGACGTCATCCGGGAGACGTGCGCATTCATCGCGGCGCGCAAGGACTGCGCCGACTTTGTGATCCAAGGCATCCTGCGACTGATGTACTGGGAGCGCGAGAACCAGCGGCTCAGCTCCGCGGTCAACGCCTTGATGGTGGATACGGTGCTCGGCTTCAAGTACTGGGTGGACGAACCAGGCGACACGGTGATGTACATGGGCTCTGAGAACCACCGCCTGCTCTTTCACGTTGCCGAGTGGATGGCCGGCCAGCTCTTCCCCACGGACGAGTTCACAAACAGCCGCCAGCGGGGCCTGTATCACGCCACCAAGGGCCGTACATATATCACGGAATGGTTCCGGCAGCGCGGCAGGTTCGGGTTTGACGAATGGCACTCTAACTCGTACTATCCGATCAGCATCGCTCCGATCGTCAACGTATACGACTTTGCCATCGGTGAGGACCAAAAACTGAGGCAGATGGCAGGGGCTGTGCTCGACTATGCGTTCTTGAACCTGGCAGCAGACTCCTACCGCGGGGTGTTCGGCACGACTCACGGTCGCAGCTATGGCATCTATGTCAAGTACCCTGACTTTGAGGGCACTTCCGCGACCTGCTGGCTGCTCTACGGCCTGGGGTCTCTGGTCACAGGCACCAGCGGCATGGCACCGGTGACCATTGCCACCAGTCAGTACAAGCTGCCCAAGATCCTTGCCGACATCGCCACCGACGACCAGGCGGTCATCGAATCCAGAGTGCGCCAGGGGATCCTCCAGGGAACGTCCCATCACGCCAACTTTTGCGTATACCGCACGCCTGACTATATGCTGTCCGGCCTCCAGGATCACCGCAAGGGAGAGTACGAGTCTTCGACCCACGTGGCGCAGGTGACGTTGGCGAACAAGGCCGTCATCTTTTGGTCGTGTCCGCACACCAGCGGCGAGGGGTCAGGCCTGAGGCCCGATTACTGGTCCGGCCACACGACACTGCCTCGGGTGGTCCAGGTGCGCAATGTCCTTTCGCTGACCTGGCGACTCAGCGAGTTCGCCTGGATGACGCACTGCTTCTTTGAGCAGGAGCGGTTTGACGAGGTTCGCATGGCGGGCAATTGGGCCTTTGCCCGCGTGGGTGCCGGCTATGTGGGCATCACCTCTCAGCATGGCATGCGGCTTGGAGAGCACGGCACCTACGCGGGACGAGAACTGATCTGTGACGCACCACAGAACACGTGGTTTGTGGAATGCGGCAGGGAGGCGGACTGGGGCTCCTTTGACGCGTTCGTGGACGCCCTCCTCTCGGCCAGGATCGAGGGCGATGATGCGGTGGTGGCCTATGATTCGCCCTCTGTGGGCAGGTTCGTCACTGGCTGGGACGTGCCCCCCACGGTTGACGGCGAGCCGGTGCCGCTGCGTCGCTATCCGCTGGTGGACAGCCCCTGGGCTCACGCGGACTTTGGCTCTGGAGAGCTGACGATACGCTACGGCGACCAGGTATACGAGATCTGGTTCAACCAATAGGCTGGAAAGGATGGCCAAAGCCCCACATGAGCAAGTCTGACCTGCGCGCTCGATTCCAGTCTCTGCGCGAGAGTCTCAGCCAGGAACAGGTCGCCATCGCTTCTGCCCAGCTCTGCCAGTGGTTGAGCGAATGGCCGGTGCTGCAAAAAGCCGAGGTCGTCCTGACCTACCTGTCCTTTCGCAATGAACTTGACCTGAGACCCCTCTTTTCCCTGCTGCCGGACATCCAGTGGGCCGTCCCTCGCGTCGAGGGTACGCACCTGGTCCTGCATCCATACCGCCCCGGACACCTGGTGCGGCACCGGTTTGGCATGTTGGAACCCGCCGACGACCTGCCAGTCATCGATCCGGCTGCGCTGCACCTGGTGCTGGTCCCCGGTGTTGCCTTTGACCGGCAAGGGGCTCGGCTTGGGTTTGGTGGTGGGTACTATGACCGGCTCTTGCCGGCCACGCGGGCCTTGCGCGTGGGCGTGAACTATGACCGCTGCCTGGCGGAGGTCCTCCCGCGAGACGAGCATGACCAGCGAATGGACTGGGTGGTGACCCCCGCGCAGGCGATCCACTGCGCTCCCCTATGGAGGGGTACCGGCGACTGATGTCGCTGTCCTCGCAGTCCCATACAGATCGAGGCGCAGCCGCCCCTACCTCCGCGGGATGCTAGGGCAGCAGCATGACCTTGATCGACGCCTTCTGATCGTGGACCAGGTGAATGCCCTCCTGGAACTCGGCCAGCGGCAGCGTATGGGTCACGATGCGATCCGCAGCGATCGTACCATCCGCGATGTACTGGATCGCGCGGGGGTAGCAGTATGGGCCAAGGTGCGAGCCGTGGATGTCGAGCTCCTTTGCATCGCCGATGATCGACCAGTCCACGGCGACCGGGCCGCCGTGCACGCTGAACTCGACGAACGTACCGAGCCTGCGGATCATCTGCAGCCCTTGGAGCACGGCCGGCCCCGCGCCCGACGCCTCGATGTACACGTCGCAACCGTAGCCATCGCTCAAGTCCAGCACTCGCTGGACAGCGTCCCCATCCAGCGGGTTCAGGGCAAGATCCGCGCCCAGTTCCCTGGCCAGTGCCAGCCGCCTGGGCTGCAGGTCCAGGGCGACAAGCACCCCCGGATTCCTGAGCCGCGCCACCTGCAGCATGCACAGACCGATGGGTCCCATCCCGGCGATGACCACTACGTCGCCGAGCTGAATGTACCCCCGCTCGACAGCGTGGATCGCACAGGCCAGGGGTTCCACCAACGCCGCGTGCTCTGGCCTGACGTCGGAAGGCACTTTGTGGTTGATCGCCCCGGCCGGGAACACCATGTACTCGGCCCAGGAGCCTTCCGCCCGTTCACGGATGAACCCATAGATGTCGTGTCGCTGGCACATCCAGTACTGCCCTCGCCGGCAGAACCGGCACTCCCAGCAGGGCACGATCTGCTCAGAAACCGCCAGGTCATCCAGGGCCAGGCCGTGCTTCTCGGCAGCTCCCTCTCCCAAGGCGACGACTCTTCCCACAAACTCGTGGCCCGGGATCACGGGTGTCTGGATGTACGATGGCATCGCATCCCCTCCCCAGACACGCGCCGCGCCAAAGTGCGTCTTCACATCGCTCGCGCATATCCCCGTCGCCAGCACGCGAACCAACACCTCGCCCCGGCCGACGTCCGGGACGCGCACTCGCTCCAGTCGATAGTCCTCGACACCGTACACCCTCACCGCCTGCATGGTCGCTGGCATCTGCATCCTCTCTCCTCTCAGGCTCCGGCCCAAACATAGCCACAATGTGCTCAATGTACCATCGTTTCTGCAGGCAGTCAAACAAGGCGCCCTCCAGGCTTTTGACAAGGCAGGCAAGGCGTGATACAGTTGTGCCACCGTCGCTTCAGTAGCACCTGGTCCACCCGGCGGAGAGGTAGCGCGACACAGTCGCGTGACCGCGCCGGAACACATTGCCGAGGGAGGTCCGCACCGGCGGATCCATTGCCAACCCATCGAGAGGAGTGACTCACGTGCCCTATGAGCCTAAACTTGGGATGTCCATCGAGGACCTGGACACTCCCGCCCTGCTGCTGGACCTCGATGCCTTTGAGCACAACATCGCAACCATGTCCCGGTTCTTTGCCGAGAGACCTGCCGCTCTGCGCCCCCACGCCAAGACCCACAAGTGCCCCCGAATCGCTCTCAGGCAGATAGAGGCCGGCGCGATCGGCATTACCTGTGCCAAGGTTGGGGAGGCGGAAGTCTTGGCTCGTGCAGGCATCCGAGACATCCTCATCGCCAACCAGGTGGTGGGCCCGATCAAGATAGACCGCCTGACCGACCTCGCCCTCGACTGCGACGTGATGGTGGCGGTCGATGACCCGGCCAATGTGGATGCGCTCTCGGAAGGTTGCCGGTCGAAGGGGGCCTCTCTCCGTGTCCTGGTCGAGGTGGACATCGGGATGGAGCGCTGCGGCGTACTGCCTGGCGTGCCGGCCCTAGAGTTGGCCCAACACATCTCCGAGTCTCCCTACCTGCAGTTCACAGGGCTGATGGGCTACGAGGGACACCTGGTCACGGTGCCGGACCCTCGGGATCGAGCAACCAGGGTGAGGGAAGCGATGGCCCTGCTGGAACGTACCGTCGGCCTGCTGCACAGCCATGGCCTGCCGGTTCAGATCGTCAGCGGCGGAGGAACAGGCACCTACGATGTCACTGGCGCCCTCCCGTTTGTGACCGAGGTCCAGGCTGGGTCCTATGTGTTGATGGACAGTACGTACGCCCAGATCCGGCCCGAGTTCGAGCCCTCGCTGACCGTGCTGTCCACCGTCATCAGCCGACCTGCGCCCGACAGGGCCATCGTCGACGCGGGTATGAAGGCCATGAGCAAGGAATTCGGAATACCCCAGCCGTTGGGCCTGCCGGGGGCAGCGACCCTGTCACTGTCAGAGGAACACGCCAGGCTCTCCCTCGGTGAGGCCAGCCCGGCACGTGTGCGCCCAGGAGATCGGGTGAGGTTCCTCCCCAGTCATTGCTGCACCACGGTCAACCTCTACGACACCCTGCACGTCGTCCAGCGAGGCAGGTTGGTGGATTTCTGGCCCGTCGCGGCGCGCGGGCGCGGGCAGTGAGCGGTCCGAAGGGAGGGGTCCAATGAACCGCCTTGAGGGCAAGGTCGCGCTGGTCACTGGCGCGTCGCGAGGCATTGGGCGAGGTGTGGCGCTGCGGATGGCTGAGGAGGGCGCAGACGTCCTCGTCAACTATCACACGCATCGCCAGGAGGCGGAGGAGGTCGCAGATCAGATCACCGCGCTCGGCCAGAGGGCACTGGTTTGGCAGGCAGATGTGGCGGACCGGGAAGCGGTCGCCCGCATGTACGCCGCCGGGGCCGAGAAACTGGGCCACATAGACATCGCCGTGGCCAACGCGGCCTTCTCGGTCCGGTCGCCGGTCATCGACGCCCACTGGCAGGACGTGCTACGCACGATACAGGTCAGCCAGTTCGGTGTATTTCACACCTGCCAGATGGCCGCACAGCAGATGGTCAGGCAGGTGCTGGATGGGCGCAAGGGGGGCAAGATCGTCATCATCAGTTCGGTGCACGAAGAGCTCAGCCCCCCTGGGAGCGCCGCCTACAATATGGCCAAGGGGGCCATCAACCGGCTGGGAGAGACGATGGCTGTAGAGCTGGCTCGCTATCGCATCAATGTGAATACGATCAACCCTGGCTGGATCGACACGCCAGGTGAGCGCCGCTTCTACAGCGAGCAAGAGATCCTGGGACGAGGGAAACACATCCCCTGGGGACGACTGGGCACGCCCGAGGACGTCGCCAGGGCCGCCCTATTCCTGGCCAGCGAGGATGCCGACTATGTGACAGGCGCGACGCTGCGCGTCGATGGGGGCTATGTGCTCGGGCTGCGCCTGCCCCATTCCTAGCGCAACGGCCAGACGCGTCCGTTCGGTCCTGCCGGACGGCTGGGTGGGACGAGCGGAGCGGGCGTGCTGAGGAGAGAGAGATGAGCCAAACAAGCTACGATGTCCTGATCGTTGGCGCCGGGCCAGCGGGCATCTTTGCTGCCCTGGAGTTGAGCCAGCGCCCTGACCTGCGGATCGCCATCCTTGACAAGGGTCCGGATATCGATCATCGCCACTGCCCTGCCCGCCAGCCTGGCGGCAGGTGCCGCCACTGCCAGCCCTGTGCGATCCTCACCGGATGGGGAGGGGCTGGAGCGTTCTCAGACGGCAAGCTCACTCTTTCCCCGGCGGTCGGGGGACACCTGCCCGAGATCTTGGGAGAGGACCGGGCCACGCGACTCATCCAGCAGGCGGATGAGGTCTATGTCCGCTTCGGCGCGCCACCGCTGATCTATGGCCAACGAACCGATCAAGTCGAGGCGCTTGAGAAGCGGGCGGCAATGGCTAGGCTGAGATTCCTCTCTGTCCCGATCCGCCACATCGGGACAGAGCGCTGCGTCTCAATCATGCGCGGCATGAGGGATGAGCTTCTCCAACGCGGCGTCAGCATCCGCACCCGCAGTCCCGTGTCTCGCATCGCAACCGTGAACGGGCGGGTCAGTGGCCTCGAGACGGAAAAGGGCGAGCGGATCGAAGCCGGGACGGTGATCGTGGCCCCGGGGCGCGAAGGAGCGTCTTGGCTCAAGAGCCGCGCCGAGGAGTTGGGCCTGACCCAGGCACGCAACCCGGTGGACCTGGGCGTACGAGTCGAGCTGCCGGCGATCGTGCTGGAGCCGATCACCGAGCTGGTGTACGAATCCAAGCTCATCTACTACTCGGAGTCATTCGACGACCAGGTGCGCACCTTTTGCATGTGCCCGTACGGCGAGGTGAGCACCGAGTACGCGGGCGACGTGATGACCGTCAACGGACACTCCTTTGCCGATCGCCGGACGGCCAACACCAACTTTGCCATTCTGGTCAGCAAGAACTTTACCGAACCTTTTGACGACCCCATCGCCTACGGCAAGAGCATCGCCCGGCTGGCTAACCTGCTCAGCGGTGGGATCATGATCCAGCGCCTGGGTGATCTCGAGTCCGGCCGGCGCTCCACCGCAGAGCGACTGTCGCGCTCCATCGTCACCCCTACCCTGCCCAGTGCCACGCCAGGGGACCTCAACCTCGTGCTTCCCTACCGGTATGTGACCGACATCCTGGAAATGCTCCACGCTCTCGACGAGATCGCACCCAGAGTAGCCTCCGGCCACACGCTGCTCTATGGAGTCGAGGTCAAGTTCTACTCCAACCGTCTTCACCTCTCTCCCGAGATGGAGACAGAGGTAGAGAACCTGTTTGCCTGCGGCGACGGTGCCGGAGTGACCCGCGGGCTGATCCAGGCATCTGCCTCGGGAAAGGTGGCTGCGGACGCCATCCTGGATAGGCTTGCGGGCTGACGCCGGGCCACTCTACAGGTGGGGCGACGCCGCCACCGGTTCCGCGGCCCTGCTGCCAGTCGAGCGTGATGCCGAACGGCGAAGGGCAGAAAGGCCCTATGCCCTTCTGCCCTCCTGCACGTCGTTCTAGGCCTTCATCCACGCTGCCCCGCTGTGATTACTCCTCGTTGAGCACCACGGGCAGGTAGACCTGCCATACGGTCTCGGGCAGCAGTTGGATCTCTATGCCACCTACCAGGTCTCCATTGACATAGCCCTCCACATCGATGGTCGGCACACTTCCCGCCGCCGCCTGCAGAGCGCGAACCTGCTGTACAGCCAGGGCTTGCTGCGCCGAGATCGGACACGGGATCTCTACGGTGACCGTGACCGTGCCCTCCTCAAAGGGCAGGATCTCTAGCGTGTCAGTGGGGTCTGTCGTCACCATCCAGTCAGCGGGCACGTTAAAGGAGACCATGCCGATCTCCACGGTGACGGTGAAGGGACTGTCGTTCCTCACCGTGAACGTGAACACCTTGGTAGTGCCACACGGCGGCTCCTCGATCACCCGCACGTTCCGCTGGCTGCGCTGCGGCTCGTATTCGCCCGCCGCGTCTTGCACGATGGCCATCACACACTGTGGACCGGCGAGCTCGGGGAACCACTTTGTAGACGCTGTGGTCGTCATTCCCGCGTCTACCGTCACCAACTGCGTCGGAGACACGATACCCGTTGTCGTGAACGCGATGCCCATACCGAACTTGGCCCAGCCGAACTCGACGGTGACCGGCACCGGTGAAGGGCCGCTGTTCTGCAGCTCGACCGTGATCGTGGTCTCCTCACCCTTCTTGGGTGGATCGGGATCGACGGTGATCTCTGTCTCCGCATAGTCCTTCTCGTGCGGCTTGTGGATCGGGATCGGCGGCCGGTCCAGCTTGCGGAAGCCGCCGAGGAGTCGGCCATCCACGTGGGCCTCCACGTCCACGATCGGACGTCCGGTGCCCAGCTTGGCATCGCGCGCAGGTGTGACCATCAGCGTGGCCTGCACTCGCTCGCCTGCCGGCACGTTGGTCATGGTCATCGGTGACACACTGATGTCCCACCCGTGCTGGTGCTGGATCAGCCCCAGCGTGATCGTCACCGGCTCCTCGTAGGGATTGCCCACCTGGAACGCCAGCGAGTGCGGGATGCCAGGCCGCAGTGGTTCGCCCACGTCGATGTTGCGCTGGCTTTTCACCGGTTCGTATCCCTCGACCTCTAGTTCCACCTGGACGCAGAACTTGCCCGCCCAGGGGGGCATCCAGATTACGTGCCCCTTTGCCGCGCCCCACGCGGGCACAAAGATCGCGATCGGGTTGGGCGTGATGTGCGCCGTGGTAAAGGGCAGCCCGATTCCAAAGGGCGCGATGCTAAAGGTCGCTATGACCACCCGGTCCACCGGCGTCGGGTTGTGCACCTCAACGCTCAGCTTGGTAGGTTTGCCCGCCATCGCCGGGTAGGGATCCACGCCGATCTCCGACTCGGCGTACACCGGGTCCCTGGGCCGGTGGATGGGCACCGGCGGGCGGTGGATCTTGCGAAAGCCGCCGATCAACCGTCCCTCCGCATACCCCTCCACGTCCACGATCACCGTGCCGTCTTCCGGCAGTGGTCGACCTGGCGGCGGCTGAACCGTCAGCATGACCGGACGTTCCTCACCTGGCTGCATGTCGAGCAGCGTGTCGGGCACGACCTCGATCTCCCATCCCGCCACGTGCGGGATCAGCCCCAGCGTCACTGTCATCGGTCGCTCCAGCGGGTTCCCGACCATGAACTCTAGCGAGTGCGGCTCTCCCGGTCGGAGTGGCTCACCGATGTCGATGTTCTTCTGACTCCACTGCTTGCGGTAGCCCTCCTTCTCCAGCTCCACCTTGATGCACGCCCGCCCTCCGACCGGCGGGATCCACGTGATGCACTCTTTGACCACGCTGTGTGGCGGCAGGACGACCGGGCGCGGGCCGTTGATCTGGTGGAAGGGCAGCCCAATGCCAAAGTACGCCCAGAAGAAACGCACCGTCACTGTCTGGGTGAACATCGTTGGGTTGCGCAGCTCGACACACACTTCGGTTGGCTCTCTGGCCCGAGGCGGGTACGGATGCACGGTGATCTCTCGCTCCGCGTACACCGGGTCTGCCGGTCGATGGATCGGCACCGGTGGGCGAAACACCTTGCGGATACCCCCGATCAGTTTCCCATTCGCGTACGCCTCCAGGTGCAGGACCGGCTTCCCATCTTCCAGCTCTGCCAGATCCCCCGTCGGCGTCAGCCACACCCCCACCTGCGTTGGTTTCGCGGGCCACGGCGGTGCGTTCGGGATCTCCTTCGGCTCATAGTCCATCTCCCATCCGGGCACGTGGTTCACCAGCGCCAAGGTGATCGTCACCGGCTCCGGGAACGGGTTCCCTACTGGGACCTCAAAGTACTCTACCTTCCCTGGCTCGAGGAACTCGGCCACGTCCAGGTTCCGCTGGCTCCTCACCGGCGGATTCTCCCCCGCCGGATCGGTCAGCCGCACCTGCACGCAGAAATGCCCGCCGTAGGTAAAGACGTGCTTTACACAGACCAGCTTCTCACTGTACGGTGGGAGCTCCACAGGCCGCGGCGGCCCGATCGGCACGAACGGCAGCCCGATCCCAAAGTTCGCCAAGCTGAACTCTACGAGCACCGTCTGCGTGATGCCGGTATGGTTGCGCACCTTGGTGCAGATCTCTGTCGGCTCGCCCGCCCGCGGCGGGTACGGATCCACGCTGATCTCCGACTCGGCGTATGGCGGCTCGTCCGGCTGGTGGATCGGCACCGGGGGCCGGTGGATCTTGCGAAAGCCCCCGATCAGCTTCCCCTCCGCGTACCCCTCCACGTCCACGATCACTGTGCCATCTTCCGGCAGTGGTCGACCTGGCGGCGGCTGGACCGTCAGCGTAGCCGTATGTGTGTCGCCTGGCTGCATGTCGCGCAGCACCATCGGCACGACCTCGATCTCCCACCCTTGGACGTGCGGGATCAGCCCCAGGGTCACCGTCATCGGTTCCGCAAGGGGATTCCCGACGCTGAACTCTAGCGAGTGCGGCTTGCCGGGGCGAAGCGGTTCTCCCACGTCGATGTTCCGCTGGCTCCATACCTTCCGGTAGCCCTCCCGTTCGACCTCAACCTTGATGCACGCCCGCCCTCCGACCGGCGGGATCCACGTGATGCACTCTTTGACCACGCTGTGCGGCGGCAGGACAACCACGCGCGGGCCGTTGATCTGGTGGAAGGGCAGCCCGATGCCAAAGTATGCCCAGAAGAAACGCACCGTCACCGTCTGTGGCACCGGCGTCGGGTTCCGTAGTTCAACGCACACCTCCGTCGGTTCCCCCGCCCGCGGTGGGTACGGACGCACGGTGATCTCTCGCTCCGCGTACACCGGGTCTGCCGGTCGATGGATCGGCACCGGTGGGCGGAACACCTTCCGGATGCCCCCGATCAGCTCCCCATTCGCGTACGCCTCCAGGTGCAGGACCGGCTTCCCATCTTCCAGCTCTGCCAGATCCCCCGTCGGCGTCAGCCACACCCCCACCTGCGTTGGTTTTGCAGGCCAGGGCGGTGCGTTCGGGATCACCTTCGGCTCATAGTCCATCTCCCATCCGGGCACGTGGTTCACCAGTGCCAAGGTGATCGTCACCGGGTCCGGGAACGGGTTCCCTACGGGCACCTCAAAGTACTCTACCTTCCCCGGCTCGAGGAACTCTGCCACGTCCAGGTTCCGCTGGCTCTTCACCGGGCGGTACTCCCCCGCCGGATCGCTCAACTGCACCTGCACGCAGAAATGTCCACCGTAGGTAAAGATGTGCTTTACACAGACCAACTTCTCACTGTACGGTGGCAGTTCTACGAGCCGCAGTGGCCCGATCGGCACGAACGGCAGCCCGATCCCAAAGTTTGCCACGCTGAACTGCACCTGCACCGTCTGCGTGAAGCCCGTATGGTTCCGCACTTTCACGCAGATCTCTGTCGGCTCGCCCGCCCGCGGCGGGTACGGATCCACGCTGATCTCCGACTCGGCGTATGGCGGCTCGTCTGGCTGGTGGATCGGCACCGGGGGCCGGTAGATCTTGCGGATGCCCCCGATCACGAACGGTGGCCTGTCGGGTGGGTAGCTCAGCGCCTGTACGTCCACGATCGGCGTCAGGTCATCGGGCAGCGAGTCGGCGAATGCCAGATCGGGCGGCTTGACGGTCAGGGTGACAAAACGCATCGTGTTGGGGGCCACACCCGGCAGCTCCATCGGCTCGATCGTCACCTCCCACCCGGGAAGGAAGACCGTCTTGGTGAAGCGGATCGTCGTCGTCATCGGCTCGGGGTTCAGGAACTCGTGCTGGAAGTTGCCGACCGGGATGCGCACAGAGTGAGGCACTCCCGGCCTCAGGGGCTCGGACACGTCCAGGTTGCGCTGGCTAAAGTGATCCTCATACACGACCGCGGCACTGACGGGAACGATGTGTACCCGTGCCTGGACGCAGAAATGCCCGCCAAAGGGCGGGATCCACGTGATGCACACCACGGCCTTGTCGAACGGTGGGATGTCTGCCATGATCGGCCCGCTGATAGGCTGGAAGGGCAGGCCGATCCCAAAGTTCGCCCAGCTAAGCTGCACGGCCACGGTGCGCGTGACGGCACTCAAGTTGCGGAGCTCGACGCAGATCTGGGTCGGCTCGCCCGCGCGAGGCGGGTAGGGCTTGACGCTGATCTCGGACTCGGCAAAGAAGGGGTCCTTGGGCCGGTGCAGGGGCACTGGCGGCGTGTCGATCTTGCGGAACCCGCCGATGGTCTTTCCACCGATGAAACCCTCCACGTCGACCACCGGTTTCCCACTGCCCAGGGGCTGGTCGCGTGGGGGTGTGGTCAACAGGGTCACCATGGTCGTCTGTCCCGGCTGCAGGAAGGGGATTACCGGTGGGTCCAGCTGGACATCCCACCCCGGCAGGAGACTCTTGACCGTAAAGGTGACAGGCCCTTCCCTGTCCAGGGGATTCCCGACGGGGAACACCATCTCGTCCGTCTGGCCTGGGACCAGGTCCTCCCAGATATCGATGTTGCGCTGGCTCACCTGTTCCGGCCACGGCGCCCCGGTCACGTCCATCCCAGTCAGCTTCACCTGTACGCACCAATGGCCGGGCGCCGGCGGAACCCACACCACGCATCCCTTTGCCGTGCCACTGGGCGGCACCACTACGCTGTCCGCGCCCACTGGCGTGAACGGCAGGCCGATCCCAAAGTTGGCGACGCTGAATTCGAGGGTCGCTAACTGAGGATCTGGTGTGGTATTGACGACCTCAGCGCAGAGCTGGGTGGGCTGGAGGGCGATCGGCGGCTCTGGATGGACGGTGATCTCGCCCTGCGCATACCAGGGCCAGTCGCCTCGTGGAAAGACCACTGGTGGAAGAACGTCAGGCAGGGAAGAGGGTACGGATGCCTCAGATTGGGGCATCTCCTGCACATACGTGATCTCGCCGGTTGCACTCTCCGGCGTAGAAGCAAACGCGGTCATCACAAGCAGACAGGCAGTGACGGCGATCACTGCTGCAGCTACGACCCAGGCAATTCGCTTGATTTTCATTCTGGCCTCCTGTGATCGAGCCCAGGAGCGTGCGTGGAGTGGTGTGTGAGGCTGCTGCGACTGCCCTACCCCTGAGCCTGTTCATACGCAGACACGACATCAGGATTCGCGAGCGTTTCGCACCTCCTTTCTGTGTGCAGGGACGGTCTACCCACACGCCCTCTAGCGTCTGCGAGCTGGGCACTTGCTGACCGCGGATGAAAGGCCAGCGTTTCAAGCCCAGCGCCAGAAAACGCAACCTGCAGACCACCCCTTGGGCAGGTTGTGAAGAACAGGACGCGCGGGGCGAGAGTGACTGCTGCGGTGAGTAGTGAAACGATGTGGATGAGTTGCGAGTGCGGCGCATACAAGATGCTGAATGCCCACGCCCTGTCCCCTCAACTACATATTAGCGCAATTTGCTGCTCCTGTCAAGGGAACAGGTACTGGCGGCGCTCGCGCACACGCTCGCGTCCAGCTTTTCGTCGCGCACAGCCAATCACAGGCCAACTCCCAGGGTTTTGAGCAAGACTTGGGCCAAGGGTGCGATGAGAACGGCGGGCAGGAGATTTGCTACACGAATCCGCCGCAGGTCCAGCAGGATCAGGGAGATGCCCAGCATCAGCACGCCACCAGCGGCGGTCATCTCGATCACCCACGGCGTCTCCCGGGTGACCTCGCCCAGTGCTTCGCCCACACCCATCGCGGTCAGGCTGATCCCTCCCTGCACGAACACCACCGTCAGGATGGACAGCAGCACGCCCGGTCCCATCGTGGCCGAAAAGGCCAGCGCGGCGAACCCGTCCAACATCGACTTGACCGCTAGCAGGCTATAGTCGCCCGTCAGGCCGTCCTGGATGGAACCGAGAATGGTCAGCGGCCCGACGCAGAAGACCAGGCTGGCGGTGACAAAGGCCCGCGTGATCGAGCGCCCATCCTCTCCTCCCTGCTTGCCACCCAGCCGGTCCTCCAACCACCGTCCGGTGGCCTCCAGCCGGTCATCGATCCGCGCCCACTCACCCAGGACGCCGCCCAGCAGCACGCTCCCCATGATCAAGAGCACGTTCCCGGTCTGCAGCGCCATCTGCATCCCGACGACAGAGGTGACGAGCCCGAGGCCCCAGATCACGGTCTGCCGCATCTTTTCCGGCAGACGATTGCCCAGGAAGGAGCCCAGGAGCCCCCCCACCAGCACGGTCACGACGTTGATGATGGTTCCGATCATCCCTCACCCTCCCACAAGAGTGCGATCATTATACCACCCTCCGCCAGGCGGGCAACCTCGCCCCCGCTCACCGTGGGGCGGGCGCGCCCGGGACACCGCCGGTGCTCACGGTTGCTCCAGACACACCTTCGTGCTACAATCCCCTGGAGCTGGGCGGGCGCACTGAGCTCCGCATCATCTGTGCTCGATCTGCCCGCAGAAGGGCGACTGGCCGGGACGAGGAGGAACGTGGATGGCAGACCTGATCTTGGCCCACGATCTGGGCACCACAGGGAACAAGGCATCCCTGTTTGACACAGGGGGACATCTGCTGGGCAGCGCGTTTGCCCCGTATGGGACCAACTATCTCCGACCGGGATGGGCCGAGCAAGATCCCGCGGACTGGTGGCGAGCGGTCGCAGCATCGACGCAGCGCCTGTTGGCTGAACCCGGTCGACAGGCAGGCGACATCGAGGTCGTCAGTTTCTCGGGGCAGATGATGGGCTGCCTGCCGGTCGACGCTGCGGGCAGGCCGCTGCGCACAGCCATCATCTGGGCCGACCAGCGCGCCGAGGCGGAGGCCCACCTCCTCAAAGAGCGAGTCGGCGCCGACCGCGTGTACGAGATCACGGGCCACCGAGCAAGCTCGAACTATACAGCCGCCAAGGTCCTGTGGCTGCGGAATCACCAGCCCGACCTGCATGCCCGGACGCACAAGGTGCTCCAGGCCAAGGACTATGCGGCATTCAAGCTGACCGGCGCGTACGCCACCGACTACTCGGACGCCTCAGGCACCAATCTCTTTGACCTTAGAGAACGGTGCTGGTCCAGCGAGATCACGTCGGCGATCGATCTGGACCCCGACCTGCTGCCCCCGGCAGTGCCCTCAGCCACGGTCATCGGTAGCGTGACGGGGCAAGCGGCGCGGCAGACCGGCCTGGCCGCGGGGACGCCGGTCGTGATCGGGGGCGGCGATGGTGCCTGCGCCACGGCTGGCGCGGGGGTGGTCCGGTCAGCCGATGCCTACAACTACATCGGGTCCTCTTCGTGGATCTCGTTCGTCAGCCGCGAGCCCCTCTACGACCCCCAGCAGCGGACCTTTACCTTTGCTCACCTCGATCCCGAATACGTCTTTCCCACAGGAACGATGCAGTGCGCGGGCGGGTCCTATGATTGGTTGGAGCGGCTTTTGCGCGGTGACGGCAAAGAGCGGCTCTATCGGCAGATGGATGACCTGGCCTCGGGGGTCGAGCCCGGTGCCCAGGGCCTCTTCTTTCTGCCCTATCTCATCGGAGAGCGCAGCCCGCACTGGAACCCCCGTGCGCGAGGAGCGTTCGTCGGCCTGACGATGGCCCACGGCAGGGCTGAAGTGACCCGGGCCGTGCTGGAGGGCGTCGCCTTTAACCTGCGCATCATTCTCGACGCCTTCCGCGATCAGGATGCGCCTATCACCGCCCTGCACCTGATCGGTGGTGGGGCGCGCTCCGCGCTGTGGCGACAGATCCTGGCCGACGTGTACGACCTGCCCCTGCTTCGCCCCAGGCTGCTCGTCGAAGCGACCTCGCTCGGAGCGGCGATCGCTGGCGGCGTTGGTGTGGGTTTGTTCCCCGACTACAGGGTCGCAGGGGACTTGGTGCAGATCGAACCAGGGGAGGAACCCGGGCCGCGCGTCGCCGCCCGATACCAGGAGCTGTACGAGGTCTTTGTAGAGACCTACCGGTCCCTGGTAGGGATCTATGACCGCATCGCCGCCCTATAGGGCTCGCCGGCGCGAGAGGCGAGCCGCGGACAGCGCGCGACGGACGGCGACCCCCGCCACATAGAGCGCTCCGCCAAAGATCAACGCCGCGTTTGTGGCGAACATTGCCCGAAAGCTCGCCACCTCCGTGAGGATGCCCCCCATCGAGGAGCCGAGGATGGAGCCGAGCCCACCCGCGGAGCTGTACAAGCCGGAGACCGCTCCGCGCTGCGCCCTTGCACGGACCTCGGTCGCATAGGTCATCGCCGTCGCCGTGAACGCCGAATACGCGAACCCGCGCGTCAACTGGATGCCAATGATCCACGGCATGCCCGGCGCGAACACGTATCCCAGGAAGACGAGGGTCCATGCCAGGAAGCCCAGGCTGAGCATGGGCAGGCGGCCAATGCGGTCTGACAGCCAGCCGGCGAGGATCATCAGGGGGAATTCAGAGATAGAGGCCAGCGACCACAGCCTGCTCATCGTCGTCTGGCTGTATCCCAGTTCACCGACCATGTAGTTCGCCCAAACAGCATAGACTGCGCCGGTGACCAGAGACCACAGAAGTGCGGACACGAGAAGCGGTGTCAGCGGAAGCCGCCCGGTGTCGCTAGTTGCGGGGTCGGGACGAACACCACTCCGGGCTTCCCCTCTGACGGCGAGCTGCCGTACCGCCGCGGTCATGCCCTTGAGGGCGGAGATGAACCAAGCACGCAACAGACCCAGGCCACCGGGCGGCTGCGTTTCGCGCTGGCGCGCAGGGTGGACGGTGGGTTCTCTGACCTTGAGAGCCAGGGCAAAAGCGACGATCAGAAACGCAGCCGCCAGGCCAAAAGGCGCACGAATCGAGAGTCTATCGGCGATGCTTCACGAGAGAAAAGCCATCAGCCCGAAACCGAGCGAACCCAGCCCGCGAAAGGTGCCCATCCTGCGCCCACGAGCATCTGGGTGCTGCTCCAATAGGTCGCCCATCAAGGCCAGGCTGGCAGTACCGTAGGCTGCCTGAGCGATGGCGGCAAAGACGCGCAGCGGAAACAGATATCGATAGTTGGGCACGCCAGCCATCAAGCCGTAGGCCAGGGCCCACGCAGCCAGGCCTGACACCAGGAAAATCTTGCGCTGGCCAAGGTAGTCCGACGCACGTCCCCACACATAGCTGAACAGAATCGTGGTCAGCGAGGTCACCGTCCCCAGGACGCCGATCACCACGTAGCCAGCTCCAAGGGACTCTACATACAACGAGTTCACCGGACCCGTGATGCCCGAGGACATGAACAAGATGAATGCGATGGCGGTCATCCGCGTGATGTTGCTCATGGGGACGCATTCTATCACAGGTCAGACGGCAGGGCAAAAGCAGAATTGGCCAGGTGGCCGACGCCGGAATGGTCCATCTGGCCGATGCAGTCGAGGGGCTTCTGTGCTATACTGAGGCCGGCTTGACAAATCCACGCTTCAGCCTATAATGGCCTGTGTTCTGCCGGTATTCTTCCCTGGCCCAGAGAAAGGAGGCAAGCGGTATGCTCCAAGTGAATAGAGTTCAAGTCACAACCGCCGGTCTTGCCTGCCGATCTCTGGACGGGAGCCACGCGTAACGTACCTTCACGCAGGACCTCCATGTCTCCACCACACGAGTCGGCACAGAGATCGCGCAGCTCATGGCGTTCCGATGTCTGCGGGTCTGCTGCCGGACGAATCGTGTAGGTCCTGTGCCAGCCATCGCGAGGCCATGAGCGAGAATGCTCGTGGCCTTTTTGGTTTCCCGGCCCTTGATGGCCTACCACGTGGAGGAACGCAAACGTGCCTAGTCGCACAGAAAAGCAGTGGCAGCACCACGAAACGAACAAGGCAATGCGCAAGGTCCGCAAGCAGATCAAGCGCAACCGCAAGGCAAAGCGAACACGGACCAAGGATTGGCGGAGCCTCTCCCCCCTGGGAGTCTCCGGGAACTTGGGCGACCTCGACGATGTGTTTGGCTATGACTGCGCCGAGAGCGAGCCCGTCATGCCACGGGGCGAACGGGAGCGGCGACAGGCTCTGGTCCAGTCAGCACTTGCGTCCTTGCGCGAGGAAAAGGACGAGGCTCACACGTCTGAACCCCCCAGGCTAGCGGGGGTACAGGGCACCGTCACCCAGGTCAGCAGCGGCTTGTGCCGTGTGCAAGTGGACGACCAGGAACTCGTATGCGGCATCCGTGGCTCGCTCAGTGCAGAGGACACCGGCTACACTAACGTGATCGCCGTTGGTGACGAGGTGATCGCGTCGGAGGACAGCGCTGGCAGAGGCATCGTGGAGACGGTCTTGCCTCGCCGAAGCGTCCTGGCTCGCCCCGATGTGTTTTACGGTCACCTGCAGCAGGTCATCGTCGCCAACGCCGACCAGGTGCTGGTCGTGGCCTCCTGGCGCGATCCGCCGCTGTGGCCGGAGCTTCTGGATCGGTACCTGATCGCTGCCGAGCGGTGCGGCCTCGCGCCCATCGTCTGCATCAACAAGACAGACCTGGCCGAGGACATTTCGGCGTGCCAGGAAGCCCTTCGGCCCTACTTGAACCTGGGACACCGGACGCTCTTTACCAGTGCCCTCACCGGAAACGGTGTGGACCGGTTGAGAGAGATGCTGCACGGCCAGACAACCGTACTCGCCGGTATGTCAGGGGTGGGCAAATCATCCCTGCTGAACGCGGTCCAGCCGGGGCTTCAGCTCCGCACCGCCCAGGTAAGTGACTACAGCCACAGTGGACGCCACACGACCGCGCAGGTGAACCTGCTGAGGCTAGAGATCGGCGGCTATGTCGTGGACACTCCGGGCATTCGCGAGTTCGGGGTGGCCGGGCTCCGGCGGAGAGACCTGATCGACTTTTATCCAGAGCTTGCGGCGATGGAGGGGCAGTGTCGCTTCAAGGACTGCTCACACACCCAGGTTCGTGGGTGTGCCGTACGGGCCGCAGTCGGCCAAGACGGGGTGTTCGAGACACGCTATCGCAGCTATCAGCAAATCTACGAGTCACTACTCGAGAGCCAAGCGCAGGAGCGCGCACAAGCCCAGGAGCGCGCCTGGCGCTAGGTGGTCATCCCGCCAGACCGAGCATGAGGAGAGACAACGTTGCCTGTAAACGCACCTTATCATCAAGCATTAGGAGACGGACTCGTCATCAAGTCGCTGGCCGATGCGCGCGACATAGAGCGGCTGGCTGCGTTCAACGGGCTGATCTTTGGGGACGGCGTGGCCGCGCTGACGCGCGAACTGATCCTCAACCATCCGCGCTCCCAGCCCGAACACTGGCTGTTCGTGGAGGACGATGGCAGCGGACAGATCGTTTCGACGCTGTGTCTGATCCCA
>JADHXD010000020.1 GCA_016783145.1 Anaerolineae bacterium
AACTGGTACTACCAGTATACCACGTTTTCCGCAGGCCGCAAATGCGGTCCATTCGCATTACGCTGTGCCCTCTGGCTTTTCCTGTGCCTCGATCCACATTTGGGCGCGAGCCATGGCTTCCTCCGGGGTGTGAATCTCGCCTGCGGCCTGCTCTTCGCGTATTCGGGCGAGCAGCTCGCCGATCCGTCTCCCGGGCGGCAAGTGGAACGCCTCCATCAGGTCGTGCCCCGAGATCAGGGGAGAAGGGTCGATCGCGGTCTCTCTGTGACGATAGTACGCGGAGAGGAGCCAGGCCGCGGTCTCCACCTGCCGGCGCCATTCGCCGGCGGGAGGGTCATGGCCGTGCGTTGCCAGGCAGTCGGCCAGGGAGACCAGCACCGCGTCCACGCCGTATTCACCGGTGTCACGGTAGTAGCGGTACACCGCGCGGCGCGAGGGTGTTCCACGCGCGGCCAGCCACGTGGGGCGCATGTGCGCTTCGACGGTCGTTCGCAGCATGTCGATCTCTGTGTTGCTACATCGCCAACGGCGTGCCCAGCGCACGGCCATGTCCGCCCCTACTCGCTCGTGCCCGATAAAGTGCGTTCGACCGTTCTCCCTCGCGCCTTGCGTTTCTCCCTTGCCCACGTCGTGCAGAAACGCCGCGCACTTGAGCAGGGCGAGGCGCGAGCGATCGGCACAGATCGGCGATGCGTAGCGCTCGCGAACCTGCGGCACCAGGTCGCCGAAAGCGTCGGGAATGAGCGACAGGGCGTTCTCATCCCGTCCCTGGAGTGCGTCCCACAGTCGCTCGACGGCGCGTACCGTCTCGAAGGAATGCATCAAGACGTCATAGCGATGCGGCGTTGGCTGCTGTAGGCCGTCAAGCGCGGAGACCTGGGGAACGATCGCTTGCAGGAGGGTCCATTGGTGCATTGTTCGCAGCGCACCGGCTGCTCCGGGCAGGTCCAGGATCTTGAACCACTCATCCCGCACGCGTTCCGCCGATACCAGACCCAACAAGGGCACGGCACAACGCATCAGCTCCCTGGTATCTGGCTCGATGGCACAGCCAAACTGGATGTGCATGCGCGCGGCGCGGAGGGTGCGGACCGGGTCATCCACAAAGCTGGAGGGCGAGCCAGGGCGCAGGACCTTGTTGGCCAGGTCCTCGCTGCCGTGGAGGGGGTCAAAGAGCACCCATCTCTCTCCCACAGCCCGCCCAAGGGCCATCGCATTGATCGTAAAGTCGCGGTCCCTGAGATCCGCCTCCAAGCTGTCACCGCGCAGCGCCGCGATGTCCAGGCAGAGCCCTTGGGATGGAGGAGCGGGGACATGGCCTGAGGGCGGGGTACCCGTGAGTGGGGGGTAGAACCGGGCTGTGTCCTGAGGGGACAGCAGCACCCTGGCTGTCCGCCGCTCCTTGTCCAGAGGCACGTATGCTCCGCGCAGCGTGTTGGCCACATAGCGTCCCAATGCAAGGCCGTCTCCCTCCACTGCGAAATCAAAGTCGTGCGTTTCCGCGCCCAGCAGCATGTCGCGCACGCTGCCGCCGACCAGATAGAGGGGCACCTGGCGCTTGGCAGCCAGCTCAAACACGCGGCGAATGATGGGGTGTCTCTCTATGTATTCGTCGATCGCGGCTGTCCGGCGATCAGCCCGAGGATAACCTTCCGTCATCGCTCACGCCTCTCAGATCACGTTCAGTGCGTCGCTGCCCGCGGTGTGTTCCGATGCGAGACATTGTACCCGATTCCAGTGGCGGGCGCAACCATACTGAGGCTGTGCATTAGCGGTCACGCGGGGATGTGCTTGACAAGGTAGAACATCCGCGCTACCATGGGCCACAGGAGGTCCATCCCGCTCGTCAGGTACCCCAATGCCTCCACGCAGCGCGCGTTCACAGAGCTTGCGACCACTCCAGAGCTCAGAACCTTTGTTCTAATTATGACGTGATCTGTCGATATCCTGTGGTATCATGCTCGTGACGGAACAGGCACCCTGCAAACAGGCCTCACCTGGCGAGGGTCAGCAGATGCGGGGATCGCGATGAGGGGCATGCTGGACTGGGGGAAAGGAGAGCGAAATGGCAGCAGAGAGGTCGAGATATGCCTCGGAAGAGGGCTGTCCGGAGGTGCGTCTTGAGCGGGTCATCCAGACGTTTGACGATCTCATCGGCCGCTTCGGCGAGCACGCCGTGGCTGCGGGAGATGAGGTGTACATCCAGCCCTACGTGGACCTGTCGCTGCACCTGATACAGATGCGGGTGGCCGGGTGGACGGATATGGACTATGATCAACTCGCGGCGGTGTCCGGTGCCTCAGCGCTGTACGGGTACGAACCGGGTGCGTTTATGCCCAAGTACGCACACCTTGACGTCAGCCCGGGCGAGCGCATCGCCGAGGCGACCGGTTTTGGCTACGAGTGGGTGGGCTTTGAGGGGATGGACGGGGCGTGGTCGCTGCTTGTGGAGAGCGTGGATGCGGGCCGTCCGGTCAAGGGCTGGGACTGGGAGAACATCATGTTCGCCGGCTACCAGGACGCCCACGTTGCGGAGGACAGAAGGGTGTACGCGCTGGCCGATGGGCCGGATACGTATGCCAAATGGCTGACGTGGGGGGAGTTCGGTGAATGGGCAAAGCGCGTCGAGGGATGGAAGGCGGCGCAGTTGGGCAGGCACACCGAACGCATCCCGACAAAGCCGGTCGAGGAGGTCGCGCTGCGGGTGATCAGGGACCTGGTGGCGTGGAGCACCGAGCCTCCAGAGCATGTGCGCGAGAGCTACCCCAAGGTGACCTTTGGCCTGGCGGGCATCGCAGCCTACGCTGCTGACTGCGCGGACATCGACACGCACGGTGATTGGACGGCCTGCCACGACATCAACCCTCAGTGGACGGTCCGAAATTCGACCGGCGTCTACCTGAAGCGGGTCGCGGGATCCGGCGCGTTCTCGGAGGGGGTGAACGCGCACCTGCTGGCTGCGGCTGAACAGTACCGGGCCGCCTACGAGTGCTGGCAGGCGTTCTATGCCCTGCTGGGGCACAAGGCCACCGAAGGCGCGAAGGCAGTGGGCGAGCGGCGGCTGGCAGGGGCTGCGGTAGTGCGAGCCTGGCAGGCACACGAGAAGGCAGGCGTCGCTGCGGTCGAGAAGGCGCTGAATCTGCTGGACAGGTAGGGGAGCCGGGATCTGAAGGTCCCGGCTGAGGGTGAGAAGCGCCCTCAGGCGCCGGGTGAGCAGTGCCTGAGGGCACTTGACGGCTTGAGACGGCGTGTTGATGCGGCGGCCGTTTGCGCGCTGGGCGAGGGGCCGGGATATGTACCCCAGTCATGTGCGGAGGTGAAAATGACGCAGACCATCATCGATGAGCTGGCCGGCGCGTTTAAGAGCACCATTGGCCTGTTGAGGGAGACGATCGGCAATTTCGATGACGACACGTGGACCAGGGGGGCGACCCTCTTTCAGGTGCCGGCCAAGGTAGCCTATCACGACGTCGAGTGCCTGGATTTCTACTTTAGGCCGGCCGGTTCGGGAAAGTTCGCCTGGGGCTACCGGTTCGGGAAGCCGTGGTGGGAGCTTGCCAACGAGGAACAGCCCTCACAGGAGGCGTTGATCGCGTACCTGAACGAATTGGAGGAGCGAATCACAGCGCACTTATCGCACTTCAGGGATGAGACCCTGGGGGAGATCCAGGATCCAGGGGGGGATCACGTTCGCACGAGGAGATGATGTGATAGAACTGCCGGAAGCAACGGTCATTGCGCGACAAATGAGCGCAGAGCTTGCCGGAAGGCGGATTGCAGAGGGGAACCGTGGCAATTCGACCCACAAGTTCGCGTTCTGCAGCGGGACGCCAGAGGAATACGAGGCGATCCTCAAGGGTGCAGTGGTCGGCGAGGCAAAGGGGCACGGGTCGGCGATTCTTGTGCCCATCGAGCCGGACCACGTGCTTGTGCTCGGAGGAGGTGGGGAGAGCATCCTCTATCACCACAGCACGCGCACCTTTCCCAAGAAAACCCATCTGATGCTCCGCTTTGAGAGGGACACCTATCTGACGGTCACGGTCCAGGGTTGGGGCAATGTCCTGCTCTTGCCTCAAGCCACGGCTGGCAGTCATCGTCACGTCGCCGCAGAAAAGATCGCTCCCTTGAGCGATGGGTTCACCTGGGAGTACTTCCGGGGCCTCTTTGAGGCGCTCGATGAGGGCAGTTCCAAGAGCATCAAGGGTTTCCTCATCAGCGAGCCCGGGGTCTGGGGCATAGGCAATGGTTGTCTGCAGGACATCCTCTACCAAGCCAAGATCCATCCCAAACGAAGGGTCGTGGACATCGCCGAGGATGAGCAGCGCACGCTGTATGACGCGATCGTGGACACTCTCTCGCAGATGGTCGAGCTGGGCGGCAGGGAAAGCGAGCGGGACTTGTACGGGAACCGCGGACGGTACGTGCGGATTCTGGACAGCAAGACCCAGAGTAGGCCGTGTCCCGAATGTGGAACGCCGATCGAAAAGACGCAGTACCTCGGTGGCGCAGTATACTTTTGCCCTAGCTGCCAGGCGCAGTAGGGCGCGCCGGCGCAGGCGGGCTCGCTGAACGGACACGCTGGCCGCCCGGAAGAAAGGGGAGGGCTGTGGTCCAGATGTTGAAGCACGATCCTGTCCCCTGGCTGATGGCCCAGGAGGGCCAGCCAGCGATCCGCGCCCGGCGCCTGCTCGGCCTGGAGCGCGAGGGCGATGCCGAGGCAGTCCGTGATCTGGTACGCGAACTGGCGGGCGAGCAGGAGGCGGACGGCAGCTTTGCGGGCAGCCCGATGAAAACGGCTGGCGTGCTGAACCTGCTCGATGACCTCCGCGCCGATGGGGGAGAGGACGTGCTCGCTGCCGGTGCCTCCTACCTCTTTTCTGTGCTCCGGTCGCAGCCGGGCTATGATCGCGCCAAGGACGTCCCGCCTGGCTCGCTGACTGAGCCTTGGGACCTGTGCGGGTTCTTTGGTCCCTACGAGGACCGCAGTCTGCCGGAGGTCATGGCCTACGGCGCGCGCGAGATGAACCACTATCGCCAGTACGAGCCCCTCCTTGGCCCGAAATCCCCCGTGCGCGCCGAACGCCGGTCGAGCCTGGATCGCGCGGGCCCGTCCTCGTGCTATTCGTGGGGGCTGATCCCGCTGGCCCACACCGTCGAAGCGCTGTGCCGCGCGGGGTACGCCGACGACGAGCGGCTGCGGCCGACGATCCAGGCCCTGCTGGGTGCGCAGCGGGAGAGCGGGGGATGGTGCCGCAACCTGGGAGGCGCTCTGCCGTGTACCATGTTTCCCCTCCGTGTGCTGGGTGCGCATCCCACCCTGAGAACAAGCGTGCACGCCGAGCGCGCCCTCCAGTTTATGCACTCCTTGTCGTACAAGGGCTCCGATCTCTTTGCCACGCTCCAGGCTGATGCCGCGTTTGACTTGCCCGTCGCGCGTGAGATCATCCGCGATGCGCTGGCCGCGCTGGCGCCGAAGCAGCGAACGAATGGCACCTTTGGGAGCCCGTGTCGCGTGGAGCGCGTCTCCGCTGTATTGGCCGGAGAGAGAGCCATCGGGCCGCAGCCCTGTCCCCTCCACGCCTAGCCAACTGTGGTCCCCATTCCCAGACGTCCCGCACACCGCCTCGCGGCGCGTCCCGTGACGCGCCCTGGGCGTCGCCACGTCGGTCCACGAGATACTCGGACAGGGCGGCGTATCCTATGCCCGCACGGTGGGCGTTGGCTTGGTACTGGCAGAACGGAGCACTGGAGGATCGTGTGAGCATACCATACTACGCGTAGACCCCGGCCCCTGCCGCTTGCGCGCTGCGCGGTATGCTGATAGAATGCCCCACCAGGGTGGGCACCCATCGTCAACCAGTTCCCGGGCGATCCAGAACCCGGAGACGAGCTCTCAAGTGAGTCTGAATCCGTACAGCGGAGGGGACAGAGAGGGATGGAAACGACGCTGGCGCGATTATGCCGGGTCGGGAGAGGATACACGATGGCGACTGAAGAGAGTCAAGGGGTGCATCAGCGCTCTTGTCGGCGCGAGCTGATGGCCCGCCTGGCGGCCGAGCGCGCCGGACTGATGGAAGGGCTTCTCGGGCTGGATGAGTGTGCACTACGCGAGCCCCGCTCCCTTGGGGAGTGGAGCGTGCAGGATGTGCTGGCTCACATCGCCGCCTGGGAGCGGTGGGAAATGCGGTCGATGGGTAGTATGGTCGCCGGGGAGACGCCCGATCTGGCGGCGGCAGGGGATTTCGATGGGGCGAACGCGGCCTTTATCGCCCCGTGGCGTGACCGTGCCCTGGACGAGGTCGTGAGCGAGGTGTGCTCGGCCCGGGCGGAGTGGGTGGCCTGGCTCGACAGCCTGCCCGATGAAGAGCTCTACCGCCCTCGCTCCTACCACGGCTGGGACTGGACCTTTTCGGACATCCCACTGCGGGTGCAGTGGGAGCACGATGCGCACCACGCGCAGCGGATCGCTGCGTGGCGAAAGGGCAGGGGAGCAGAGGGTGGGAGCGGCCCAAAACGCGTTCTGCTGGCTGCTCTGGATGCCGCGCGCGAGGAATTGGTGCGGAGTGCTGCGTTGGTGCCGGTCGATGGTCGGGCGACCCGCCGGGTCTGCGGCGAGTGGACACTGAAGGATGTGCTGGGGCACGTCGCCGACTGGGAATGGCTGGGCGCAGAGGGCCTGGGCCATATGGCCGCCGGTCGATCACCCCGCGTCGAGCACGTCGAGGACATCGACGCCTGGAACCGGGCCCACGCTCAAGCCCGCCGGGACGAGCCTTGGGAGGAAGTGTGGGTGGACTGGAACGCCGCGCACGACGCATTCCGGGACGCGCTTCGGACCGTGAGCGAGAACGACCTGGTCCGCGTGTACCGATTCCCGTGGGACCGGGACGGCACGCCCTACGGTTGGGTTAGCATCTACGTAGACCACGCTCGCGCTCACGCTCGGGGGTTGAGGCGAGCTCTGGCAGACGATCGGTCTCGCTGAGCTTCGGACCCTGTGAGATCGACCGTGTGTCTCAGAACAGATGATGCGCCGCCCACTCGGGCTGTGTAGTTGCGGTGCCTTTGCGTGCGGCGATAGGAGGAGCTATGCGTGGCCTGGATGTTCTTGGTCGGACCCGATGGCTGGGAGCGGCCTGCGTCTTGCTTTGCCTGCTGGCCGTCCAGGGTGGATGTGTCCAGATCACGCCTACGCCCGAACCCGTACGGCACGTTCCAGACGTTCAACGAGGCCCTCGAAAAGATCTACGGCGGCGAGGTGAGCGCCGCGGAGGCGATGGAATGGGCTCAGGAAAGGTCTCAGTACGACTACAGTGATCGAAGCGCTGATCTTTGACTTTGACGGCTTGATCCTGGACACAGAAGGTCCCGACTACCGGTCCTGGCGAGAGGTTTACCGGTCCTACGGGTTCCCTCTACCCCTGTCCAAGTGGGTGGAGTGCATCGGCTCGGCCGATGTGTGGGATGTGTACGAGTACCTCGAAGAGCTGCTGGGGCGACCGGTGGATCGGGAGCTCATTCGCGCCAGCCGGCGTGCTCAGTTCAACGAATGGATCGCCCGGCAGCCTCTTCTCCCGGGCGTGGAGGAGTACATCGCGGGGGCGCAGCGGCTGGGCCTGAGACTGGGGCTCGCCTCCAGCTCTTCCCGAGAATGGGTGACAGGCCACCTCACTCGCTTGGGACTTGGCGCTCACTTTGAGCACATCCGATGCCAGGAGGATGTCGCGCGCACGAAACCGGACCCTGCCCTTTACCTGGAGACGCTGCGTGCGCTGGACGTGAGGGCGGACCAGGCCATCGCCCTGGAGGACTCGCTCAATGGGGTGTTGGCGGCCAAAGGTGCGGGCCTGTTCTGCGTGGCCGTTCCGAACGCGCTGATCCGCCATCTCGACTTTTGTCCTGCGGATCTGCGGCTCGACTCGTTGGCTGACCTGCCGTTGGAGGATCTGCTCGCGCTGGCCAGCGAGTAGGTTTGGCCGCTGGCTTGCCCTGGCAGCGGTGGCGAGCCGCAAGCGCCTCGCCGCAAGTGGGCCGCTTGCGCTACAGGGGCGCCGTTCCCGGGGTCCGGAGGAATTCCCAATGAATCCGAGAGCGATCCAGGACGACTATGTGGAGGAGTTCAGCCACTGCTATGGCTGCGGCCGGCTCAACGAGCACGGCCTGCAGGTCAAGAGCTACTGGGACGGCGACGAGGCCGTCTGCACCTACACGCCCGAGCCGTACCACATTGCCGTCCCCGGCTATGTGTATGGGGGGTTGATCGCTTCGCTCATCGACTGCCACTGTATCGGGACGGCTGCAGCGGCAGCCGCCCGCGCCACGGGACACGAGATGGGGACCCCGCCGCTGCCGCGCTACGTGACAGCGGCGCTGCACGTGGACTATGTGCGCCCCACACCGCTGGGAGTGCCGCTGGAGGTCCGGGCTAGGGCGACCGAGATCAAGGGACGAAAGGTCGTGGTCACGGCAACGCTGTCGGCGGAGGGGGAGGTGCGCGCCCGCGGAGAGGTGGTGGCCGTCCAGATCCCGGAGGATATGGCGCCCGAGTAGAGCCATCGGCTCGGCAAACGGAAGGGCTGCCATGAGGACGGTAGGAGAGGCGAGACACATCGCTCTTGAACAAGTGACGCACGTCGCAGACGGCATGACCGGAACCAACGCGCAGGTCTCCGGGTGAACCAGTCTGCAGTAGCCGCCCGAGAGCGTCACCGGGCCCGGCGACGCTCTCGGACGTGCCTACCAGGCGTAGGCCTCGGGGGCTGGACCCGGTCGGAGCGGCCTGCCGCGATTGATGTCAAAGATCTCGTTCAGCCTGTTCATCGTCTCCTCATCCAAGCGCAGCTCTGCCGCTCGCTCGATGCCTTCCAGATGCTCCAGGCGGCGGATGCCTACGATGGCGGACGACACAGCAGGATTCGCCAGGGTCCAAGCGATGGCGACGACGTGCTCCTTTTCCCCGATATCCCCGCAGAGGGCTGAGAACGCACCGAACTGTGTATTCCCGCTGAGATTCAGCCCGTATTCCCTCTCTACGTTGTACGTCCTCGACCCTTCCGGAGCCTGTCTCTTTCCGGTGAGCAGTCCACCAGCCAGGGGCATGTAGGCCAGGATGCCGATGCCAAAGTCCAGAGCTGCCGGGAGCACCTCCAGCTCGGGGATCCTGTTCAGGAGGTTGTACTGTGTCTGCTCAGAAACGAACCCCAGGAAGCCACGCTGCAGGGCCTGCATCTGGAACTTTGCCAGCCCCCACCCGGGGAAGTTGCTGGTGCCCACGTAGAGGACGTCCCCGTGGTCCACCAGCCGCTCAAAAGTGCCCCAGAACTCTTCGGCAGTGATCCTGCGGTCGATGTGATGGACCTGGTACAGATCGACGTGGTCGGTCTGCAGCCGCTTCAGCGAGTCGGCAAGGTGCCTGCGGACCTTGTACGCGGATATGCCGTGCTCCTCGTTCGGTATGTCTGGGTCCGTCATGTTGCCGTACACCTTGGTTGCCAGGACAACGCTGTCCCTGCGGCCTCCTCCCTGCCTGAACCACCTGCCGAGGATCTCTTCGGTCGCGCCGCGTCCGGTCTGGCCCCCATATACGTTGGCCGTGTCAAAGAACTGGATGCCCAGCTCCAGGGCTCTGTCCATAATCTCGAACGCTTCCGCCTCTGGCGTCACGCCGCCAAAGTGCATCGTTCCCAGGCAGATCTTGCTCACCGTGAGGTTGGACTTGCCGAGCTTTGTGTATTCCATTCATCTCCCCCTTCTGTTCCTGTCTTTCTCGGCTTGTGAGCTCCACTGACCTCTCCCCCCGCCTTGTCGTCGACCTTGCCGAGAGGGGCGAGGGGAGAGGCGCGCGTGCTGCTACTTGAGATAGAGCTCGATCACGGGCACCACCACGTCCGGTTTCTGCACAGGGAGGACCAGGGAGAGGACGTTCTCATCGACCCCCCAGCGTGCCAACCGCTCGGCAGGAACGATCGGGATCTCGGAGGCATCGTTCAGCAGTTGGGCGTACTTGACCTTGCCGCCGAATCCGTCCAGGTGCAGCGCTCGGAAGGGCCAGGCCAACACGTGCACGTACATACGGTTGGTGTCGGGGTTGTAGGTCAGCCGGCAGTCCTGAGGTGTCTCAAATCCCTCTGGAGCTGGCCCGCACCCATAGATGGAGCGACCGTGGCGCTTCATCCACGCTCCCATGCCCGACAGCCGGTCCAGGGCTCGCTGGTCAAACTCCCCGCGCGCGGTCGGGCCGACGTTGAGCAGCAGGTTCCCTCCCTTGCTCACCGTGTCGATCAGCATGCGCACCAATTGGTCGGCGCTCTTCCACGTGGACTCGTCGCGGTGGTAGCCCCACGAGCCGGAGAAGGTCTGGCACGTCTCCCACAGCACTGGCTTGCCGTCGACCTGGGGCTGCTTGCGGAGCATCACCTGCTCGGGCGTGCGATAGTCCCACCCTCCGGGCACGTCCATGAGGTCCAACCGGTCATCGACCAGGATCTTGGGCTGGAGCTCGCGCGTCATCTTGATCAGTTTTTCCGACTGCCAGTCGTCCCTGCCCTTGCCATCCTCGCCGGGATAGGAAAAGTCGTAGAAGATCAGGTCGATCTGGCCGTAGCCGGTCAGAAGCTCGCGCGTCTGGTTGTTCAGGTACTCGGCGTACTTGCGGACGTCCCTGCCCGCGGTCTCGGCCCGGTATTCCGCGTTGTCGCGCATGGGGTGGACTCGATCGACCGGAAACTCGGGATGATGCCAGTCGATCAGAGAGTGGTAAAAGCCCACGCGCAGCCCTTCCGCGCGAAAGGCCTCGACCATCGGCTTGATGAGGTCCTTGCCATACGGTGTGTTGGTGGCCTTGTAGTCAGTGTACTTGGAGTCCCATAGGCAGAACCCCTCGTGGTGCTTGGTGGTGATCACAAAGTACTTCATGCCCGCGTCTTTGGCCGCTTGTGCCCACGTCTTGGGATCGTACAGGTCCGGGTCAAAGTGGTCAAAGTAGGCCTGATAGGCTTCGTCCGTAATGCGCTCTTGATTCTTGACCCACTCGTGGCGTGCCGGCAGTGCATACAGCCCCCAGTGGATGAACAAGCCAAACCGGTCGTGCGCCCACCACTTCCAGTCCCCTTGCGGTTCCCACACCATGTCTGTCACAGTACGCTCCTTCCAGGCTTGATCGCCTCACTCACTTGTGCTTACGCCGCGCTACAGATGATACCCTTTATACCCGCAGAGCCTGAGGCTGTCAAGTTCCGGTTCTTGATATGTAGAGCTATTGAACTTTGCCTCTCTCTGTGGTATCATAGTAGCGAGGCGTTGACCGGGCAAAGGCCGCGCTGTCGGCTCTGGTGAGTGGAACTTATTTCGGTCACAATCCGTCTAGAGATTGGGTGCTGGCATCCGCGCCGCCGCCTCCTGCGCACATCCGCGTGGGGTGAGTGGGGGAGGTCGTCGGGAATATGGACAGGAGGACACATGAGAAACATCATTCAGGGGCTGCTCGTCGCGTGCGTGTTGTTGGGGCTGGTGGGCTGTGCTGTCCCGCCGGCAAAGCCGACCGCGGAGCCTGCCGTCGAGCCGACAGCGACGCTGACGAAGGCTCCAACCAAGGAAGCCGGTGGCGGGAGCGGGGGTGCGCCTATGGGCGATCTGGTGCAGTCGGCAAAGCAGCGTTCGATCGTGCCCAAGGCAAGTGAGGACGATCTCGCGGACCTGGCCTCCGGGAACAGCGCGTTCGCCTTTGACCTCTACCAGTCGTTGAAGGGCCGAGAGGGCAACCTCTTTTACTCCCCGCACAGCATCTCGCTGGCCCTGGCGATGACCTATGCTGGCGCGCGCGCCGACACCGAGGGACAGATGGCCGAAACGCTCCGCTTTGCGCTGTCCCAAGATCGCCTCCACCCGGCGTTCAACCGGCTCGACCTTGAGCTCGCTGCTCGGGGCGAGGGCGCCGAAGGCAAGGACGAGCAGGGCTTTCGCCTGAACATCGTCAACGCCCTGTGGGGCCAGGCCGGCTACGAGTTCCTCGCCCAGTTCTTGGACGTCCTGGCCGAGAACTATGGTGCGGGGATGAGGCGTCTTGACTATGTCCGCGATCCCGAGGGATCTCGCGTGACCATCAACGACTGGATCAGCGAGCAGACCGAGGGCCGGATAGAGGACCTGATCCCGGCGGGAGCGATCGACACGCTGACACGGCTGGTGCTGACCAACGCGATCTATTTCAACGCGGCGTGGCTGGAGCCCTTCCAGCCAGAGCGGACCGAGGACGGGCCCTTTCACCCGCTGGGAGGCGGCGAGGTCACCGTGCCCATGATGGTGCAGACGACCTCTCACGGGTACGCTGAAGGGGAAGGGTACCAGGCAGTCGAGATCCTGTACGACGGCAGGGAACTGTCGATGGTGATCGTGCTGCCAAAAGAGGGCCAGTTTGAGGCCGTGGAAAGCACGCTGGACGGCCAGCGCGTGGAGGCCATCGTGCAGGATCTGAGGCGCGGACAGGTTGCGCTGACGATGCCCAAGTTCGAGTTCGAGTCTGAATTCGGCCTATCGGATACTCTCGCGGCGATGGGGATGCCGGTCGCTTTTGGCGCGGACGCGGATTTCAGCGGGATGACCGGGAACCGCGACCTGTCTATCTCGGAGGTGATTCACAAGGCCTTTGTGTCTGTGGACGAGGCGGGGACCGAGGCCGCGGCTGCCACTGCGGTGATCATGAGATTCACGGCAGTCCCGGCAGAGCCCGTCCAGGTGACGTTGGATCGCCCGTTCATCTTTGTCATCCGGGATATCGAGACCGGCGCCATCCTGTTCGTGGGACGCGTCCTGGATCCGAGCGCATAAGATTGGGTCAGGGCTTGCGCGCTACGACCATCCGCACCGGCTAAAGGGGACTTGGGTTCCCTGCCGGGCCATGTGCCCTTCCATCTCGGCCTGCAAGCGGGCCTGTACCGATCGGCAGATCCTCCGGCGAGCGGTTGGGTCGTCCTTTGCGGGGCGCTCACGGCATGAGAGAGGATCCATTGAAGAAGAGGAGAGTGTGGCATTGAACAAAAGAGACAGGGTGCTCCGTCTGTTGGACGAGGCAGCGCCGCAGGAGTACGTCCCTGCCGCGTTCTTTATGCACTTTGACCCGTCCTGTCACCGTGGGCAGGCGGCGATCGACAAGCACCTCGAGTACTATCGCTATACGGGGATGGACTTGCTCAAGATCCAGTACGAGCACGCATTTCCCAGGAGACCCGAGATCCAGACGCCGGACGACTGGGCCGGGATGCCCCTGTATGGGGTGGACTTTTACCAGGACCCGCTCGACGTCGTGGGGGGGCTGGTCAAGGAGGCCAAGGGAGAGGCCCTGGTGCTCATGACGCTCTATTCTCCCTTTATGTGTGCCGGGCACACGACGAGCGGGCAGATGATCACCGAGCACATCACGCAGGACCCAGAGGCGGTGGTACGGGGGATGGAGATCATTACCGAGAGCGTGCTGATCTTTGTCCGCGAGTGTATCAAGCTGGGCGTGGATGGCTTTTACGCCTCTACGCAGGGAGGGGAGAGCGGGCGGTTCGCCGATCCCGCACTCTTTCAAGCGTGCATCAAGCCCTACGATCTGGCGGTGATGGAAGAGATCGACCGATCGTGCGTCTTTAACATCCTGCACATCTGTGACTATAGCGCGGGATATGACGATCTGACGCCATTCCTGGACTACCCAGGCCACGTCGTGAACTGCTCGCTGACCCTGGGATCCACGTCGATCACGGCCAAGGAGGCGGCTGAGATGTTCGATCGCCCCTTCATGGGGGGTATGGAACGCAAGGGGGTCATCGCCCACGGGAGCGCGGACGAGGTGAGGCGAGCTGCCGAGGAGCTGCTGAGTGAAGCCCCGGAGCGGTACATCCTGGGCGCGGACTGCACGGTGCCCGGCGACACCGATTGGGATGTCCTGCGGACGGCGATCTCGACGGCGCACGCGTACCGGGGGCGGTAGCTTCCTCTCGTGCCGATGCTCCTTGGTCGGCACGTGGGTTGTGCGCGGGGGCCAGTGTTGGCTTCCGCAAGGCTTCCCACCCCAAGCCGTTCCGACGGGGACCGTCCGAACGAGAAGACAGGAACCCACTTTGCTTTGTGAGTGTGGATCGCAGGGAGGCGTGCCCAAGGTCCCATACATCGTGCGGCACTGCGCGGCGACGGGGCAGGAGCCACCGGCGCCCCTGACGGAGGAGGGCCGGGCCCAGGCGGAGGCGTTGTGCGCGTTCCTGAGTGGCTACCCCATCGAGCGCATCGTGTCCAGCCCGTTCCGGCGCGCCCGGGAGAGCATCCTGCCCCTGGGCAAGCGCCTGGGGCTCGAAGTAGAGACGGATAAGCGGCTCCGCGAGCGCACGCTGAGCACCGTCTCGCTGCCCGACTGGCGCGAACAGCTCCGGTGCTCGTTCTGGGACCTGGACCTGGCCGTCGGGGGCGGGGAGTCGAGCCGGCAGGCGATGGGGCGAGCGGAGGCGGCCCTTGGAGAGATCGTGAGCCACCCGGCGCGGAGCACGGCGGTCGTCACGCACGGGAACTTGATGGCCCTGGCGCTCAAGCTCTACGACCGCCGCGTCGGGTTCGAGGAGTGGGTGGAGCTGACCTATCCCGACGTCTACAGGGTGATGGTCAGGGAGACCCCCGCGATCGTGGGGAGGATCTGGATGGAAGAGAACGTTCGATGATCGGGCAACTGCAGCGTCGCGATCTGCTGTTCCTGGTCAGTACGCTGATGCCCTGGACCGACGATCCCGAGCGAGCAGCGGATCGCATCCGGGCGGACGAGGCATTGTTCGAGTCCATGCTCGACGACGAGGGGCTTTTCCGCCGGCTGATGGGGGGCGAGGACATCCTGCTCCAGGTGTCGCCCTGGCTGCTCTTTGCGACCCTGCTGCAGCGGGCGCGGCGCGACCTGGTGCGCGAGTCGTACACCGTGGAGCAGAGGGACCGTCAAAAGGTGACCCTGTTTGACGCCGACCAGGTGGTCGACCTGCTGGAGCGCAGGGCGGTGCGTGCGTACCTGGCCGATGTGCTGGCCTCGTTCACGCGCGTGGGGAGCGAGATGGTGCCCGTCCGCGTGGAAGAGGGCACATGGCGCTGGTACCGTACCCACGACCTCGACGTGTACAGCCTGATGCGCTACTGCCAGGCGCTGGACGAGGGGGTGCGCTATGACCCGTACAAGCGCATCGCCGATGCCTGCCTCTTTATGGCGGGCATGTTCCCCGAGTACATCGACGCCCAGCACCGGTACCCGTTGAGCCGTCAGGTCCGCCCTCGCGCCAGGGGTCGGGTCCTGACCCGGCTGGAGGACTATGAGGCGCACGGACAGGCCTTTTACCGGCTGGCGGCGGAGCACGAGACGGCCCAGGCGGAAGGGATAGACCAGGTGCTGGCCACGTTGTCAGCGGGCTTTATCCTGGCAGAGAAGGCGCTGTCCTTTTTGGCGAACCGCTACCTGCAGTTCGCCCGTCACACGTTGTTTGATTCGTAAGGGAGCCGTCCGCTCGTGCCGACGCAGAGCGTCCCGCGTCGGCACGCGGCACCTTGGGACCTCTCGTTCTCTCGTGACGACGCTCTGCGTCGTCGCGAGGCGCGGTGGGCGGACTGGGCCAGCTTCCTCGCAGGCCGTTCCGACGGCACCGTCGGAACGAGAGACTCTCAGCGACTCCTCACCCTCTGCTGCCGATACTCTGTGTCGGCACGTGGCATTCCTCGCCACGAGGCATTCCGACGGGTCCCCGTCGGAACGAGACAGGATCACATACTCACCTGATCGAGATAGCGATGCCCATCGACGATGCTGTAGCGTGCGACCTGGCGGCGGGTCCCGGATGATGCCGGGAGGTCCCACTCCTGTGTCTCGCGCCGGACGGTCACCGTCTCCGGCGGCGGCCCGCCCTCGAGGAGTTCGTGCAGCACGCGGCCCTGCATGGCGTCGGGCGCCCCGATGCCCATGAGGTGCAGCGCGGTCGGGGCGACGTCGACGATCCCGCAGGGCACGGCGGAGGTGATCCCGCGCGCGATCCCCTTTCCCCAGGCGACCAGGCAGTTGTGGATGTCGTATGGACTGGCCGAGCCGTGGGTCGCGGCATTGCGGGAGGAGCCCGTCACGCTTCCCGGCACGCCGTGCTTGTTGGGCTCAGAGGACCAGCGGTAGGCGAACATCAGCTCGGCCGAGCGCCGGTGGCTGCCGAACACCTCAGTCTGGGGCATGGCTCCCGGGCAGGCATTGAGGTGGTCATCGCGGACAAAGAGGCCGCCGATCCAGGGCTGGTCGGCGAGAGTGCGGACGAGGTCGCCCAGGCGGTCCCGGGCATCGCCGTTGAGGTAGATGCTGTTGCCGTCGCGGATGACGTCGGTCGAGCGGAGGGAGTCCTTGAGCCCGGCCTCGACCAGCGCGCGATCCGGCGTCACGCGCTCGCGGATGGTGCTGAACCCGTGGTCCGAGAGGAGCAAGTAGGTGTGCTCGCCCAGGCGATCGAGGGCCGCCACCAGATCCTCGAGCCGGCGGTCCAACTCAAGGAGGGTGGACAGTGCCGCGGGCGCGCAGAGCCCATCGCTGTGCTGCGTGTGATCGGGCTCGGTGAGCCAGAGCGTGAGCAGGTCAGGGCGGGCCACGGGCAGCAAGTAGTCGGTCACGGCCCGGAGGACGAATTCGGTGCGTTCCATAGAGGTGGACTCGGGACCAAGGAAGGCCCCGCAGCGCCGCGCGACCTCCTCCTCTGCCGAAGCTGGCCAGGCGAGAGCCCAATTGACGACCGGGCCGGTGAGGGTGGGGTTGGTGAGGTAGGTGGTGCCCGGCGAACCAGAGCCGGCGGAGGCCATCCTCCTGCCGCAGGCGCGCAGCGTTTCCCCGAGCGTGGGCACGGTCACCAGCCGCCCGCCTTCCAGGTCGGCCATGCGCTGCAGGGCGCGCCAGTCGGCGCAAGAGATCGCTGCGGAGGGATCGATCGCCGGGACGTAGAGCGAGTTGTCGACGATCCCGTGGCGACCCGGGTAGCAGCCGGTGCTCAGCGAAGCCGAGTTGATGCGCGTGGCGGTCGGGAACGCGGCGTGGCTGGCCTCGCAGAACGCGCCCCCGCCCGCCGCGCTGTGCAGGAAGGGCGTGCGCTCGGCGGTGATCATGTCGGGCCGCAGCCCGTCCCAGACGATGAGTACGATCATGCTCTGTTCTCCTTCCTCGGTATCCGGCGCGGTGTGTGGAGGAGATTATAGCACCGGCGGGTGGGCTGTCAAGGGAAGGCGTGCCCGCGCTGGGTGGCAACCTCTCGAGACGACGCTCTAGGTGGACTGGGCTGGCTTCTGTACCTGCCGCGATTCTTTCGCGGAGGGTTGCGCATCCTGCTCGTGCGACCTGCCCTCGAGCCCCCGCTCCCCTGCGTAAGGGCGGCTGTGTCCCTAGCCTCTCGCTCCGCTCGAGACGCTTCGCAGCTCCCGATCTCGGCAGTCAGCGGTGCCGGAGATCCCAGAGGATTCTCCCGATCGGGCGTCGGCACTTGTACTGGCAGATACACTCTCTCGGTTCAACAACGGCGATGACGACCCGACGTGGGAACCAGGCTGGACGCTGCACTGTGATGAGACCACGCGGCCTGAGATCACCGAGGCTTACCTGATCCAGACAACGAACGGGCACAGTCTCCCCTCGACGTGGGACTCGGTAGAGCATTCGCACGGACGTCACTCGCACCCCGTGTGGAGGGCGAGTGAGCCTGAAAGCCGTCGGCAGGATCTCAAGCGGACGGCTGTGCCGAGAGGTAACTGGCCCGCGGCACTCAGACTGGAGTGACCTGCTTGCCCGGGCCCTGAGATCCCGCAAGAGAACAGGCCCCAGGTGTTGTTTCTTGAGCGCGCAGCGATCGGATGGCTTTGGAGCGCAGGCTGAGCTTCCTGTAGAGATTCGCGAGGCCTTGCCCCGACTTGGCCGTTGAGAACTTGCCGCTCTGATCACAAGCGGGTAGTTGTCCGCGCTACTCCAGACCCTGAAGCATCGGGCCGAGGCACTGCGTGGTGGCAGATAGTCCAGCATGGCGGGCAGACCTGGGTGGGTACCAACGTGAGGGGCAAAATGGAGGTGAGCAGTTGGGGGTCAAACCCTACGAGCAACCTGGCCACCTCGACCTATCAGGGCGGGGCCTGACTTGGCAAAAACAGTGGATTCTGGTATGCTCTTCGTGTGCCATGCTGCACCGGCCTGTGGCAGCAAGCGTGCCCGAGTTTGATTCGGTGGCCAGCAATGGAGCTATATCGTGCGCATCCCTAGAGATTCCCCTACATTGGTTCTCCTGGTCATCCTGCTTGAGATCGGCTCGGCAGTTAGTGCCCTCTCTCCGGCGCAGGAGGGGGGGGAAAGGTCGACCGAAAGGTCTGGAGAGACATCGCAATCGTCGGTACGGTCACCAAACTGGATGTGGTCGATGGCCAGACCCGAAGCGGGATCGACGCCTCGTTGGCCCGTGCCGGATTTGTCGCAGGTACGGTGACCAGCCTCGCCAGTGGCAGCACGGTGAGCGGTATCGTCGCCACAGCGCACTGTGCGGCGTCTGGATCCTGGCATCTACCGCGTGAAGTTCTCTGAATCGTACACTCCTTCACGCTGCGTGACCGAGTATTGTGACAACTATGCTACCGTCGATGGACGACGGACGTGGTCGTCATCGAGGGCAGTACGACGGCGAGTATTGATGCCGTGCTGGGCGGGTATGGCAAGCTGGCGGGCACGGTCCGGGCGGACGGCGGCTCGACGCCGTGGAGGGGGTCATCGCCGATGTCTATGAGTGGAGAAGCGCGTACGGGTACTGGGAATGGGTCAGCTATGACGAGACGGACGCAGGCGGCGCGTACCTGGGGGAAGGGCTGGACACTGCGAATTACCACGTCGAGTTCACCGATTCCCTGGGCCAGGTTGTCGCGGAGACCTATGACCAGCAGCCGGACCTGGACAGCGGCACCGACGTGGCGGAGAGCCTCGGCGAGACGACGTACGGGGTCGACGCTTGGCTGGCCCTGGTCCCGATGACGACCACTTGGCCCCTGGTCGGGGACTGCAACCTGGTTTCGCTTTCCCTGTCCTCCATCGAGACCGACCCAGAGACGGCGCTGGCGACCATCACGGGGACGTACCGGACCCTCTGGGCGTACGACGGCTGTGACGCGGACGATCCGCCCGGGCCCGAGCTGGCGCTTGACGATCTGGTGGCCTGGACGTACGTGGTGACCAACACGGGCAACGTCGCGCTGACGGACGTGGCGGTGACTGATGACCTTGAGGGGGCGATCACATGCCCGTGGGGGGTGACCTTGGCGCCCGGGGCGTCGATGACCTGCGCGGCAGCGGGGACGGCGCAATCCGGGCAGTACAGCAATCTGGGCACCGTCGCCGGCACGCCGCCCGGGGGGTTGGAGGCGGTCACGGACAAGGACCGGAGCCACTACCGGGTCGAGGGTGGGCGCATCTTTGTGCCCGTAGTGTTCCGGTGAGGTGTAGGTCGCCTTTCCGTAAGCGACGACGGCACGTATGGAAACGTGCCCTGTAGGTCGCCTTCCGTAGGCGACGTGAGGACGGCACGTACAGAAACGTGCCCTACCTTGGCAACGCGACGACGTCACGTGTGAAAGACGCGCCCCATCGTAGGTCGCCTTTCCGTAGGCGACGACGGCACGTGCGGCGGATCGTCGCTCTGTCGCGCAGCATCCCGCCCCTGGTGGGGTCGAGCATCTTCGACCGCACCTTGCGGGATCGCACAGCATCCTGCCCCTGGTGGGAAACGTGCACCACGTTTTGCCCCACGACCGGCACGTAGGGATACGTGCCCTACCGTAGGAGGGGAACGACCATGACCTCGCGCACGCTCAAGACACTCCTGTGGGTCACTGTCGGCATGCTGCTCCTTGGGCCCCTGGCGTATGCCTTGCCCCCGCAGCCGTTCAGGTCATACGGCACGGTCCAGGTCAACGGCGAGGCTGTGCCCGAGGGAACGGTGATCGGCGCCTGGTGTGACGGGGTCCAGTACGTTGAGGGCCTGACGTTTATGTTCGAGGGCTCGTCGGCGTATGCCATCGATGTGCCGGGCGACGACCCCGAGACCCCTCAGAAGGATGGTTGTTCTGGATCGCCAAACCCCGACGAGGTCATGTTCTCCGTCGATGGCCTGTGGGCCGATCAGACTGCCCTCTGGCAAAAGGGCGAGTTCTACCCCCTCGACCTCACCGCCTTTCGACCGCTGCCCGTGCTGAACGTCGAAAAGCACACCGGCGATCAGGACGCGGACGCGGAGCCCGGCCCGCTGATCCTCTACGGCGAGCCGGTGACCTGGACGTACACGGTGACCAACACCGGGAACGTGACCCTGACCCGGGTCACCCTTACCGACGACCAGAGCGGCGAGGTCTGCGCGTCGGGCAGCCTGGCGACCGACGGGACGGTCACCTGCTCGGCCAGCGGCACGGCGATCGCCGGCCAGTACACCAACTTGGCCACGGCGACGGGCATCTATACCACGACCGACGTCAGCGGCACCTACGCTATCGTGGTCATGGATGCCGATGCCAGCCACTACTATGGCGCCCTGCCCGAGATCGACATCGAGAAATCGACCAACGGCGAGGACGCAGATACCGGCTCAGGCCCGCCGATCCCGGTCGGTGAGCCGGTGACCTGGACGTACGTGGTAGAGAACACAGGCAACATGACCCTGACCGCGGTCACCGTCAGCGACAGCGATCCCGAGGTGATCGTGGACTGCGCGGGGACGACGACGCTGGTCCCCGACGAAGGGATGATCTGCACAGCGACGGGCACAGTGTTGACCCGCGGACAGTACGCCAACACAGGCTGGGTGACGGGCACGCCGCCTGCCGGCCCCGTGGTCACGGACAGCGATCCGAGCCGCTACCTGGGGGTCGAGCCGGACATCGACCTCGAAAAGTATACGGACGGCCAGGACGCCGATGCCGCTCCGGGCGCCTACGTCGTGGCCGGCGAGACGGTGACCTGGACGTACGCCGTCACCAACAGCGGCGACTTTGCCCTGACCGACGTCTCAGTGACCGACGACCAGGTTGCCCTCGCGGGGTGTGCGTCGAGCTACCTGGCAGTGGACCAGGCACTGATCTGCACGGCGACGGGCACGGCGGAGGCGGGCCAGCACGCGAACACGGCGCACGCCTCGGGCCGGCTGCTGGGTGGGACGGCGGTCGTCACGGACAGCGACACCAGCCACTACTATGGGGCCGAACTGGTCCTCGAGCTGGAAAAGCACACCGACGGGGAGGCCGCCGACGTCGCTCCCGGGCCGATGGTCCTGGTGGGCGGCGCGGTGACCTGGACCTACTGGGTGACCAACTCGAGCAACGTCACCCTGACCGTCGTCGTCACCGACAGCGATCCCGAGCTGACCGTGGACTGCTCGGCGACGATACTGGCCCCCGACGAGGGGACGCGCTGTGAGGCGACGGGCACGGCCCAGGCCGGGCAGTACGGCAACACGGGCTGGGTCACCGGCGCACCGCCCGAGGGACTGCCGCCGGTTGTGGATCAAGACCCCAGCCACTACTATGGGGCAGCGCCGGCGATCGCGATCGAAAAACAGGCCGACGGACAGGACGCCGACGTGCCGCCGGGCCCGTACGTGCGGGTGGATGGGGGCACGGTGACCTGGTCCTACATCGTCACCAACTCGGGCAACGTGACCCTGACCGGGGTCACGGTCACCGACGACGACCCCGCTGTGACCGTCGAGTGCCCGCCGGAGACGACGCTGGCCAGCGACGACTCGATGACCTGCACGGCGACGGGCTCCGTCGCCGCCTCCGGGCAGTACAGCAACACCGGCTGGGTGACCGGCACGCCGCCCGTGGGTCTGGCGGTCACCGGCAGCGACGTCAGCTATTCCTATGGCACCGAGCCGGCCCTGGCGATCGAAAAGCTGACCAACGGCCAGGACGCCGACGTCGCGCCGGGGCCGACGATCTATGTCGGGGACCCGGTGACCTGGACCTACGTCATCACGAACACGGGCGACATCACCCTGACCCAGATCACCGTGACCGACAACAGGATGGGCGCGGTCGACTGCACGCGGAGCGTGCTGTCCCCCGAGGAAGAGATGACCTGCGAGCTGGTGAGCACGGCGGTAGGGGGCCAGCACAGCAACCTGGGCCAGGTCACGGGCAGACCGCCCGTCGGGCCTGATGTCAGCGCCAGCGACCCCAGCCACTACCGGGGCTCTACCATCGAGCCGTCGATCCTCCTCGTCAAGCAGGTCAACGGCGAGGACGCGGAGGGTGCGCCCGGACTCTACGTCCCCGTCGGGGAGCCGGTGACCTGGACCTATGAGGTGGCCAACGGGGGGAACATCACCCTGACCCAGATCGCGCTCGTCGACGACCGGCTCGGCCCCGTGGACTGCCCGATGACGACGCTGGGCGTGTTCGACTCGATGGTCTGCACGGCGAGCGGGGTCGCCCTGGCGGGGCAGTACAGCAACACGGCGACGGTGACGGGGACCGAAACGGTGGACAGCGGGGTGATCACAGACAGCGACCGTAGTTTCTACTATGGCAGCGACCCGTCGATCGAGGTCGAAAAGCAGGTCAACGGCCTGGATGCCGATGACCCGCCCGGGGCAACCGTGATCGCCGGGGGCATGGTGACCTGGACCTACTGGGTGACGAACACGGGCAACGTGGCGCTGAGCGAGATCGAGGTGGTCGACAATCGGGGCCTGGAGGTGAACTGCCCGGGGACGAGCCTGGGCGCGGGCCTGGCGATGGCCTGCACGGCGGCGGACCTGGCTGCCGTCGGGCCCTATTCGAACACGGGGACGGTGACCGGCACGCCCACCGTTGGCCTGCCCGTGACGGCGAGCGACGCCAGCCACTCTTACGGAGCGACGCTGGCGCTGACCGTGGAGGTGCGGACGAACGGCGAGGACGCCGATGCCCCGCCCGGCCCCTATGTGCTCGTCGGCGACCCGGTGGCCTGGACGTACGCGGTCACGAACGGGAGCAACGTGACGTTGACCGATGTGTTGGTCGCGGACGACCAAGGAGCGCAAGTGAGCTGTGATGCCAGCGCGTTGATCCCCGGCGGGTGGATGACCTGCACGGCATCGGGCACGGCAGCGGCCGGGCCCTACACGAACACGGGCGTGGTTACGGGCACGCCGCCGGGCACGCTGGCGCCCATCTCGGCCCGGGACGTCGGTCACTACTATGGCGCCAATCCGGGCGTGACCCTCGAAAAGCGGACGAACGGCCAGGACGCGGACGCGGCACCAGGACCCTACATCCTGGTCGGTGACCCGGCGACCTGGGAGTACGCCGTGCGCAACACGGGCAACGTGACCCTGACCGGGATCACCCTGGTGGATGACAACGGCACGCTGAGGGACGCGGGCGACGATTGGACGGCCTGCACGATCCCATCCCTGGGCCCCGGGCTATCGGAGACCTGTGCCGCGGGCACGACCGCCAAGTCGGGGCAGTACGGCAACAGCGGTTCGGTGACGGGCAGCCCGCCGGTGGGTCCGGATGTCGTGGCCAGCGACCCGAGCCACTACTATGGGGCTCAGCCGGCGATCGACGTGGAGAAACGCACGCAAGGGCAGGACGCGGACGCCGCGCCCGGTCCTTATGTGCTCGTCGGCGACCCGGTGGCCTGGACGTTCACCGTGCGCAACACGGGCAACGTCGCCCTTTCGGGGCTGTCGGTGAGCGACGACCAGTTGGGCGTCGTCACCTGCGAGCAGACGACGCTGCTGCCCGGCGCGTCCACGACGTGCCAGGAGGCGGGGACGGCGGAGGCAGGGCAGCACGCCAACGTGGGCACGGCGAGGGGGGTGCCGCCGGGCGCGTTAGCGCCGGTGACGGACATCGACCGGAGCCACTACTATGGTGCCCAGCCGGGGATCGAGATCGAGAAATACACCGAGGGACACGACGCGGACATCGCGCCAGGACCGACGCTGACGGTCGGCGAGTCGGTGGCCTGGACGTACTGGGTGACGAACACGGGCAACGTGACCTTGGGGGAGATCGAGGTGGTCGACAATCGCGGTGTTTCTGTCGCATGCCCGGGGACGTCCCTGGCTCCGGGCGGGTCGATGGCCTGTACGGCGGCGGGCCTTGTCGAGGAGGGACAGTACACCAACACGAGCACGGTGGAGGGCACTCCGCCGGGCGGGCTCCTCGCCGTCTCGGACGCGGATTCGAGCCACTACTGGGGCGAGGTGCCCGGGTACTGGGTCTATCTGCCGATCATGCTGCGCTGAACACCTCTGGCTGGTTCCGACGGTCCTCCGTCGGAACCAAGCGATGGTGGCCAGGGTCGGGGGGCTTGGCGAAAGAAACCGCATTTGCTCTCGCAAATGCGGTTTCTTTCGCAGAGATTTCCAAGTTCTTCTTAACCTTTTTGTTACCAAATGTTCACCTTTGGCTGGTATAATAGAGTTGCTGCACAACAGTAGCATTGGGGCAAAACTACCAGGAACACAGTGAGAAAGGTAGTTGGCCAATGATCACATACCGAGAACTCAGCAAAAAGCACGCGTTTTCAAGAGCCTGACAAAGGAGGTGAGGACCATGGACTGGCAGGAACGCACGCCAGAAGAGAAAGCCGAGTCGCTCTCCCAGCAGATGGAAGAGATCCAGCGAGCCAAGGCTGTGATCGAACGTTTTGAGCGCCTGACACAGAAGTGGCTCGAACTGGTTCAGCCTACCAAGAAGGAAGCCCAGAGCCTCTCTATGACGTTGACCCGAGAAAGCGGGTGATGCTTATGAGAGCTTGCACTAGAGTTGTTGCACGATAGTAGCATTGGGGCTAAACTACCAGGAGCACAGTGAGAAAGGTAGTTGGCCAATGATCACATACCGAGAACTCGGCAAACAGGCACGCGTTTTCAAGAGCCTGACAGGTGTCACTGTCGCTGAATTCGACGAGTTGTGCGAAAAGGTACAGCCGATCTGGCTCGCAAACGAGGTCAAGGGCCTCAGAGCGTGTTTTGAAAGTCGGATCTCGTGATACAGTCTGGGTATGGACAGAAAAGCATACCCGAGCGACTTAACAGACATAGAATGGCTCATCATCGAGCCGCTTATTCCACCCGCAAAACCAGGCGGACGACCACGAGAAGTGACAAAGGATGAGTTCAAGGGTGTCAAGAACGCAGTGCGTATCTTGCTGCGGCACGCGACCGCGTCTGTGCTCAACGCCTCGTCCCACGAGGTGATGGACGTCACGGGATACCCGGTGGCGATCCCCGATATCGGTAAACCGTGTGAGCTGCCAGGGCCGAACGGCACCTGCTACTACCCGTACGCGTCAGAGACGATCATCAGGCTGGTCAACGAGCGGCTGGCTGACACGGAGCGCCCGGAGCTGATGCTCGCCCTGGCCGAGGAGCTGGACAACTATAACAACGGCATCCACCAGATCAACTGGGACTGGCCTGCGCCCTAGCATGGCCGGCCTATCCCGAGCAGGATGACGCGGATCGCTTGTACGTAGGATCGTGTGAGGGCGGTGGCTCGAGCCACCGCCCTCTTTCTATGTGGCGCGCGGGACTCCGGGCGCAGGCAAAGCGGCTAAAGCCGCAACTACGGAGGTGTAGTGACGGTTTCAACCGTTCAGCGGCTGAAGCTGCAACTACGTGGGGGGAGTGACGGTTCAGGCCGGTCAGCCGCTGAAGCCGCAACAACCGACGTCGCGTAGAGGTTTGACGGTGGACCGCAAAGGCGATATACTGAATAGTAGGTGCCTACTGTGGACGCGGCGCCGTTCTGGGACATTGTGCTACGTCCGCAAACACATAGGGGAGAGGGGACCGCAGCATGCACACACACTGGACAGCGAAACGGTACGCTGGTCTCTGGTTGGCGGCGCTCGTCGCCCTTTTAACCCTCGCATGGTCTCCGGTCGGGCGGGCGGCGCCGGTGGTTGGGTTGCCGCGTGGCTGCGGCGCGTCCCTGTTCCTGGAGAACGTTGGTCAGTACGACCCCTCGGCCCGTTTCTCTCTCTGGCAGGGCAACGTGATGGTCTGGCTGGCGGAGGACGCGCTGTGGATCTCCATGCTCGACGGGAAAGCGCTGGCGGCAGCCCTCGCAGAGAAGGGACGGGGTGAGCTGGCTTCACAGGCCGCGATCCCGGGCGTCCACATCAAGCTCAGTTTCGTGGGCGCGAACCCTGCGCCGGCCCTCGAGCCATACGACCGGTGGGACGCCGCCATCTCTTACATGGTCGGAGGCGACCCCTCTAGCTGGCAGGTTCGGGTGCCCGCCTGGGGTGGGGTGCGCTACCGCGACCTGTATCTGGGGATCGACCTGGTGCTGGAGGGCGCAAGGAACCCCCCCTGGCGGCTGGAGGCGCGGGCGGGCGCGGACTTGAGTGCGGTGCGGCTGCGCGTCGAAGGCGCAGAGGCAGTGGCGGTCAAGGGTGCTAGACTGCACCTGGCGACAGCCATCGGGACCCTTTCGCTGTCACTGCCGGTCCTCTCGGAAAGCACACCACTCACGCTGGCTGACTCCTCCGCACGGAAGACCGGCTCGGGGGTGTTCGTCGTCAGCGCGCCGTTCGCGATTGCGGACCCATCCGAGTCGGCGCAGTCCACGCCCGCCGCCGGCAGCACCGACCTGGCCTACAGCACCTTCCTGGGGGGAAGCAGCTCGGAGAGCGGGCAGGGCATCGCCGTGGATGATTCCGGGGTGATGTACGTCACCGGGTCGACCTACTCGACCGACTTTCCGGCTGTCCCCGGCTCGTACGACACGGCCCTTGGCGTAGTGGACGCCTACGTGGCCAAGATCGCACCAAACGGCGAGGGAACGGACGACCTGGCCTATGCCACCAACCTTGGCGGTGGGGGCGTGGACCATGGGCGCGCGATCGCAGTGTCGAACGGCGGAGCCTACCTCACAGGCAGCACAACCTCGGCCTCCTTTCCCACCACCGAGGGCGCGTTCGACCGCTCCTGCGGGGGCGATGGCCTGTGCGATGACGACTGGAGCGACGCGTTCCTGGCCCGTCTGAATGCCGATGGCACGGACCTGCTGTACAGTACCTACCTGGGAGGCAGCGATGTGGACGGAGGACGGGGCATCGCCATAGAGGGGGGCGTGGCCTACCTGACCGGGCTGACTATGTCGAGCGGCTTTCCGACCACGCAGGGGGCGTACGACCGTTCCTGCGGCAGCGACGGCGACTGTGACCTCGATGGCGCGCCGTACGCCGATGCGTTCCTTGTCAAGCTGACGACCTCCGGAGGAGGAAAAGACGACCTGGTCTACGGCACCTTCCTGGGCGGGAGCGACGAGGACTCGGGGGAGGGCCTCGCCGTGTATGGCGGCGACGCGTACGTGGCGGGCGCTACGGCATCGCCCGACTTTCCCGGGACGGGATATGCAGGGCTGGACGATGCGTTCGTAGCCCGCATCGACCCGGGAGGCAACGGGGCGAGCGACCTGGTCTACAGCACCGTGCTCGGCGGCTCGGGATGGGACTGGGGGCGCGAGATCGCCCTCGATGGCGGCGCGGCCTGGGTGACCGGCAGCACGGGCTCCACTGACTTTCCGGCAACCGCTGGCAGCTACGGGGGGAACTATGACGCCTACGTGGCCCGGCTGGATGGGTCCGGGGGCGTGACCTATGCCGCCTACCTCGGGGGAAGCGGCGAGGATTCCGGGCGTGGGGTGGCGGTCGACGTGAGCGGGGGGGCGGTCCTCGTGGGGTACACACAGTCAGGCAACTTCCCGGTGACCTCCGGGGCGTACGACGAGGTCCTCAACGGCGGGCGGGATGTGTACGTGGCGCGCGTGGACCCGGGCAGCGGGGGGCCGGAGCACATTGCCTATGCTACCTACCTTGGGGGGAGCGGCGACGACTGGGGCTATGGCATGGCGATGGACGCCGCGGGATACGCGTACGTCGGCGGTACGACCCAGTCCTCTGATTCTCCGACCACGTCGGGAGCCGCGGACGAGAGCTGTGGCAGCGATGGCGACTGCGATGCGGACGACGACAGCTTTGCAGCCAAGCTCAAGGTGATGGCCGCGCCCGTGGTGGACATTGAAAAACACACCAACGGCGAGGACGCGGACCAGCCGACGGGACCGATCCTCCTCTTTGACTCTCCGGTGACCTGGCAGTACGTAGTCACCAACCGGGGCGATTTCACCCTGAATGGCGTCCAGGTCAGTGACAACAAGGGAGTGACGGTCTCTTGCCTGGACAGCACGCTGACCACCGGGGAAGTGATGACCTGCGCGGCGTCGGGCCTGGTGCAAGCCGGACAGTACGCCAACCTGGGCACAGTCGCCGGCCAGCCGGTCGGCGACTTTGGCCCGGTGACGGACAGCGATCCCAGCCACTACTTTGGCGCGGTCCCGGGCATTGACCTGCTAAAGATGACGAACGGCGAGGACGCTGACGCCGCGCCCGGGCCATACGTCGTGCCGGGAGAGACGGTGACCTGGACGTACGTGGTGCGCAACACAGGCAACGTGTCCTTGAGCGGCATCCAGGTCACGGACGACCTGGAGGGTTCGGTCTCTTGTCCAGGAGTTGCCCTGGACGCTGGAGAGGCGATGACCTGCACAGTCACGGGAGAGGTCGGCGTCGGGCAGTACGCCAACGTGGGTACGGTGACGGGCACGTCGCCGGTCGGCCTGGATGTCACAGACAACGATCTCGGCCACTGCTTTGGGAGCGAACCGGGCTTGACGATACGGACGCTCACAAACGGGCAGGACGCGAACGAGGCGCCGGGTCCATACGTCGTTGTGGGGGATGTGGTGTACTGGTCGTACGTGGTGACGAACACGGGCAACGTCTACCTGGCGGACATCTCTGTCGAGGACGATCAGGGGGTGGAGGTCCACTGCCCCCAGACGCTGCTCAACCCGGGCGAGTCGACGGTCTGTACCGGGTCGGGCGTGTCCGAGGCCGGACAGTACGCCAACACTGCGACCGCCAGCGGTACCCCGCCTGTGGGGGACGACGTGCTTGCCGCTGATGTCAGCTACTACTATGGCGCCGATCCGCAGATTGAGCTCCAAAAACTGACCAACGACGAGGACGGCGACGATCCCCCCGGACCGTATCTCCTGGAGGGGGAGGTCCTCACGTGGACCTACCGGGTGACCAATACGGGCAATGTGACCTTGACCGGGGTGACGGCCGTCGATGACCTCTTGGGTGCGGTGTCGTGTCCTGAGACGACGCTGGCCCCAACGGCCACGATGACCTGCACCGTGACGGGCACGGCAACCGTCGGCCTGTACATCAACGTGGGCACGGCGACGGGCACGCCGCCAGGGGGCCTGGAGTCCGTGTCGGACAGCGATCGCAGCCACTACACGGGGATCAGCGCGAGCCCCGCGGTCGATATCCAGAAGCGGACCAACGGACACGATGCGGATGTCGCTCCAGGTCCCTACATTCAGGTCAGCACCGTGGTGACTTGGGAGTACCTGATCTCGAACGTGGGCAACGAGGTGCTGACCGGCCTGGTCGTCACGGACAGCGACCCGGGCGTGGTCATCTCGTGCACGCAGGACACCTTGGAAGTCTTCGAGTTGACCGTGTGCACGGTGACCGGCACGGCAGGGCTAGGGCAGTACAGCAACCAGGCGTGGGTGACCGGCACCGCGTCGGTCAGCTCGGAGGTCGTCTCGGACACGGATCTCAGCCACTACTATGGCGCTGACCCGTCGATCGACGTCGAAAAGCACACCAACGGACAGGACGCCGACGCAGAGCCCGGGCCGTACATCCTCGTTGGAGACGCGGTGACCTGGACCTACACGGTGACCAACACGGGCAACGTGTCCCTGAGCGGTGTGACCGTCAGGGACGATCAGGGTCTGATCGTCACCTGCCCGGGCAGCAGCCTGGCTCCCGCTGCGTCGATGACGTGTGCAGCGTCGGACACGGCAGCGAAAGGGCCCTACGCCAACCGGGGCACGGCCACGGGCAAGCCGCCCGGTGGGCTGGCCCAGGTCTCCGATTGGGACGACAGCCACTACTATGGGGCAGACCCCTCGATCGAGGTCGAAAAACATACCAATGGACAGGATGCCGATGAGGAGCCCGGTCCGTACATCCTCGTTGGGGGCCCGGTGACCTGGACGTACGCGGTAACCAACACGGGCAACGTGACGCTGACCGGCATTCACGTCAGCGACGATGGGGGTGTGGGCGTCACCTGCCCGGAGATCAACCTGGCCCCCGGCTTGTCCACCACCTGCACGGCGGCGGGCACGGCAAAGGAGGGACCTCACGCAAACCGGGGCACGGCCACGGGCACGCCGCCTGGCGGGCTCGACGATGTGTCGGATTGGGATGACAGCCACTACTATGGGGCCGCTCCGGCGATCGACCTCGAAAAGCACACCAATGGGCAGGATGCCGACACGGCCCCTGGACCATATATCCTCGTTGGGAACCCGGTGACCTGGACCTACGCGGTAACCAACACGGGCAACGTGACCCTGACGGGCATCGCCGTAACCGATGACCAGCTAGGCTCGATAGGCTGCCCGGTGGCGGTTCTCCCCCCAGGTGAATCTGTGGTTTGCACAGCGGGAGGGACCGCAGGACTCGGGGGGTATGCCAACCGGGGCACGGTCACGGGCGCGCCGCCCGATGGGCTGGGCGCAGTCTCTGACTGGGACGACAGCCACTACTTTGGCGCGGACCCAGGCATCGACCTAGAAACAGGGACCAATGGGCACGATGCTGACCTCGCTCCCGGGCCGACCATCGCCGTCGGAGACCCTGTGCTGTGGACGTATGCGGTGACCAACACGGGCAATGTGACGCTCCCCTGGATCTTTGTCACGGACAGCCACCAGAACCAGGGCGTGGAGGTCGGATGCCCCGGGCATGCGCTGGCCCCCGGTGCGGCGATGACCTGCAAGGCAAACGGGATTGCCGTAGAGGGCCAGTACGAGAACCGGGGCACAGCCACGGGCACAGCGCTAGGTCGCGCCTTCGATGACTGGGATGACAGCCACTACCTGGGAGTAAAGTTGGACTATCGCATCTATCTGCCGTTCGTTCTGCGAGCCAGGTAGCGCACCGCTGGAAGCCGTAGGCCGCCTTTCATAGGCGACGTTTCCGGGGGAGCTATGCAAGGCCCCGCGCTTTCGAAAGCGCGGCTACAGGCTGGCCGGAAGCCGTAGGTCGCCTTTCATAGGCGACGTTTCCGGGGGAGCTACGCAAGGCCCCGCGCTATGGAAAGCGCGGCTACGGGGAAGCGCGGCTACAGGCTGGCCGGAAGCCGTAGGTCGCCTTTCGTAGGCGACGTTTCCAGGGGAGCTACGCAAGGCCCGCGCTTTCCAAAGCGCGGCTACGGGCAAGCGCCCCCCAGGGGAGGGCGCCGCTGCAGTCCCCTCAGGCGGGCCGGCTGTGGAATACGGCCAGCTTGAATTCGTGCTCGGGGTCGGGAGCGTAGCAGGCGAGCCACGGCTGCCTGGCTACGTGAGGGGTGCAGGGGCCGTAGGTGCAGACCCGGATGGACCGCACGCGGGCTTCGGCGCGCAGCCTGTCCAGCACGGCCTGCAGCATGTCGCCCACAAAGGGAGTGAAGAGGTAGAACACGGTGCCCGTTGTATAGTCGGCGTCGCGGGCATCGACCGGGACAAACTCAATCCCGGTCAGACCCAGGGCGCGGACGCAGCGGCGGGCATAGCGACAAAACGCGGGATCGATCTCGATGCCCCGGGTCTCGATCCCGCTCAGCAGGTGGACCAAAATGGCGACCTGGCCCAACCCGGAGCCGATGTCGACGAGGACGTCGGAAGGCGTGAGACTGGCGTGGTCGACAAGGTCCAGGATGGCCCGGGCGGGCGTGGTCTCCAGGTGTACCATCTCCGGCGCGAGCTCCACTGTCTTGCGAGGAACGGGCTCCACGCACAAGAGGCCGTCGATGAGGTGGTCCAGTCCATCGTAGCCCAGGTGCGCGGGCCGCTCGCCTGAGGGGACATAGCCGGTATAGCGGTCGAACTCGCGCCGTAGGGCAGCCGGCGTATAGTCTCCCGATCGGATCCACCCGCGCAGCCCCTGGAAGAGGCGTTCATCGACCGCTTCCAGGCGGTGCCGCAGCGCCGCTGCCTGCCGGCAAAGGGCTGCGGCACTCGTATCCTCCCCTCGCAGGCGCACGACCTCGTCCACCAAAGCGATGTGATCGAGGGCTGCTGCCCTGGCCCGCAGGTTGACCTCCTCTTCCAGCGAGCCGTCCGTTGCCAGGGCCTCGAGCTCGACCCCCAAGTTGCGCAGTTCCATGCCAGCGCGCTCTCCCTACGCGTTGCCTACCGTGATGCCGGCGCAGAGAACAGCAAATCACGCTGGCGCAGCGGGCCACATTGAGGCACGTGTGCTGCCCATAGATGCGCTCTCCCGTAGGTCCCGCTCCCGGGAACCGTACAGGAAAGCCGGCGCCCACAGTGAAGGTGCCAGGCACCTGCGAGGTGCCTGGCACCTTTGCCTAGTAGGTGACCACTCGTGGCAGCGCCTGCGCCTGCTCGATCCAGCTCTGGACCTGCGCCTGTGAGGGCAACTGGCGGACCAGTTTCTTCTCCTGGTTGACCTCAACCATCTTGGCGTGCAGATTCTCCGCGTTGCGGCGCGCCAGCTCGGGGACGGTGTCGACGCCGGCTGCTTCCAAGAGGTCGGCGTACTCTTCGCCTACGCCCTTGATCCGGAACAGGTCGGCCTCGTTGACCCAGCGCAAGACGAGCTTGCCGCTGATCCCTGTCTGGTCCGCGAGCTCCTGGCGGCCCTGCGGCGATGAGCCCTTTACCAGGAGGGCTTCTGTGGTGGCAATGCCCGCGTCCAGGAGTGACTGGGTATACGTCTCGCCGATGCCTTCGATCTTGGTCAGCTTGGTCATCTTGAGCTCCTTTCCCTCCGTGCGCGATGTGAGTGGGATTCTCCTCTGCGCAAGGGTACCACAACAAGGGAGACTTGTCAATTGGGAATCATCCAGATTACCAACGAATCTGCGATTGCACGGGTCCGGTGTGTTGATCTGAACGTGTAGCGATGGGCCAGGCGCGCCATTCGTCAACCACCTCGATCAGGCCAGACACCGCCGCCTCCAGGATCACGCGCCCCTTTTCGGGCGTCGCTGCCGTCGCGTCGCCGTGGACGCCGATCTGCGTCCAGCGTCCCCAGAAGTCGTTAAAGCGCACCGGGTAGTTCGATGTGCTGTCCGAGCTCAGGTACTGACCCATCACATCGTTTCCCTTGCCCATGCGGTCCATGCGCACGCGTTCTGGCGCCAGGTAGAGGTAGAGCGACGTCTCGAACTCGTCCGAGTGGGCGATGATCTCGGTCTCCCTGACCCGCTCAAAGGCGTCCATGGCCAGCGAGAAGTAGCTCACCGCCGCGCACAGCGAGTCTGTCCCCAGGACGGTCTTGCGGGCGATCAGATCGACGAGAGGGCCGTTGGATCCGTGCCCGTTGACGATCAAGATCTTTTGAAAGCCGTGATAGGCCACGCTCTTGGTGATGTTGAGGCAGAAGGCGATGAACACCTCGGGCTCGATGTGGATCGTGCCCGGGAAGTCGATGTGGTGCATGTTCAGCCCGTAGGAGATGGGAGGCAGGACCAGCACCCGATCCGGCGCCCGGCGTCCTACCTCCAGGCAGACCGACTCGGTCAGGTAGACATCGGTCTCCAATGGCAGATGGCGTCCGTGCTGTTCGGTGGAGCCGGTGGGCAGAATCACCACTTTCTGGGCGGCGATGGCCTCGTTCATCTCTTCCCAGGTGAGCCGGTTATAGCGATACTCTGTGTCTGCGCGCATTCCTTCCTCCTGTTCTCGACGGTCGATGACCGTGTGGGTGGGACGCTCAGGGCAGGTAACGCTTGGGGAACCTGGCGACCACAGTGTAGCACGGGTCCACCACGTTGCCGATGCGCATGCTGCTGACCTGCCCCATCAGTTGCCACGCCTCCTCACGCTGAAAGCCGTGCTCGCGGGCCAGCCAGTTCAAGAGCTCCATCTGTGCCAGCCGGACGCAGTCCATCAGCGGGCGGGTGCTGCCGGCGACCATGATGTGCGTGTCATCTTCCAGCCGGGGCCAATCCGCCTGGCGATCGTGGAGTACCTCCAGGGTGAGCGTGACCTCGGCGGGCACCTCCAGGGCAGTCCCGTTGACCTCACCGTCGCCCTGCACAGCGTGCACATCGCCGAACGACAGGTAGGCCCCGGTCGCCCACACCGGCAGGTAGAGCGTTGTCCCCTCGCAGGTCTCCATATAGTCCATATTGCCCCCATACTCGCCCGGCGTGAGCGTGATCTCGACGCGCCCGGCGCGGGGGGCAACCCCAATGGATCCAATGAACGGCTTCAGGGGTACTTCGGCGCGCCCCAGCCGGCTGCCGGGCAGGTCCAGGGTGCCGACCTGCCGGTCCCGGTCGAGCTGCCACTCGTACCAGATCGTCGGTATGGGATCGTTGTAGAGCAGGATGCGCCCGGGTCCCTCTCCGGTCAGGCTGCCAAAGTTGGTGTTCTGCTTGCTGAGCGCCACGTCCCGCGTCAGGCGGATACGCTGGATGTGGATCGCCAGCAGGTCGCCCGGCTCCGCGCCCTCCACATAGATCGGGCCGACCACGGGATTTGACTCCTGCAGCACCGTACCAGGCACTCGCTGCTTCATGTGGTCCGGGAGCGGCTCTCGCCGGCTGTCCAGGCCAAAGGCGTCGCGTGTCTCCGCGATCACCGTGTCGCCGCTGTGCACCCGCAGCGCGGGCTTGTGGGCGGCATAGGTATAGTAGTAGATCTCGGGTTCCAGGTGATAGGTTGCCATGTGTACCCTCCTCAGTCAGAATAGGGATGTTCCGAACCACTCACAAAGACCACCTTGTAGGCCTCCTTGGGGACGCGCAGCAGCAGGTCGAACGCCTGCTGGTACCCGTCCAGCCCGAAGCGGTGGGTGATCATCGGACGCAGGTCTACTGCTCGAGAGGCGATCAATTCGTGGGCCCTGACCTCGTCACGATAGTACGCGTTGGATGAGGTGGTGATCGTCCTTTCTGAACCGAGCGCCAGTGGGCTCAACGTCACAGGCGTGTCGTGGACCGCCAGGTTGACGTACGTGCCCGACTCTGCCAGCAGGCGCAGGGCCTGGCCCATCGTACCTGGGCTGCCTACCGAGTCAAAGACCGCCGCAAAGCGGACGTCTCCGAGTGCGCTCTCGAGTTCCTGTGCTGCCGGATCGATGGAGACAAACTCGCTGAACCGGGCGACGATGCTCCGGGCCAGCGGCGAGGGGTCCGAGATGTAGACCGCACCTGCCCCCTCTGCCCGTGCCACCTGGGCGATGCACAGCCCTGCCGGCCCGCCTCCGATGCACAGCACGCGTCCACCGGCAGGGATCGCCGCCCGGCCGACCGCGTGCACGGCCACTCCCAAGATGTCGCGCAGCGCCTCTTCCTCGAACGACACGTGATCTGCCATGGGGTGCAGCAGATCGGCCCAGGCGAGGCAGTACTCGGCGTACGCGCCGGGATAGTAGTCCATCTCTCCCCAGCCCTGCGCATGGCCGATGTGCACGGTGTCTCGGCACAGGTTCTCGTGCCCCGATGTGCACAGAGCACATCTGCCGCACACGCGAAAGGCCTGCGCGCCGACGCGCTGGCCAAGCAGGCCCTCGAACCTCGACGATCCGACCTCGACGACCACGCCGGAGAATTCGTGTCCCAGGATCATGTCCGGCGGGTTGTCCACGTGCCTGCCCAGGGTGTGCAGCGCCCAGGGATTCTCCCCGGCCCAGTAGCGCAGGTCGCTGCCACAGATGCCGCACGCCCTGACCTCGATCAGCACCTGCCGCTCCTCCTGGATCCGCGGCCGTGGGATGTCCATCCGCACAAGTTGTCTCGGTCCCTTGAGAACCAAAGCCTTCACTGTCCCTTCACCTCCTCGATGTATTCCAGGGATTGGTGCCGGAAGTAGGTATTGTAGAGGTCCGCATAGTGACCCCTCGCCTGGAGCAGATTCTCGTGTGTCCCCTGCTCAATGATCCGCCCGCGTGCCAAAACCAGGATCCGGTCCGCGATCTCGACTGTCGATAGGCGATGAGCGATGATGATCGACGTCCGATCGCGGAAGACCGTCTCCAGCCCCTCCTGGATCTGCGCCTCGGTCAGAGGATCGACGCTCGCCGTAGCCTCGTCGAGGATGAGGATCGCCGGGTCCTGGACCATCACGCGGGCCAGGGCGACGAGTTGGCGCTGGCCCATCGACAGGCGCGCCCCTCGCTCGCCGACGCCGGTCTCCATGCCGGACGCCAGGTCGTTGAGCCAGTCTCCACCCCCGATGCGCTGCGCTGCCGCTCGCACCTGCTCATCCGTCGCGCTGGGCACGCCGTAGCGGATGTTGTCCATCAGCGTCCCTGAAAAGAGGAACGGCTCCTGGGGCACCATCCCGATTTCCCGCCGGTATGGGGAGAGATCGAAGGTTCGGATGTCCTGCCCGTCGACGAGGATCTGCCCGGCCTGGAACTCGTAGAAGCGGGCGATCAGCCGCGCCAGGCTCGACTTGCCCGCGCCGGTGTGTCCGACAAAGGCCACCGTCTCCCGGGGCTGGATGACCAGGGAGAAATCGCACAGCACGTCTTCACCCGGCCTGTAGGCAAAGGACACGTTTCGGAACTCGATCCTGCCCCCGATTGGACCCACTGACTGGTGCCCAACCTGGATCACCCGGGGCTCGGCGTCGATGAGGGCGAACACGCGTTCCGCCCCCGAGAGCCCACCCTGGAACTGGCCCCAGAAGGAAGTGATGCTCATCAGTGGCTCGATGAATAGACCGAGCGCCTGGATGAACAGGTACCACGTTCCCGGGGTGATCTCCCCGTCGAGGGCGCGCAGCCCACCAGCGTACAGGATGAGGGTGAGGACGCCCGCTTGCAAGGAGGCGATGGCGGGAAACATGTTTTCCACGACGAGCCCTCGCCAGAGTTCGACCCGGTAGGCGTGCCGGCTGACCTGCTGGAACTCTTCCCAAAGCGTGTCCTCACGACGGTAGTTCTTTGCCACAGGGATGCCAGCTACTGCTTCGCCCACACTGGCGTGGAGGACGCCCCTCATCTGTCGTTCCTGGACGGCGGCCGGCCTGGAAACCGCGCGCAGGCCCAAGGCTGCCAGGACCACCACCGGGATCGCCGAGAGCACGACGAGGGTCAATCGCCAGTTGATGACCAGGAGAATGGCCAGCAAGGGCAGGATCACCAAGACCTGGCTGGTCAGCTCCATGATCAGTGAGGCGACCTCGGACAGGTCCTGGGCATCGGACGTGATCCGGCTGACCATGCCACCTGTCGCGCTCTCGTCAAAGAAGGATAGGTCGTGGCCGAGAACCGCCCTGAACGCATCGAGCCGTACGTTGAGGACGATGTTTCCCGTGGCGCGCACCGCTGCGCGCCGCCGCACGGCATTGGACGTCCAGGTCAGGGCGCCCAGGGCCAGGATGGCAACGGCCAACGCCGAGATCGCTCGCGGGGACGGCTGGGCCGCCACCGCGTCGATTCCCCAGCGGACAAGCAGGGGGCGCGCGGTGTTGAACGCCGCGTGAAGCACGATCATCGATGTGGCCAGGCACATCCGCCTCCGTTCTGGGCGAAAGTAACCGCCGATCCGGCGGATCAGTGCCCAATCGCCGTACGTGCGATCGGTTTGCTGGCGGCTCAGGCCACCCCAAATCGTGCCCACAGCTTGCCTCCAGGTATGGCTTTGCTAGCGGTCAGTGGTCAGCAGTCAGCGGTCAGCAGTCAGCGGTCAGCTTTCAGCGGTCAGCTCTCAGCGGTCAGCTCTCAGCGGGAGTGGACAGCCGTCCGTCGTCCGTCGTCGGTCGTCGTTCAGCGGCCTTTCGCGCAAAGAGCCGTCGATAGGTCGCACAGCGCTGCATCAGCTCCTCGTGAGTGCCCTGGTCGAGCAGCTCGCCTCGGCGCAGGATTAGGATGCGATCTGCGCGACGGATCTGGGATAGGCGATGGGTGATCAGGAAGGTTGTGCGCCCCGCATTCACCCTGCGCATAGCGGTCTGTATCCGGTCCTCCGTCGCGCTGTCGATGGCACTGGTCGAGTCGTCGAGGATGAGGATCCGCGGATCCGCGAGAAACGCGCGAGCGATGGCGACCCGCTGCCGCTGTCCGCCGGAGAGCATCACGCCCCGCTCGCCGACGATCGTCTCGTAGCCCCTCTCCAGGCGAGCGATGAACTCGTCGGCTTCTGCCTCTCGGGCGCAGCGCTCGATCTCGCCCTGGGCCACCTCTCTGCCGGCGCCAAAGGCGATGTTCTCCCCAATCGATCGCGCAAAGAGGAACACATCCTGCTCGATGGTCGAGACCTGAGAGCGGAGCGAAGTCAGGTTCCAGCGACGCACGTCCACACCGTCGACCAGCACGCGACCCTCGCAGGCGTCGTAGATGCGGTTGACCAGCCGGACAAGCGTGGTCTTGCCGGAGCCAGTCTGCCCGACGATGGCGATCGTCTCCCCAGGGTGGGCGCGAAAGCTGATCCCGCACAGCACCGGGTTGCTGTCGTAGGCAAAGCTCACATTCTCAAAGGAAACCTCGCCACGCATCGGACGTGCCACGCCAGCGGGGTTCTCATCCAGCTCTGTCTCGGCGTTGACCATATCGAGAATGCGGCGGGCACTGGCGACGCCCCGCGTGAACAGGGAGAACATGCCGACGGCGGAAACGGTCGTCGCCTCTAGCTGGCCTAACAGCCCCATCAGGGCGATGACCTCTCCTAGGCTGATCATGCCTTGCACATACAGGACCAGCGCATGTACAAAACCGAAGGCCAGGGTCCCATAGTAGACCAGGAGGGGCAGCGGCTGGGCCAGGATCTCGCCCCAGCGGACGTAGAGATCGCGCCAGCGGCTGGCATCCGTGCGAAACCGGCGCCACTCTGCCCCTTCCTGGACGCTAGACTTGACGACCTCGATGCCCGAGATGGACTGGGCCAGGCGGGCGCTCATGACACCGAACTGCGCACGCTGGGCCTCGGCGATGGGAGCGAACTGCCGGATATAGTTGTACAGCGTCCAGGCGAGGGCGATGACAAAGACGAGTGGAACAAGAGCAAGGTGGGGGTGGATGGTGCCGATCGTGACCACGACGAGCGAGAGCTGTGCCACCCAGAGGACAAAGCCGCGGAGGGTGGGGCTGAACATGTAATTGAGCGTGCGCGGATCATCCGTTGCCCGCGCCATCAGATCGCCTACCTGCTGGCGGCTGTGGAAAGCCAGGCTCTTGCCGAGAAGGTGGACAAAGAGCTCCTCGCGTGCATCGCGCTGGACCCGCCGGGACAGGAGCTCAGAGAAGACCCGGTGGATGACGTCCAGCGCAGCCTGGCCCATCCAGAACCCGAGGACGCTGAGCGACAGAAGGAGCAGCGTGCGGGCGTTCCGCCCGGGGCTGAGGACGTGGTCGAAGGCACGGCCGAGCGCGACCGGGGCCTGCGTACCCAGCGCGGTGGAGAGAATGCCGAGCAGGACCATGCCGGCTGGCAGGTGCGGGTATCGCAGTGCGTGTGAGACGATCCACCGCGCGGGGCTGGCCCGATCGTAGGTGTATTCGGTTTCGACCGTGTACTCGCGCTTGTGGGTCAATAGGGCACCGTCCCTTGCCGAGGCCGGTGGACCGCGGATGGAGGGCGAGGAGGGCTATCCTCCGGCGACGGCAGGCAGAAAGAGGACCTCGCTCTCTTCTCCGACGGGCTCGGACAGGCCGCGCACGGCGATCCTGCCGTCCACCGAAGCCTGGACAGCAGGGCCGAGGCGATTCCCCTGGCAAAGGCGCCCCCTGATCCCCGGGTGCGTCCGATCCAGGGCGTCGATCACCTGCCCTACCGTCCACCCCGGCACATCGATCCACTCTTGTCCACGGGTCAGGTCGCGCATCAGCGATGGGATATGGACCCTTGCCATGGGCGCTAGATGACTCCCATACTACCCAGGATGCGGGCAGGCGTCATCGGCAGTTGACCCACCCGGGCGCCGGTGGCCCGATAGATCGCGTTGGCAAGCGCCGCCGGCGGCGGGACGATCGGCGTCTCGCCCACCCCACGGACCCCGTAGGGATGCTTGGGATAGGGCATCTCGACGATCACCGTCTCGATCGAGGGGATGTCCAGCGATGTGGGCAGCTTGTAGTCGAGGAGGGTGGGGTTCAGCATTTGCCCACCCTCGTCGTATGCGTACCCCTCGTACAGCGCCCAGCCGATGCCCTGCACTGTGCCGCCCTGCATCTGGCCCTCGACCTGCGTGGGATGGATCGCCCTACCCACGTCCTGCACGGCGGTGTAGCGCAGGATGGTCACCTTGCCCGTCTCCAGATCGACCTCCACGTCGACGATGTGAGTGCCGAACGAGCCGCCCCACTCTTGGACGTCCACGTTCCCTACCCCGGTGACCGGCCCTCCTGTCTCAGAGAGCTGTGCGGCCAACTCGCTGAAGGTCAACCGCTGAGCAGGGTCCTGGCTGGTCGCAAACGTACCCTGGGCAAAGGACACCGTGTCCACGGAGACTCCCCACAGGAGAGCCGCGCGCTGACTCATCTGGGCGATCACGTCGCGCGCGGCCTTGACCACAGAGATGCCGGTGGCCATCGTCGTGCGACTGCCGGCGCTCACTTCTGTGTAGCCGATCGAATCGGTGTCGCCCACGCTTGGCTTGACCTGATCCAGGGTGAGCCCGAGCGTTTCGGCAGCCTGCATAGCCAAGCTGGTGCGCGTTCCCGTGACGTCCACCGATCCGGTGAGCAGGGCCACCGTCCCGTCGGCATTGACGCTGATCGTGCTGCTGGACTGGGCGCCCCAGTTTCCCCAACTGGCGTGAGCGACGCCGCGCCCACGTCCCGGGCCCGGGAGGGGCGACTGATAGTGAGCGCACGCGCGTGCAGCCTCGAGCACCTCGAGCGCGTGGACGTCGCTGCGCACGCCACCATTGATCTGCCTGGTGCCCTCTTGTACGCTGTTCAGGATCCGGAACTCGATGGGATCCATCCCTACCTTTTCAGCCAGCTCGTCGATCACCGATTCCGCGGCAAAGCTCGCCGGAGTAGCGCCAGGCGCGCGGTAAGAGTCCATTCTGGGCTTGTTCACCACCACGTCATAGCCGTCCATCTGCCCGTTCGGGATGTCATATGGGGCAAAGAGCACATTGGCCCCCGAACCGGCGGACGAACCGGGATACGCCCCGGCCTCATAGTACAGTTCTGCCTGAGCAGCCGTGATCCTGCCGGCCCGTGTCGCCCCCATCTTGACGCGGATGGCTGTTCCCGGTGTGGGTCCAGTGGCAAGAAAGGTCTCCGCCCGGCCCATCACGATCTTGACTGGCCGGCCCGCCTTGCGCGACAGCAGGGCAGCGGTGACGTCCAGGTAGCTGGTGTTCTTGCCTCCAAAGGCCCCACCGACCTCGGTGGGCACGACGCGGATGCGGGACATGGGCAGATCCAGCAGCTCAGCCAGGTGGTCCCGGAAGGCAAATGCGCCCTGCGTGGTCGCATAGACGGTCAACCTGCCGTCTGCGCTCCAGGTCGCGGTCGTCGCGTGAGGTTCAAGGTAGCCCTGGTGCACGGTAGCAGTGCGAAATTCGCGCTCGACAACCACATCCGCCTCGGCGAACCCTCTCGTTGGGTCGCCCTTGATATGCTGAAAGTGCGAGCTGACGTTGCTGGGCTCCTCGCTTGTGCCCGCCAGTGAGCGAGTGTGCAGCGCCGGATGCAGCAGAGGCGCTCCCTCCCGGGCGGCCTCCAGGACATCCGTCACGCCTGGAAGGACCTCATAGTCCACATCGATGAGCTGTGCCGCCTCTTCTGCGATGTGCGGGGTGCTCGCGGCCACGGCGGCGACGGGGTGCCCGACGTAGAGCACCTTGTCGCCCGCCAGGGTGTTCTCGCGGCGGTACGTGAGGCCGATGTCCCCCTCGCCGCTGGGCAGGTCTTCGGCCGTCACGATCGCGTGGACGCCCGGAAGTGCCTGCGCCCGGCGGGTGTCCATGGCACGAATGCGAGCGTGGGCGTGCGGGCTGCGCAGCACCTTGCCGTGTAGGAGGCCGGGCAAGTGCGTGTCGGGGCCATAGCGCGCGCGGCCCATCACCTTGTCGGCGGCGTCGACGCGGGGAGGGCGAGTGCCAATGACGGCATACGCATTCTTTGTAGTGCGGTCGTCTGCTGGACCTGTGGGCTTGCTCATGTGCCTACCTCCCTGGGCTGCTCCGCCAGCCGCGCGGCGGCGGACTGGATCGCGCTTACGATCTTGGTGTAGCCGGTGCAGCGGCAGAGGTTCCCTGCCAACCACGTGCGGATGAGCCCTTCGGAGGGGTCTGGATGGCGATCGAGCAGCGCTTTGGCAGCGATCAGGATGCCCGGCGTGCAGTACCCACACTGCAGGGCATCTTCGTCGATGAACGCCTGCTGGAGTGGGTGCAGTCCACGCCAATCGGCCAGGCCCTCCACGGTCGTGACCTGGTGCCCCTCGACCTCGACGCCGAGGACCAGGCAGGAATTGACCAACCGGCCGTCAAGCAGCACGCTGCACGCGCCGCAGTTGCCGTCGTTGCACCCTTCCTTGGTACCGGTCAGCCCCAGGATGTCGCGCAGGCATTCCAGCAAGCTCTGGTGCGGTTCGCAGAGGAATTCGGTCTGCTCGCCATTGACCCTGGCATGCACGCGTGTCTTGTCAGTCATCGACCTTCCCTCCGGAAGACCTTTCTATGCGGGCCCGTTCCGCTCGCTCTGCAGCGCCCCGCAGGGCTCGCCGGACCAGGACGCCGACCAGGTGACGGCGCTGGGCCAACGTGCCCCGCACATCCCCGATCGGGCGTGCCGCATCCTGGGCAAGGCCTGCCGCCTCGGCCCAGGCCTCTTCAGTCGGCGCTGCACCGACCAGCGCAGCCCCGGCAGCCTCGACGAGAAGGGAAGTGGGGGCCACGGCACTCAGGGCGATCCGTGCGTCGGCGATCGTGGCGCCATTGTCGCTCAGCTCGAGATATGCGCCTGCCCCTGCGACGGCGATGTCCATCTCGCCTCGGGGGATGAAGCGCAGGTAGCGAGCGCCCGAGTTGGGCCTGGGAGGGGAAAAATGTACGGAAACCAAAATCTCGCCTACCTCGAGGCAGGTGCGCCCTGGACCCACGCAGAAGGCGGCTGCGGGCAGGGTGCGTCGGCCGTTCGGGCCGGCGATGGTGCAGGTCGCGCCGAGCACGATCATGGCTGGAATAGAGTCGCCGCTCGGCGCCGCGTTGCACAGGTTCCCGCCGAGGGTGGCTCGTCCCTGGACCGCTGTCCCTCCGATGATCGAAGCGGCATCGATCAGTGCCGGGTAGGCTGCCCCGACGTCAGGGTGCTCGCAGAGGCACGCGCAGGATACTGCCGCGCCGACGGTCAGCCCGTTCCTGGCATCGTAGGTGACGCGCGTGAGCTCTGGGATCCTCTTGACATCGACGATCAGGTCCAGGTCGTACGCGCCGCCACGCAGTTGCACGAGGAGATCCGTTCCCCCGGCGAGCGGGCGTGCCTTCAGCCCTTTGTCAGCGAGCAGGGCCACCGCCTCGTGGATGGAAGTGGGGGCATGGTATTGGAAGGGTCTCATAAGTTGGCTTCCTTTCGCTTGAGTGCTGCGGTTTCGCGGCGGCTAAGAAAGCCGCCCTACTAGCCGTTCGGCGAGCGCTCGGCACCTTGGCGGCTAGGAAAGCCGCCCTACCGGCCGTTCGGCAAGCGCTCGGCACCTTGGCGGCTAAGAAAGCCGCCCTACGTGCTCTCAGTGAACACGGTACAAGATTACCACAAATGAGGCTGGAGGACAAGTCACTCCCTGGTTGGGCACCCGCCTTGGGAGTCAGGATGAATTGCCAGGCCAGGCGAGATGTGGTATGGTTGGGTGTACTGCCTGGCAGATCACGCGGCGCGCGGTGGGACGCGCCGAGCGGGAGGAGAAAGGAGCGGGACGTGCGCATCATCGACGTAGACATCTGGACGGTGGTCGTACCGGTCCTCCCGGGCCGGGTGAACAGCCCCGAGTTCGGCGTTCCCTCGTGGCCTCAGGTACCCAAGCACATCCTCCGTCTGCGCACGGATGACGGCCTGTATGGTCTGGGGGAAACGATGCGTGGCTGCCCGCGGGAGGCGGTCGAGCAGGGCGCCCTGGCGCTCGTCGACCGCGATCCGCTGAGACTTCCACTTCAGGACCTGCCCCTCGTGCAGGCCGAGGAACGGTTCCACGGCTCGCGCGGCGAGTACGAAGGCCTCTCTGGCCCGAGCCGCGGCTCGCCTGCCTATGACGCGTTCGAGATGGCAGTGTACGACCTGGTTGGCCGGGCACTGGGGGTGCCGGTTCACTGGCTGCTGGGGGGCGCGGCCCGCGATCGCGTCCAGGTCGACTACTGGATCGGCCAGCAGATGCCGGAGGATGCGGCGGGCAACGCGCGCCTGGGAGCAGAGCGGGGCTTTCGCGGGATCAAGATGAAGTGTGCCATCGACGATCCGTGGGAGGCGCGCATCCAGGCTATTCTGGATGCTGCCGGGACGGATTTCAGGGTCACCATCGACCCCAACGAGCGCTTCTACCGGCCTGTGGAGGCCATCGCGCTGGCCCGCAGGCTGGAGCGCTATCCCAACGTCGCCATGTATGAGAGCCCGGTGCCACAGTGGAACCTGGAGGCGTACCGTCAGATACGCGCGGCCATCGACGTGCCGCTGGCCCTGCACCTGAGCGATCCGCGCGATGTGCTGCGGGCGCTCGCAGCCGAGGCCTGCGACTATTTCAACCTCGGAGGGGACATGGTGGGCTTTGTGCGGAGCGCGGCGATGGTCGCCGCCGGAGGTGCGCTCTGCTGGCACGGCTCGGGCGTGGATCTGGGCATACGGGAACACGCCATGCTGCACGCCGCTGCCGCCGCCCGAAGCTGCGCTCTGCCCAGCGACTTG